>NZ_JBSFUW010000003.1:0-299196 GCF_053591995.1 Streptomyces sp. NPDC002835 | reverse complement strand
GGCGGATCTTCCGCCGGAGCCGCTGCAGCCCGAACCGCATGACGGACATCGCCGCCGCGGTCCTCACCCTGGAGAGGCAACGCTGAAAAGGCTCAATGAGCCGGCAAGCCGCTGCCCACCGGGCCACGCGCCCCGGCGGGCGGTCCGGTGGGGCGGGGAACGCGGTCCCCCGCGGCCGTGGCGCCGCCCCGGCGCGGTGTTCCGGTCGAACAATATCTGTGCCCATGAAATGAGAAATAGCCGAGACCCCTGATGAGGTTTTCTGGGACAACAGGCGGAGCGTAATCACGCGTCACGCACCGCAGAACGCGGCGTGCTACTGTCGACATCAGTTGCAGTTGTGGTTCCCAGAACTTCAAGCACCCTCACCGGCTTCGGTGCCAACGAGAGTGCTTTTGTATTTCCGGTCTTTTTCCGGGCAGGGCAATCATCGCGGCGACACGGCTTCCGCACAGTGCGGGACCCGATGCACTGCCCCGAAGGAGATTTACATATGGCTACTGGCACCGTGAAGTGGTTCAACGCGGAAAAGGGTTTCGGCTTCATCGAGCAGGACGGTGGCGGCGCTGACGTGTTCGCCCACTACTCGAACATCGCCGCTCAGGGCTTCCGCGAGCTGCTCGAAGGCCAGAAGGTGAGCTTCGACATCGCGCAGGGCCAGAAGGGCCCGACGGCGGAGAACATCGTTCCCGCCTGACGCTCACGCGCACAGTACGAGCTGGGGCCCGCACCTTGGGTGCGGGCCCCAGCTCGTTGCAGTACAGGGCAGAGTCCCTTATGTCTCGCCGTGGCGATTTCCCCGGCGGCATGAAGTCGAGAGCTCCGCGGCCGCGCACTGCGGCGGCTGCTCTCCGCAAGGCTCCGGACCGTGAGTCCGTCCAGAGCTCCCCGTACGCGTCACGCCGGTCGCACCGGCTCGCGTCACCTGTTTTCAGCGTCTCGGCCGTGAGAATTTCCCGCCGGCCGGATCCGCTTTCGCATTTTGGCCCGTTCTTGCGATTCTCTCTGCCGTTCGTTCTGCAGGAATTCCTTGAGACGTGCCGCTTCGAGGAAGGTTCTGCATGAACCGCACACGTACGAACGACCGTTTCAGCCGCACCCGTTCCGCCGGCTCCTCCGGTTCCTACGCCGGCAAGGGCGGCAGCCGCTCCGGCGCCCCCGCCGCCAACCGCTCCCGCACTCCGGGCCGTTCGGGTGGCTACGGGCGCCGTCCCGCCGCTCCGCAGGGCGAGTTCGCCCTGCCGAAGACGATCACTCCCGCGCTGCCCGCCGTCGAGGCGTTCGCCGATCTCGACATGCCGGCGCCGCTGCTGGCCGCGCTCGCCGCCGAAGGCGTGACCGTGCCGTTCCCGATCCAGGCCGCGACGCTGCCGAACTCGCTCGCGGTCCGCGACGTGCTCGGCCGCGGGCGCACCGGCTCCGGCAAGACCCTGGCGTTCGGCCTGGCGCTGCTGGCCCGTACGGCCGGCCGGCGCGCCGAGCCGCGACAGCCGCTGGCCCTGGTGCTCGTACCGACCCGGGAGCTGGCGCAGCAGGTCACCGACGCGCTCACCCCGTACGCCCGCGCCGTGCGACTGCGGCTGACCACGGTGGTCGGCGGAATGTCGATCGGCCGGCAGGCCGGTGCGCTCCGCGGTGGTGCCGAGGTCGTCGTCGCGACGCCGGGCCGGCTGAAGGACCTGATCGAGCGCGGCGACTGCCGCCTGGACCAGGTCGACATCACCGTCCTCGACGAGGCCGACCAGATGGCCGACATGGGCTTCATGCCGCAGGTCACGGCGCTGCTGGACCAGGTGCGTCCCGGAGGCCAGCGGATGCTGTTCTCCGCCACCCTGGACCGCAACGTCGACCTCCTGGTCCGCCGCTACCTGACCGACCCGGTGGTCCACTCCGTCGACCCGTCCGCGGGCGCGGTCACCACGATGGAGCACCACGTGCTCCACGTGCGCGGGGCGGACAAGCACCAGACGACGACCGAGATCGCGGCCCGCGAGGGTCGCGTGATCATGTTCCTGGACACCAAGCACGCCGTCGACAAGCTCACCGTCCACCTGCTGAGCAACGGCGTACGCGCCGCCGCCCTGCACGGCGGGAAGTCGCAGCCGCAGCGCAACCGGACGCTGTCCCAGTTCAAGACGGGCCATGTGACCGTGCTGGTCGCGACGAACGTCGCGGCACGCGGCATCCACGTCGACAACCTCGACCTCGTGGTCAACGTGGACCCGCCCAGCGACCACAAGGACTACATCCACCGCGGCGGCCGTACGGCCCGCGCCGGCGAGTCCGGTCTCGTCGTCACCCTGGTGACGCCCGACCAGCGCCGCGACATGACCCGTCTCATGTCCGACGCCGGGATCGTCCCCCACACCACGCAGGTCCGCTCGGGCGAGGACGAGCTGAGCCGCATCACCGGTGCGCGGACCCCGTCGGGCGTCCCGGTCGTCATCACGGCGCCGGTGACCGAGCGCCCCAAGCGCGGCGCCTCGGCCCGCCGCGGCCGCAGCTCCAGGAGCGGCCGGAACGGCCAGGTGGCCCGCCGTACGGCCCAGCCGCAGTCGGCCTTCGACGCGGCGGCCTAGCAGTATCGGATCGCGACCCCCCTTCGCAGGAGGCACCTTTGACACCGGTTCAGACGAAGCCGCGCCCGGCGGACTCCGCCGCCGGGACCGTGGTGGACGCCATGGACGCGCCCGGACCGCAGGTCTGGGACGACATGACGGTGGAGGTGGCGCTGTCCGTCATGGACAGCGCCCGCTCGGTGCACCTGCTCGTCAGCGACGAGGACGGCCGGTGCACGGGCCTGATCACCCGGACCCGGCTCGCCGCCCTCCGCGACAGCTCCGGCTACACGGACCGGATGCGGCTGCGGGACGTCGTCGGCGACACGGGGCCGTTCCCTTCACTCCTGACCACGGTGGCAGAGGCTGAGCACGCGATGCGGTACCGGCGGCTCAGGGCCGTGCCCGTCGTGGACGAGCACGGCTGCGCCGTGGGCGTCCTCAACCTCTCCCGCTGATCTGCCCTCTCCCCAGGGCCGGACCTCTTCCACTCCCCTTGGAGGCACCATGCGCTGCGTCATCGCCCGTTTCCCGTTCGACCTCTCCAAGAGCGGGGTGCTGGCGTCGATGAAGGGCGTCAGGCCCGAACCGATCACGGGTGACTCCGTGATCATCGGCCGCCGCCACTACCCCGTGATGCAGGTCGGCGAAGTCATCACCCGGCAGGACCGCCGCGACTTCACCCCCGGCGAAGTCATCAGGGCAGTGACCCGCCTCGGCTTCACGTGCCGCAGCCAGCCCGTGGAAGCGCCCCCGCGCTCCCTCACTCCGCTCGAGGAGGCCTCGGCCCTGCTCGGCACCTCCCCCGCCGTGTGACCGGCGGGACCGCCGGGCGGAACCGGGCTCCGGACGTGTACGCCGCGTAGGCGAGGTACGGCTCCGGAGCAGACCAGGCGCACCGACAGCAGCACCCGCAGGACCAGTACATGAACGCGGCGAGGGCCCGACCGGCACATTCCGGTCGGGCCCTCGCCGCGTTCATGCGTCCGGTCGGTACGGCCGCCGGTGCCTGGAGCGCGGCGGCCGTACGGGTCAGTGGTCGGAGTAACTGAAGTCGCCGACGGTCCAGCCGCTGACGTCCTCGATCGCGACGCGGTACATCCCGCCCGTCTCGGGGATACCGACGCTGCCCTGCAGGATCCGGGCGACGTGGAAGTGCAGATGTGTGGGCGGCTCCCCGCGACCGGGCCGGCCCGCGGCCCGCTCGGCGGAGAAGACGCCGGAGAACGGGCGGAGGCGCTCGGAATCCCTCAGGACCTCCGACACGCGCTCCCGCCACACGGCTTCGGGCGCCAGCCGTCCGGTGATGACGGCGCCGCCGATGACCACGGTCAGGGACATCTGATTGCTCTGCTCGGACTCCACCTTGGCGGCGATGTCAACGAGGAGTTCGTCAGCGTTCGACATGAGAGCCGATTCTATTCAGTGGCGGGCCGGTCGTGGGGCGTACACCAGGCGCAAGCGAGACGCGGCGGCCACTGCCCGCCGACCGCGACCGCCGGACCGAGCGGACCGCCGGTGACCTCCCGGACTTCCCCGGCCGGCGCCTCTCCGTCACCGCCCATGGATTCCATCTCCGACGATCGACCGAAATCTATGCTCGCCAAGGTAGACATTGATCCGTCACACGGCTAACGTTTCTTCCGTAGACGAAGTCGGAGAGAGACCCGGCAGAGACGAACTGGCGGGTAGCAGTACGTGATTGGCATGACGGTGCGACTGCAGAGTTCCGAAGCCACGTGGTTCGAAGGACGGCGACGGGACTGGCAGGCGCAACGGGCGGCCCGCAGGACAAGGGGCTGCCGACAGCAACACCAGCAGTCCGCATGACACCGCCGGCACCCAGTGGCCGGTCCGACCGAGGAATGGAGGAAGCAGACGCCATCAGGATCGCCCGGGCAGCGAAGTCTCGGCCCGGGTACCGCAAGACCCCGGATTGGAAGGTGGTCCCCGGTCACGCATCCGCGATCCCCGCACTCCCGCCCTGTCCCGGGCGGGTCGGCGGAAACAGCAGGTCGGCACCGCAGTACAGCCGACAGATGGTGTTGAATTTCCTTCGGGGCCCTGGTGCCGTACGGCACCAGGGCCCCTCGACGCGTTGCTCAAAGAGGTGGGAATGACAGCAGACACTCCGCTCAGTGGTCGCCTGGACGACGACGACTACCCCGCGTACACCATGGGGCGTGCCGCCGAGATGCTCGGCACGACGCCCGGCTTTCTCCGCGCCATCGGTGAGGCCCGCCTCATCACCCCGCTCCGCTCGGAGGGCGGGCACCGGCGGTACTCCCGCTACCAGCTCCGGATCGCGGCCCGCGCCCGCGAACTCGTCGACCAGGGCATGCCGGTCGAGGCCGCCTGCCGCATCGTCATCCTCGAGGACCAGCTCGAGGAGGCTCAGCGCATCAACGCGGAGTTCCGCCGCGCGGCAGCCGAAAAGCCCGCCGACTCCGCGTGATCACGCCCGGTGCGGGGGCACGGCGACCCGGTGCGGTGATATGGCGGCAGGGCGGCCGCGACGGCGCCGGGGCGTCGCGGAGCCCGGTCGTCACCGACTCACGCGGGGCCGGTCACTGCCCGTTTCGATGAGGATCTGCTCCGCCGCGGTGACGTTGCCGGCGCGCACGGCTTCGGCCATGGCTGCGTGCGCCGCCTCCGGTGTGGCGTCCGGCGGGATCACCAGCAGGGCGAAGTGGTCCCTCTCGCCCCGGCTGACGAGGACGGTGCCGTCACCGACCGGCGAGGAGTCGATGTGCACGACCCGGCCCTCGACGGTCAGCCGGGTGGGCAGGTCCTCCCAGGCACTCGCGTCCAGTCCGACCCGGGTGACCGGTCCCAGGTACTCGGTCAGCGCGATGATCAGCGAAGGCAGCTCGGCGCCGATGTCCCGCGACCGCGGCCACCACGCGCCGTCCAGGACTCCCTCGCGGGCGTGTGTCGTCTCCAGCCTCAGCAGGGCCGTCCCTGGCCTCATGGAGTGGTGGATCTCGTCGGGAAGCAGCCCCGCGGCGACGGGGATGTCGGAGTCGGCCATGATGTCCACCCGTCTGCGGGACCGGTGGCCCGCCCTGTGAAGTGGCCTTGTCGTCCCACGGTACTCTGCGCCGACGGCCCCGGCGGGGCCCGCGGACCGCACCGGAAAGGGCCGACCGCGTACGCCCTGCGGGGGCCGTGACCGGAGTACGCTGAAGAGGCCGGGAGCATTTCGCACGCCGACTCTCATGTCGGCGTCGTTCTCGGCGAGCAGCGACACCGGGATGTCCCAGACACCCCCGAGACGGGTCCCGTCATGACCGTGACCACCGACCGTCCGATCCCCGACGAACGCCCCGCCTCACCACCGGTGCGGCTCTCCCTGGCCCCGGCAGGTTCACCGCGGGGACTCCTGGACGGGGCCTGGTGGCCCCGCTCCCGCGATCTTCTGCGTGAGCTCCCCGCCCTGATCGACCTGTTGGACGTGCGCTGGGGCCGGATCACCCGTGTCACGGTGAATCCCGCCCACTGGCCCGTGATCCCCCGCAAGGTGCCGCTGGCGAAGCACACGGTGCACATCGGCTGGTTCGCGGCGGAGCAGGACCCGCACAAGCTGATCCTGCTCTCCTACACCCTGGGCCGGTGGGACCTGCTGGTCATCCCGCCGGAGACCGACGAGGCAGCGGCCGCCCGGCTGATGTCCGCGGCATCCGTCACCGGGCTGCTCACCGCCAGTGCGTTGATGGCCCAGGAGGCCGAGAACCCGGGCGCCGGACTCGTCGGCCCTGCCCGGTTGGGTTGACCGCCGAGGACGGGAGCCGGACGCGGCCGGTCCGGCCCGGCGCGTCACGAAGGGGTGCGGCCACCCTGCCAGGAAGACTTTCCGAGCATGAACGACAACGCGAGGAAAGCAGTCCTGGAAGGCGGCCCCGGCGATCTCCCCGAGCGGATCGTGCCGGTCACCGCACTCGGATCGGACATCAAGGTCCAGTTCCGGGGCGGGTACGAGCACTTCCGGGTGACGGCGCGGCACCAGGAGACCGCCGACGGAACGCTGCCCGTCTACGAGTGGTGGGAGCGCACGGAACTCCCCGGCTGAGCGCCGGCCGCACGTGACCCGCGGCCCGTGCGGCCGTGCAACCACCCGGACGTCTTCCAGCCGGACCCCGACCCGCCCGCGGGTGCGTGCCGGGTCGGCTGGACGTCCAACGCCTGGAACACCGGCCTGACGGCGTCCGTCACCCTCACCAACACCGGCAGTTCGCCGGTGAACGGCTGGTCGCTCGCCTTCACGCTCCCCGCGGGCCAGACCATCACGTCCGGCTGGGGCGCGACGTACAGCCCCGGCAGTGGCGCGGTGACCGCGCGGAACGTCTCGTACAACTCCGCGCTCGCGCCCGGGACCAGTACGCAGATCGGCCTCCAGGCGACCCACACCGGCGACACCGGCAGGCCGCCCTCGTTCACGCTGAACGGCACGCCCTGAACCGTCGTCTGACCGCTCGTCGGCTCATGGGTCCCGGCGGGACCGTCCCGCCGGGCCTCTCCGGTCAGTAGCGCGCGATCCAGCGCTGGTCAAAGTCGCCGTCCGCCCACTCGAAGCCGAGGGTGCTGCCGCCGGAGCCACGGTGAGGGTCGAGCGCGAAGTCCGGGGCCACCCGGGGGCGGATGGCGCCCGCGGAGTCCACGGCGAAGAGAAGGTTCATGCCGTTCCTGCCCTCGACGGAGGAGCAGGACCAGATGCCGACACCGCGGTCCGTGGAGCCCCGCGAGTCCAGGCAGTAGTCGGGGTCGGCGCCGCTTCGCAGCAGTCCGACCGACTCGAGCCGCCACCGCTGGGTGGCCGTTCCGTCGCAGGGCACGATCAGGACGTCGGTGCGGTCGGCCATGACGCCGCCGTCGATGTCCAGGCACAGTCCCGTCGCCGCGTGGACGACCTGGGCCCAGCCGCCCACGCTGATGGGCACCTGCCGGGGCGGGCTGCTCTTCGACGGGGAGGGCGTGGGCTTGGGCTTGGGCTTCGGAGGAGCGGGGGGCTTCTTCTTCGGGGCAAAGGTGGCGGGGCTGGGTGACGGTGACGGCTTCTTGGAGGGTGTGGCGGAGGCGGTGATGGTCGCCGAAGGGGCGAAGGTGGGCGGGGCGGCGGGCGGCCGCGTCTCCCAGCGCGAGGGCTCCTCCGCACTGGCCTGGCCGCGGTCGCGGTCCGGTCCGGAGCCGCCCGACCCGGTCGCCGCCCAGGTGCCGGCGGCGAAGGCCACGACCGCCACCGTCGCGAGGACGGTGAGCAGGGAGGGCCGCCATCTGACACTCCGCACCGCCACCTCGCGCCCGCGTGCGGCGGGGGAGCCCACGAAGACGGGCAGGGCGGCCCGGTTCTCCCACCGTTCGATCGAGGAGTCCGGCGTCTGCCTGGCCCGCACGGGGCCACCCGCCGCGTAGGCCGCTCCGCCCCAGCCGAGCAGGCCCTCGGCGAGCACGGCCCCGGGGGCGTCCGCCATCCGCATCAGCTCGCCCATCAGCCGGGCGCAGCTGGTGCACTCCCCCAGATGGAGCGTCAGATCGTTGCTGCGCCGCCCGTCCGCGGGCTGGGACGCGGCGTCGATGATGCGGCGGAATCCCTGGCACTTCCGGTCACCGCTGTGCTCCAGATACGCCTGGATGTAGGCCTTGCGCAGGGCGTCCTGGCCCTTGACCCGCAGCTCGGGGACCGTGCCCGCCGGGACGCCGAGGAAGGTGCCGACCTTGGCGTCCGGCTCGTCGTCCACCGTCGCGTACCAGAGGATGCCCCGCGCCTGCTCGGGCAGCCCGTAGAAGCAGGCGAGCATCGCGGACGTCTGCCCGAGCCGGGGCCCCGGCGCGTCGGGCGGATGCGGCGCGGTCGGATCGGTGTTGTCGTCGAGCCACGCCGCGAAGCCCGGTTCCAGCCTGGCCCGGCGGCTGCCGACCGCCCATCTCAGCCCGATGCGCTGAAGCGTCATCAGCAGGTGGTGGCCCCAGCTGCCCCGGGGGCCGATGCCCCGGCACGCCTCCTGCGCGGCGAGGTCGAACGCCTGCACCGCGAGCTGGTTGCCGGCGAGGGTGCTGCGGCCGCAGAGCATGGCGTACGCGCGGAGCGACGGCATGTGGCGGCGCTTGAGCTCCTGGGTGGCGGGATGGGCGGACGGGGCGCCGGCACGGATGCGTTCGGTGAGTTCCGCGTCGGACAGGGCGGCGTAACCCGGATCCTCGTCCGCGGTCTCCGGAACGACGTGTCGGAGCTTGGACACCCTGTTAACTCCTCATTCAGTTACGAACCGGCAAACCGCCCAGTCGGTATCGGGATGTGGGGAGTTACCGGCCGGAAACAGGACCCCATAGTGGAGCAGGGGGACCGGCGGGGAAAGATGTGTCCCCCGGTAACACCACAAGGCCCGCACCCGGTCTCCGTACGAAGTGTCAGGCCGCCGCAGGCGATACGCCGAGGCCGCGTACGGGCAGGGATCGCCCCATGCCCCTGTTGGTCGGAACGTCCGGATGGCAGTACAAGGACTGGCGAGGCATCCTCTATCCGCCCGGCCTGCCGCAACGGCTGTGGCTGGAGGAGTACGCCCGGCAGTTCACCACCGTGGAGAACAACAACGCCTTCTACCGGCTCCCCACCACGGAGATCTTCACCGCGTGGCGGGAACGGACCCCCGACGGTTTCGTCATGACGGTGAAGGCCAGCCGCTTCCTCACCCACATCAAGCGGCTGCGCGACCCGGTCGAGCCGGTGCACCGCCTGATGGACCGCACGGCCGGACTCGGCGACCGGATGGGACCGGTACTGCTCCAACTACCCCCGAACTACCAGGAGAACGTCGACGCCCTGGCCGCCACACTGGACTGCTTCCCCGCCGCGGTCCGCGTGGCCGTCGAGCTCCGGCACCCCTCGTGGTGGCAGGCGCAGACCCGGCTGCGCGCGCTGCTGGAACGCCACGACGCCGCCCTGTGCTGGGCGGACCGCGGCTCCCGCCCCGTCACCCCACTGTGGCGCACGGCGTCCTGGGGCTACGTACGCTTCCACGCCGGCCTCGCCCGGCCGGAGCCGCGCTACGGCCGCCGGGCGCTCATGTCGTGGGCCGTCCGCATCGCCGGCGCGTGGCCGGACGGGGCGGACGTGTACACGTACTTCAACAACGACCCGGGCGGCGCGGCCGTCCTGGACGCGGCGCAGTTCGCCCGGTCGGCCGCCACGCTGGGGCGCACGGTGAGCCGCGTCCCGGGGGTGGGGGCGGGGGGCGCTGAGGTTCCGGGGGCGGGGGCGGGACCGGGGGGCGCGGAGGCCCCGGGGGCGCGCTGAGCGGGGAGCGCGGAGGCCCCGGGGGCTTGTGCGCCGTTCGGCGGCGTCCGGGTGGCGGCGGGCGGAGGACCTGGCCGATCGTGGGCGACGGCTGTTGCGTGACGGCCGGGGCCGGACCGGGCGCGACGGGCGTTGCGCCCGCCCGGGCGCGACGGACCGGACAGGACTGCCGGGCGCGACGACGAGGCACGACGATCCGTGGCGGGAGGCACACTGATGACGGCGGACGACGACCGCGGACCGCGCCGCCCTGGACGCACACCGCTGAGGCTGGCCGCGGTCGGGGTGGGCGTCCTCATGACGGCGGCGTACTTCCTGCTCCCCCTGGAGGAACTCGGCCCCGACCGCCCCGGCGTCAGCTGGACGCTCTTCGCCCTGGCCCTGGTGTCGATCGCCCTGCTGCTTCTCTTCGAAATCAGAGACGTCCTCACCGACCGCCCCGGCACCCGCCCGGGCGTCGCCATCCCGCTGCTGATGTGTCTGTCCATGCTCGTCTTCTCAGGCGCTTACCACACCCTCAGCAGGGAACCGGGCCAGTTCAACGGCCTGAACACCCGCGCCGACGCCCTGTACTTCACCATCGTCACCCTCGCGACGCTCGGCTACGGCGACATCACCCCGAGAGGCCAAAGCTCCCGCTTGGTTGTGGTCCTCCAGATCCTCTACACCTTCGTCTTCCTCACCGCGGCGGCCACAGCCCTCTCCCGCTGGCTCCGGGTCCGCGTGAGCGACCACGTGCGGGAGGGGAAGGGCGTCGGGGACCGGCAGGCCGGCCGGCCCCGTCCCGACGACTGAGGCCCGCGCCGGGACTGCGTCCCACGTGCGGTCCGGGCCGCGCTTCCGGGAGCCGTTCAGCCGTAGAGCTCGTCAAGGCCGACGAGCAGCACGTCACCTGTCCGCGCCGCTTCTCCGCGCAGAGCCTCGCTGAACCCCGCCCCGCTGAAACACGCGAGCGCGCATCCGGTGGTGTCCAGGCCGCGCCCGGCAAGAAGCTCCCGCGCCCTCGCGAGCCGCTCCAGGTGGCTCAGGCCCATGACAGTGCCCCATTTCGCTTCCCCGAGCAGATGCACCCCCGCCCTGCTGCCGCCCGCTCCCGGTTCGACGACGGCCACGTCGATCTCGATCTGCCGCCGCGCCACCTGGTCGCTCACGACCCCGCTCCCCACCTGCCCGAGCGCCGAGCCGACGAGAGCGCGCCCGGGCCCGAGCACGTACTCCCGGCACATCGCCTCGAAGTGCGGCCCGGCCACCTGGGCCGCGAAGCGCTCCGCCGACTGTGCCCAGACCTCCACCGCCTGCCCGCTCTCCAGCCGCGCCCAGGACGGCCGCATCACGGCCTCGTAGAAGTTGATCAGCGGCTCGGTGATGCGGTACTGCGACTTGCCCGCCCTGAACACATCGGCTTCCCGCACCAGCAGATGGCTGTCCTCCAGCACATTGAGCGGATGCGAGATGTCCACGGACTTGCGGCCGATGTACCCGGCGATCCCGCCGCGGGTGCTGTTGCCCTGCGCGACCGCGGCGAGGACCGAGTGGTACAGCGCGGTGTCCCGGATGTCCGCCTCCTCCGCGAGCAGATAACGGGCCTCGCGAAAGAGCGGGCTGAGGGGCGACAGAACCGTACGACAGAGCCACGCGTCGAACTCCTCCAGACTGCCGGGAACATCGTCCGCCAGGAACTGCCGCCGATACGCAGGCGTGCCGCCGACCACGGCGTGGAGCCGTGCCGAGAGGGCCGGACTGTCCGCGACACCCCAGAACTCGGCAGCCGCCCGATACCCGAAGGGGCGTACCACGAGCTCCAGTTGTGCCCGTCCACGCAGGGGCGCGGTGCTGGCCAGCAGACCGCCCATGACCGACATCGCGGAACCGCACAGGAGCAGCCGCATACGGCTCTCCTCGACCTGAAAGCGGTCGATCTCCCGCTGGATCAGGGACGGCAGCTCGGGAGCGGCTTTCGCCAGGTACGGAAACTCGTCGATGACCACCAGCAGCGGCCTCCCCCCGTCCCGTGGCGCGGCGAGCCCGAACAGGTAGGACACCGCGTCGTCCCACGTGGCGAAGGAGAAAGCGACCGGGGAGCCCACATGTTCGGCGAGCGCGGCGGCGAACTGGCGCAGCGACTCGGTCTCCGTCGCGGCCGTGGCCCCGAAGTAGAAGCCCCCGTACTGCTCGACCAGAGCGCGCAGGAGGTAGGTCTTCCCCATGCGGCGCCTACCGCTGACGATCCCGAGCATGGCATGCGGCAGCGGCCGCTCTGCAAAGGCCGAAAGGCCGTCCCACTCGGGACTGCGGTCGAAGACGTGGGGAGGCTTGCTGGGTCGAGATCGACGTTGCACGGTGGCCCTCCTTAGGAGTACAGCCCTAAGGACTGTACTCCTAACAGCTGTCAGGCGTCGCCCTCACTCCGAGCACGACGACCGGTCGCCAGCAGGTCGAGGGCGTCGGGCGGCCTGGGCAACGACGGCGCGCACTCCGTACAGGCGTAGACGTTGAATCCGGGACCCGAGGCGGAATGCACTTCGGAAACGAGCACCGGCGTGCTGGTGATGCGGTCGCAGCCCACACACATCCGTACCGGCCGGCGCGCACCTCCGGCGGCGTCCATCAGGCCACCCCTTGCGCACCGACGAGGTGCACGTCGAGATCGATCCCGAAGTCCGCGGCCATCACCAGCGCCAGCCGCCGCTGACGCCGCTCGTCCGCCAGGACGTACGGCCGGACCATCACGGTCCCGCCCCCGTCGAGCACCCCGTCGATCCCGTACGGCGACCGCGCCGCAGGCAGCCGCCACGGCGTCTCGGGCCGCCGGGCCGGACGGGGCGGCACCGGATCGTCCGGCCGACCACGGTGCCGGCCACTGCCGGGCGGGACGAACAGCCATCTCGCCCACAGAACAAGGGCCTGGATAAGGTCACGCATGTCGACGCCCCTCAGAAAGCGTTGGCCACGCCTCGGGAGGTCTGGCCACCTCGCCGGGCTTCCACGACTTCACGCTAGCGACCTTCTACAGACCTGTCTATCCCTAGCTACGCCTGTACGTATCTATGTTCGGAGGGGCGCTACTACGTACAGTCCTAGGCGTGATCGATTTCGACCCCACTCGGCCCAAGTGGGTACAGATCGCTGACGTCATCCGAGAGCGGATCGCGGCCGGCGAGTACCCGCCGCGACACCTGATCTCCGAGGTCCAGCTGGAGCAGGAGTACGGAGTCGCCCGCATGACCGTCCGAAAGGCCACCGCGGCCCTCCGGGAGGAAGGGCTGATCACAACAACCCCCGGCATGGGGTCGTTCGTCGCCGCGCAGCCACCCGCCGAGCCGTCCGAGGGCACCGCGCGCAACGAGTAGGACCCTCACGGCGCCGAGCGCGACGCAGCGTGCCATTCGCCCCAACACCCGGGCCGACTAGGCACGTTGGCCGCCCCACAAGAATGGCCAATGTCACGCGCTCCGCTGTCAGGCCTGCGCCACCACGGCTCGTAGGGTCGAAGAATGACCGCAGACGACGCTCTCGACACGCCGGACGCTCCCGACCGTGACCTGCCGATGCTGACCGCCGCGCAGGCGGCACGTCTGCGGACGCTCGCCGCCCCCTACGCCGGCGACGGCCACGCCTTCCCGCTGCAGAACCTCGCGCAGACGTGCCGCCGGGCGCCGGAGGAGCGCTGGCCCGAGATCGTGGAGCAACATTTCGCCAGTCTGCGGGAGGCGGGCAGCGGGGACGAAAGCGTCGCCGAGCTGCTGGACGGAGTGCACGCACGGCTGCTGAGCACCGACTCGTTCACCCCGGAACTCGTCGGCGCCATGCGCTACGCGCGCGAGGTCGCCGACGGCCTCGTCTTCGCCTATGCCCTCGACCGCCCCACGTCCGTGCGGATGCTCACCGACCACGACGTGCAGCGCGCCGGATTGCGGGAGCTGGGAGAAGCGGGGTACGCGAACCTGATGCGCGTACCCGTCCAGCACGAGCAAGTCGCCGTCGAGGGGCGGGCGTTGCTGCACTCGGTGTACGGCGACTCGCCGTTCGTCGCGAGCAAGGCGCTGTTCCTGCCCGAACTGGCCCGGCAGGTCACCGGCGAGGACCTTCCCGACGCCGGCGCACTCGTCGTCGTACCGACGCGGCACCTGCTGGCGTACCACCCGATCGTCGACGGGTCGGTGGCCGACGCGATCAACGACCTTGCCGCGTACGCCTACGGCGCCCACCAGGACGGGCCGGGCTCCCTGTCTCCACGGGTCTACTGGTGGCACGGGGGCGGCCTGACGTCGCTCACGTCCATCGACCACGACACCCGTACGTTCTCCCTCCGGCCCCCGCCCGAGCTGCTCGGCATGATGAAGGGGCTGGTCCGCCTCGACCGCGCCGGACGCCTCAACAGCCGGCGCGCCGCCGCCAAGGAGCCGGACATCGGTGAACTCACGGACGCCACGACCGACGCGACAGCGGGCCTCGGCAAGGACCCGGCCGCGCTCGGCGACGCGTTCGTCTCGGCCCTCGAACTCGCCCACGCCCACTGCGCCGCCGACCCCAACGCCGCGCTCCTCGACAACTGGGACGCGTGGGCCACCGCCGTACAGCTCGGCTCCGCGCTGTTCAGCGGCGCGGAGGCGCAGAACTACAGCCTGGCCGGGGACTTCACACGCCGGCTGCCCGCCGTCCCCGCCGAGCCGCCCGCGGACACCCGCGCCTGGCTCGACGCCTTCTACGCCGCGGTCGTGTGCCGGCAGAGGGCCCGTCTCGACCGGCTGTGCCGGGTCCCGTTGGAGGTACTGGGGCAGGACGACTCGGCCGACGAGTACGTCCTGCACTGGATCGACACGCTGCAGACCTACTGGTTCCAGCGCCCCATGGACGAGGTCGTGGAGAAACTGGTCGCCACGATGAAGACGTCCGCGCCCGAGGTCATCAGCCGGGCGCCGAAGGACTTCGTGAACCTCATCGACTACCAGCCGGTCGCCCTGTTCCACCGCCTGATCACCCGCGACCACGACGCCTTCGCCAAGGCGCTCTCCGAAGCCCTCGCACACCACCGCACCTACTGGGGCGACTCCCCGGCGCCCCGCGCCCGGGTGGCGCTCGGACCACTGGCGATGGCGAGCCTGGCGTACGACTACGAGTTCCCCGTCGACACGAAGCAGCCGTTCCTCCCGAGGTGTCTGCTCAACCGCGACCGGATCGAGCAGATACCGGGCTGAGACCGCCGGCTCCCGGCAAAAGCGGGCCGTCCCCCTGGACTACTTGGCCGTCCAACCGCCCAGGTTGTTCACGCCGGCGTCGGCCGCTCGCCGCAGCGCGTCCGGTGACCCCAGGAGGGTGTCCGGGAGATAGTCGGACCGGACTCCCAGCTCCCATCCGTGCACTTGGACGGCGAGACCGGCCAGGGCAAGAGCGCCGAGCGGCAGCAGGGTCCTGGGGGCGGGATCGGATCCCACGCTCTCCCGGTGCTCGACGAGCCGAGCCACGAGAGCCTGCTCGAAGGCGTGCTGATCGTCGTCGAGGAGCACGCGCAGAAGGCGCTGGTCAGGCGTCAGGGGCCCGGCTGCTTCCAGGTGCCGGACTGCTTCGGCACGTGCGCCGGCGTCAGGCTTGCAAAGGGTCACGGTGGGCCAGTCGCGGGGCAGGTGTCCGCTCGTCTCAGCCAGGTAGCCGCACAGGGCCTGCATCGCGGCAAGGTCCACCGGATCCGAGGTCGAGTCGAACCGCGAGTACGGCACCCCGTCGCGAATGGCAGGCGCGTAGTCGCTACGCAGCATCAGTCCGATCACCCGCTCCCAATCCCACACCAGACCGCTGACGCAGCACGTCTCGAAGGTGTCGAGCCACGTCCTGGCCGTAGGGGCCCGCTCGATGACGCAGTCGAAGGCGATGTACTCGCTGCTGAGCGTCTCGCCGATGAGCGGGAAGAAGATCTCTTGGTCGCCGTTGGGGAAGCAGCCGACGCTCAGCGCACCCAAGGAGCATTCGGCCGCGGTCCGCAGTGCTGTACGCGACGACTCGTCGAGCGCGGAGCCGTCCAGCGTGCGGGCAGCGACGTGATCGAGGAGCTCGTCACGCATCTCCTCGAGTTTCTCCGGGGACGGGTCGTCGTAGCGCATCCCGTGCCAGCGCCGTCGGGTCCGTCTGCCGATGTCGTCGAGCGCCCGGTCCACACGCTGTCCACTGACCTCGTGGCGCGTCACTTCCTGCACGATTGCCATCCCCCTCGTGATCACCACGACCGAACGCAGCACGCTACCAGCGGGCTCCGACACCACCCCGGGCCCGACCGGGCCCTGATGGCCGGGGATCGTCTGAGTCAACCCGGCGGCAAGACCCTCTGACCGAGCGGCGGCAGGCTCTCTACTCAGGATCTTCGCGGCGCCATGAGTCGACGAGGGCACCATGCTCGTCCCATGTGTCCCGCTCGCGGAGAGATCCGGGGCGACCATCGAAGAACTTCCGGTACTTCAGCACCCCATTGGAATGCCACTCTTTGAATACGCCCACTGCGCGACCATGCCGAACGTATCCTTCCGACCGGAGGATCCCATTCAGATACCACGCACGCGACCAGCCGTTCAGGACTCCCTCGGTGTACTCGTCCAGACTGACGAGATGGCCGCCCTGACATTCTGCCGCTTCACCGGTAAAGAGTGCGCCGCGATAGAGAATGCGCCGAGCATCGTCCATGTCGACGTCTGGATCGTCAATGCTGATTCGCACTACAGCAGCCATCGGGAATCCGATTCTCGTCTATAATCGCGAGCCGGTGAATCTTCCGTGGCGACTGGAGCAGGCCCCTGCGGTTGGATGCCCCACAACTGTCGTGGCGGTTTGGGCAGCCCTCTACGGTCGGATGCACCACGACGACATGAATGACATCCCCAGTACATCCCGTCCTGGCACTGTCTCCACACATCGTGCCACCCGGGCGTTGGTTTCTCCTCCGCGGGTGAACACCCGGTCGGTGCACCGATGTTGTCGACCGTCGCCCTCGCCCACGCAAGCCACGCTTGAGCTTAGACCCGCCGCCCCACTCGAAAGGAATTCTACGCACCACAGCCCGAACAATGATCAGATTTTATCGGTAAGGTCGGGCCCAAAGCCTTGTTCGTCTACCTCTGGTGCGGCGATACCACTTTCAGTAGCAACACCAAAGTACGTCGGCTCGCCAGGCTCCGGTGGCATTCCTAGTACGGACATAAGATCACTCAAGGCATTCGAAAGCCGAGGCGCATTCCTGCTCTGCACATCAGGATGAGGTTGCCCGGAGAAGTCGAAAGGACCCCAAATGTCGTGGTGAACCGAGAGAGTGACTGTCGGACCATATGGATCGAGCGCCACCGAGAGGTCCACGAGTCGCGGCTCACTTCTCCTCCGCCCGCTGCCATCGAGCCAGACGCCACCTCCGACGATCTCAATGTTCATAATCTCGGCATCCGGGAAATCTACCGGCCGACTTCCGTTGATTTTACTGGGCAGGCCAGGGTCATCCAATGGCTCGAAAATCGACAGCACGCTTTTTACACCGGTCGCTCCGGCCCCACGCACATACCATTTATACTCAAGAGAAACAGGGTTTAGTAGCGAGAACCGACCAAGCACCTCAACTATTCTGGCAGATACTTGCAGGACGGGCTCAAGACCTGGAGGCACTCTACCCTCCAGATCCCAGAACCACGACCCGCATTCCTTTGGAGCGCGCACCAGAGTCGACACTCATTCCCCTGCCCCGAGAGAATCACCCACCCTCTCAAGCCGATACTCATCCTTCGGGTGGCGCAGGCTGCTCCGCCCCACCTTCGAAAAGATATCCGTAAACCCCTTCCAGGTACCCTCGAAGCGTCACCACATCCGGAAATTCAATATTCGTTAGGCGTTCATACTCGGCTGGACCAAAGGAACTATCCTCAAGAATCTCCTTGAAACCATCACGCACCGCATTCACATAGGATTCACTGAAGCTCATCAACGTGGGTCGAAGATACCCACTTGTGTCATACGCCTGCTCAAGGTCCAGGTACGTATTCAGGAATCCTTTAAATCGATCGTCCACAACACTCCTTACGGGTGCCGGCCTGCCGCCGGATTGGCAAACATTGTGATCAGCCTGTATTCGCCATCGTCCCCGAGGCGGTACACGGGTTTGATAGTTCCACCCTCGAAGTCAACCGGCCGGAATCCGGAGGCGTCCGAAGGATCTCGATAGTACCCACTGAGGCGCTGATACGCGTCGGGGCCCAGAACTCGCTCTATTGGCGTTTCAACTGCAGCGTCACCCGTGCGAGCCATCTCAGCTCGAAAATACGCGTCCGCTCTCACCATGTCGGCCGCTTCGTCAAATCGCGTTGCAAAGGGACCAACCCTGTGCACTCCACCTGTAACGCCGTCTACCGTAGTCCCTGTGAGCGGATCTACATTGTTCTCAGATTTGAGTAGCCCTGGGTAACTGGAGTTTGGCCCATAGACTTTTGGTACCCCACCGTTATCGAGGAGGACATCACCCAACCGGTCTCGCAAAGCCTGATCGTCCGGATAGTGGTGGCGCCCGGGTGCATGCCCTTCACCACCTTGTCGATCATCCAACTCCTTGATCCGGGCAGCTACAAACTGCGGGTCAAGCGGCTGCCCGGGGGCACCATTGCTACCTGCTGGCGTCGAGTTACCGGCGCCAGCACCTCCCTGGGGAGGGACGTTAGCCGGTGACTGCGTTTCGCCTCCTCCCAGGGCTTGAGTCTGGGCGTGCGTCGGCGTTCCACCATCCTCCATGGAAGTCTCACTGCCGTGAGACGGAGCATGGTCGTTGTCGAGACTGTTGGCAGGCAGGTGGTTGCCCGCGTTGCCACCGGGGTCGTGGTTGCCGGACTGGCCCGTCGGCATGTTGTCGCCCGCCCCGCCGCCCGGGGTGCGGTCCGGGACCGGGCCTGGGGCGTCGTCGCCGAAGCGGAGGGCGTCGTCGCCGAGGCCCGTGCCCACGCGGCCCGCGTCGCCGCCCAGGCGCGCGCCGTCGGCCGCGCCCGCGCCGACGAGGGCAGGTTGCCTGGCCGGCGGCAGGACGGAGGGGTTCGTGGCCGGTGCCGGTGCCCGGTCCGGGGTGGCCTGGGCCGGTGGCGTCTCGGGTTTGGCGTCGGTGCCGCGTTGCAGGAGGGTGCCGTCGGGGCCGAACAGGTCGCCCTTGGTGTTGTAGAAGAAGTCCTTGCCCGCCCCGGGCAGCGGCACCGTGTCCGGCGGCAGTGCTGTCGCACCGGCCGGGATCTTGACGGTGCCTTCCTGCACCGCCACCGCGCCGGCCGGGACCTCCCCGCGCCTCGGGAGCTGGACCATGCCGTCGCCGAAATCGACCGCACCCCTAGGGATCGGCGTGCCCTCGGGCAGCCTGACCGTGCGCGGGGGCACAGCGAACGCGCCTTCCGGCATCGCCGATCCCTCGGGCAGCCGCAGCGTCCCGTCGGCGAGCTTGTAGCCGCCCTCCGGCAGGGCGATGGCGCCCTCGGGCAGCGGCGGGACCTGGATCTTGCCCAGGTTCCTGAGGGAGGCCATCGCGTCGCCGAGCTTCGACAGGCCCGCGCCCGCGCCCTTGAAGACGTACGTCATCGGGTCGACGACCCGGCTCACCTTGCCCGCGACCGACAGGGCCTTGGCCACCGTCCCCGCCTTGGCCGTCGTGGCCGCCGCGCCTCCCGCACCGCCGGTGAAGACGGTCGTCAGCACGTTGAACGTGACCGCGCCGGCCGCCCGCCCCGGGTGTGCCTCCCAGTCGTCCCAGGCGAGCAGTGCCTTGCCGGTCTCCTTGACCGCGACGCGTGACTCGCGCATCCGGGCGGGGAGTTGGTCCTCCGGCAGCGTCCAGAAGGGGGAGTTGACGCCGAAGATGATGGTGGCGCCCAGCCCCTCGCCGAGCGTGGCAAGGCCACTCCACGCGTCGCCCGCGGCGTCCCAGCCGTTGAAGCCGGCCAGCGTGCCCAGGCCCACGACCGTGGCCCACACACCGTCCACGGCGAAGCCCGTCACGAAGTCCGCGCCGTGCTCCCACACCTGCCATCCCGGTGTGGACTCCTCGACGGCGTCGCCCCACGGCAGGCTCTTGGCCTGCTTGAGGACCTCGGCGTCGTAGCCGTACATGCCCTCTTTGCCGGAGCCGTCGTCCGTCTTCAGTGGTGTGCCGCCGACCAGGGAAACGATTTTGCCGTGGCAGGCCTTCTCGACGTCCTGGAAGGCGGCCCAGACCTCGACGATCTTGTTGCGCCGGTTGAGGTTCTCGTCGATGAGGTCGGCGTCCTCGCGCCACTCGTCGTCGGCGGCGGGGCCGGTCCGGAACGCCTGGGCCTCGGCCCTCAGTTCGTTCAGCCGCTGCGCCAGCGGCTGCCCGTCCTGGGCATAGGTGCGCAGCGCTCCGGCGATCACCGACAGGTCGGACCCGATCAGCTGAGCCGTGGTCCTGACCGGTCCCGTGACCGCGAAGAGCTGCTCCGCCTCCGGGGCGCGGTAGAACGCCCGCAGGCCACCGAACGTCGTGTGGACGTCGGTCGCCGCGGTGACGATCTTGGCGCTCGCCCCGGACAGTGCCTTCACACGCTGGTCCAACTCGCACCAGCTGCCGGTGAACTCCGGCACCTCGTACGGATCGACCGGACTGTTGCCGCTCACCGCCCGCTCCCCCCGGCGTCCCGCAGCAGGTCCAGCCGCACCTGACGCGCCGCGTCCTGGGCTTCTTTGGCCGCCGCGAGATCGCCTTCGATGTATTCACCGGTGGCCTTGACCGTCCCCAGGACCGCCGCCTGGATTCGGTCGGCCATGGCCGTCAGATCCTTCTGCCGCTTCTCCACGTACTCGGACAGCGCCGCGGCGACCGGGCCCAGTGCCTTCTGGGTGACCGGCATCGCCCCCGGCATCACCGGTGACGGCTGCGGCCCCGGCGCGATCGGACCGTTCGGAAACGAGTGGACCGCGGAGCCGGGCACGACCGTGCCCGCCGCCTGCGCGGCCCCCGACAGGTCCGCGATCATCGCCGACAGGACCTTTTCCAGACTCCCGGCCTGTGTGCCGGTGAGCTGCAACTGGCCCTGTACGCCCTGCGGTTTGATGTCCCACGACGACATGAACGACGCTCCCCCGTACAACCGGTCCTGCCACTGCCACCACGCCACGGCCCCGGCCTCACGCCGGGGCGAACACGCGGCCGGTCAGCCGATGTTGTCGACCGCGGCCTTCGCCCGCGCGAGCGTCTGCTGCGCCGTGGCGTCGTTCTTCTCCAGCGTGGTCTTCAACAGCCGGATGATGTTCCGCACCTCTTGCGAGGTGCTGTACCAGCGCAGTTCCTTGCCGTGGTACTCGTCCGCCACGCCGTCCGCCGCGAAGTCCTTCATCGCGTTCTTGACCTGCGCGTCCCGCGCCGCCATCACCAGCTCCAGACGTGCGATCAACGCCTGGATGTTGCCCTGCACCTCGCTCGACGCACCCGTGTCGTACGAACGACGGTCGGCACCCGCACCAGCCATCACAATCACTCCCCGTAAGTTTCCAAAGGTTCCCGGTGGACGGTGAACCGGCAGGTCAGCGGCCGGAGAACCGCGCCGCGTCGAAATTCGCCGCCGACATCTGCGTCCGCGCGTTCTCGTCCTGCTCCTGGTCACCGGACCCGAAGGCCGCGTCCATGCCGGACTGGCCGCCGAGGATCGCCGCCAGGGAGGCGTTCAGGTCCGCCGTGATCTCGTCGGCGCGCGACTTGAACAGGTCGAACGCCGCCTTGCCCGCCCCGTTGAACCGGCCCTCCAGCGGCTCGGCCGCCTGGATCAGCTGGCGGATCAACAGCCCCAGGTCCCTGTTCGAGCCCTGCGACTGCGACGCCAGGGTCGACAGGACCTGCGCCCCCATGTCGAACTTCATCGAGATCCCCCGTCCGTTCAGATGGTCATACGAACACTTATACCTATCAACTCCGGCGTCGCGGCTGCAATCAACATTCGCGACACTCCGAGCAGCAGTCGAAAATGTCACATCGGTACGGCTCAACAGCGGGCGGCGTCAGGCGATTTGGCGCGATCGCGCTCGCCCCGGTACGCAGCCGTCACTCGCCCTTGAGATGGCTCACCAGCCGCTCGAAGTCCCGCCACCCCGAGAGGTCGGAGGGGTCTCCCGGCAGCGGGTAGTACAGGGCAGGGCGCGCCTTCGGCCCGAGTCGGACCGGCGCCACGGACAGCGGCGTACGCCGCGCGCGGTCACCGGGTATGCCACGCACCTCTTCCGCGCCGAGCACGAAGGCCACCGGGACGCCGGGCCCCTCGAAGCGCGGCGGCACCGCCAGATCGCGGCGCGCTTTGCGTATTTGAACAAGCAACGACTGAAGGTCGTGCCGGGTCGCCAGCACCTCCGCCGCCCTGGGCAGAGCGTCCAACGGCGGTTCCTCGTCCGCGCCGTAGCCGAAGGCGAGCGTCACCTCCTCCTCCACGCCCGCCTTCGTACGCCTGATGCGGACCGTTGCCAGTCCTGGGCGGTCCGGGTCGCCGACCACCACGGCCCAGGTCGGCTCCGGCGCCCTGCCCTGGGCGACGTCGGTCAGCCGGCGCGGCGACCACGGTACGTTCGCGGGCTCCGCGTTGCCCCAGCCGGCCGGCGGCGCGCCGGTCAGTTCGCGCCATACCGCTTCCAGGCCGCGGCCGAGCACCAGCCGCTCGTCCGCCGGGTGGATCGCCCGGAAGGTGAGGGCGAGCTGCCGCTCACCGGTGTCCGCCAGCTGCTTGAACGACTCGGCCACGGGGGTACGCGGATCGCCGGCGGTCGCGTCGGGCGACTCGACCGGTGCGAACATGCCTGCCTGCCAGCGCAATACCGCTCCGGACCGGCCGTCGTAGTAGCCGTCCCGCTCGTCCTGCACGACCCAGCGGGACGGCGCGCCCGGCAGGCTGTCGCGTACGGCGGGAGAGAGGTTGGCGCCCGCGGGGCTGACGATCTGGAGTCCCAGTCCCGCGGCGGCGGCCGCCCGGAAGGCGTCGGACAGCCAGGCCGTCATCGCGATCACCGGCCGGTCCTGGATGACGACGGCCACCGTGTCGGTCAGCACGTCGACGGCCGGCTGTGCGGCGGCGGGCGTGGGCGCGACGCTCAGCCCCTCACCCTTCACCACGGCGAGAGAGCGGGCGGCCTCCGGCGGCCAGGCGGACCCGTCCAGCAAAGTGGCCAGCCGGGCGGCGAAGGCGCCGGCAAGCTCCTCGGCCTCCTGGACACCGGTCGTGGCACGGGCCTCCGTCCACCAGAACGGAAGCGGCGGTTCCGTGGCGCCCAGCAGCCGCTTCGCCTCACCCGCGACCTCCACGAGCATCGGCGCCTCGACGGAGACGAGCGGCCGGCCCTCCGCGTCGCAGAGCTGCACGACCGCACCGTCGCCCTGGGTTCCCACGAGTCTGTCGGGGCCTCCGGCGAGCACGCTCGACGGGTCGGGCATGCGCCGGGTGAGGGCGATGACGTCCTTGGTCATGGGGTCGTCCGGCTCCTGGGTGTGTACACGGTCTGGATCAGGCGGTTCGACTGGCCCCTGCGGATGAGCACGCCCCGGCCGGCGGGCTGCTGGGAGGCGTACACACCGGGGAAGAGCTGGCCCTCGCTCCGGTCGCCCGCCATGAGGATCGCGGAGGCTCCCGACTCGCGCAGACCCTGCACCAGCGGTTCGTACATGCCTCGCGAGGCGCCCGCGACGCGGCGGGTCAGGACGAAGTGGAGACCGATGTCGACCGCGGAGGGTATGTACGGCAGAAACGGTGTGAGCGGCGACTGGCCCGCGGTCGTCAGGACGTCGTAGTCGTCGACGAGCACCACGATCCGCGGCCCGCCGCCCCAGCTGCCCGGCTCCAGATCGGCCAGGCTCGCGCTGTCGTCCGGCAGCCGCTTCTCGAGTTCGGTGGCGATGCCGGCCGCGAGGCCCGCGCACATCTTGGAGTTGTACGCGTAGCCGCCGTTGAACTCCTCCGGGACGGCGCCGCGCAGGCTCCGCCTGGGGTCCATGACGGCAAAGACCAGTTCGTCCTCGCCGTGCCGCTCGACAAGGCCGTCGGCGATCGTCCTCAGCAGGTTCGTCTTCCCGCACTCGCTGTCGCCCATCACCAGCAGATGCTGGTCGTGCCGGAACAGGTCCAGGACGACGGGCTCCAGCGCCGTCTGGTCCAGGCCGATCGGCACCCGCAGGGGCTCGGCGGCCGGGCCGGGCAGCAGGTGCGGTTCCAGGACCTGCGGCAGGACCCGTACCGGCTGGGCGACCTCGCCGCTCCAGGCGCCGCGAACCGTGCGGACGGTGCGCTCCAGGACCGCGCCCAGCTCCACCGGATCGGGCGTCGAGTCCGTACGGGGAAGCGCGACCTGTGCGAACAGCTTGCCGTCGGTCAGGACGCGGCCGGGCTCGTCGGGCGACAGGGTCTCGGCGAGCTTGCGGTCGACACTCGACTCCGTGGGGTCGTTGAGACGGAGTTCCACGCGGGTGCCGAAGTTCGACTGGGTGGCGATGCGGACGTCGTTCCAGCGGAGCATGCCCGCCACCACGTGGATGCCGTAGCCGCTGCCGCGCTTGAGGATGTCGACGACGGCGTCGTCCAGTTCCTCGAAGTCGTCGCGCAGCGCCCCGAAGCCGTCGATGACCAGCAGGATCTCCGCGGAGGCCAGCTGCGGCAGCCGGCCCGCGGCGTGCAGAGTGCGCAACTGCTCGACGGAGTCGATGCCGTGCTGCCTGAACAGTTCCTCCCGCGCCGCGAGCATGTTCCGCACCTCTTCGACGGTGCGTGCCGCGCGCTCGCGATCGGCACGGCCGGCGACGCCGCCGACGTGCGGCAGCCCCGCCAGGGCGGCCAGACCGCCGCCGACCAGGTCGAGGCCGTAGACGCCGACCTCCTGCGGGGTGTGGGTCAGTGCGAGCGAGAGGACGAGGGTGCGCAGGAGCGTCGTCTTGCCGGACTGCGGGCCGCCGATGACCGCGGCGTGTCCTCCGGCCGTTGTCAGGTCCAGGTACCACTGGCCCTGCCACTGCCTGGCCGGGTCGTCGAGCAGGCCGAGCGGCACCTGGAGGGGACCGCGTCGTGCGGACAGCTGCATGCCGCGCCGGCCGGCCTCCAGCGGACCCGCGACCTCGTCGAGGGTGATCGCGTCCGGAAGCGGAGGGAGCCAGATACGGCGCACGGGGTCGGCGGCGCCCTCCAACTGCTCGACCAGTACTCCCATTTCGGTGGGACCGGTCTCCCGGCGTGGCATCGAGGGTCCCTGTGGCGCTGAACCGGTGGCCGCTCCGGGCGAGTTGAAGGCCCCGTACTCCAGGGCGAGCGGACCGGCGTCCTCCTCGTCACCCCGCTGGACGGGGCCGCGGTACGCGCCGGAGACGTAGCCGGCCTTGAAGCGCTCGTAATGGCTGGTGTCGACCTTGAGGAAGCCGAAGCCGGGGAGCGGCGGCAGATGGAAGGCGTCCGTCGTGTCGAGGACCGTACGGGACTCGTCGGCCGAGAAGGTGCGCAGGCCGAGCCGGTACGAGAGGTAGGTCTCCAGTCCCTTGAGCTTGCCGCCCTCGATCCGCTGGCTGGACAGCAGCAGGTGCACGCCGATGGAGCGGCCTATGCGGCCGATGGACAGGAACAGGTCGATGAAGTCGGGCTTGGCCGTGAGGAGTTCGCCGAACTCGTCGATGACGACGAACAGGTGCGGCAGCGGGTCCAGGTCCGGCCGCTTCTCGGCGCGGAGAGCCGCGTAGTGGCCGATGTCGGCGACATTGCCCGCGTCCTTGAGCACCTGCTGGCGGCGCTTGACCTCGCCGGCGAGCGAGGCGTGGACGCGTTCCACGAGTCCCGCCTGGTTCTCCAGGTTGGTGATGACACCGGCGACATGCGGCAGGTCCGCGAACGGGGCGAAGGTCGCGCCGCCCTTGTAGTCGACCAGGACCATGGCGAGGTCCTCCGGCGGATGCGTGGCCACCAGGGCCAGGACGAGGGTGCGCAGGAGTTCGGACTTGCCGGAACCGGTGGCTCCGACGCAGAGACCGTGCGGGCCCATGCCCAGCTCGGCCGACTCCTTCAGGTCCAGCAGCACCGGTTCGCGGGAGTCGCTGACGCCGATGGGTACGCGGAGGAAGGCGCGCTCTCCGCGCGGCGCCCACAGCTCCGCCAGGTCGAGCCGCGCGACGTCGTCGATTCCGAGCAGGCCCGCGAAGTCGACCGGACCGGACAGGGGCGCGTCGACGAGGGACTCGGCGGACAGGCGCAAGGGCGCCAGCATCCGGGCGAGGCCCTCGGCGAAGGGGATACCGGCGTCGTCCACGGTGCCGTGGGCGCTGACCGGTTCCGTCCGGCGCAGGTCCTCGATGACCACCTGGTCACCGTCCACGGTGATGCGCACACTGACGTGCCCCGGCTCCTGGATCCGCTGTTCGAGCAGATGCAGGACGGTGACCCCCATCTCGTGCAGGCCGACGGCGTCGTCGGGAAGCGGCAGGTCGACGGCGTCCTCCCCGTGCCCGTCGGCGACGACGAGCAGCCGGGCCGTCATGGAGAGCGCGTCCCTGCCCGACAGACCTCGCCGCACCTCGGCCGCGTACGAGGCGCGGCGACGCAGTTCCGGCCCGATCTGCCGCGCGAGCTGCGGGACGGAGGGGGCAATGCGGCGGGCGCCGACGGGGCCGTCGAACTGGTCGGCGTCGAGCAGGTGCGGCAGCCACTTGGCCCACTCCCAGCCGGCGATCCGGTCCCCGGGGACGGCCAGGGCGACGCCCACGTCGTCGGGTGCGTGCAGGGCGGCGGTCTGGACGAGCAGGGCGCGCGCGACGCGCAGGCAGTCCTCGCGGGGGCCGACGACGCTGACGTTGCCGACACGGTCGAGCGGCACGGTCAGCGGCAGCTCGGTGCCGGTGCGGAAGCGCGCGGTCAGTGCCGACGCCTCGTTGAGCATGAACAGGTCCGGCGGGGTGAGGACCGACGAACCCTGGTCGCCGATCCGCAGGTCGCGCACCGGCATTTCCCCGGTGCCGACCCGCACCCGCAGGAAGTCCCCGTCGACACGACGGCGTTCCCACAGCCGGGCCGGGTCGCGGACGATGTCGTACAGGGCCTGCGGCGGCGGATTGAGGACGTCTGCGCGTTCGCGCCGCTCCCGCTCCTCCGCGGAGAGCTCCTCCCGCAGATCCTCCAGGTAGGCGAGATACGCCTCGCGCTGGGTCCGGCGAGTGCGCTGGGCCTTGCCGCGCTGGGAGAAAACCAGGACGGCGGATCCGGCGATGGTGACGACGAGGACGAGCGCACCGAGCACGGCGAACTGGCTGTTGCGCACGACCGTCATCATGACGACGGAGGACATGACGCCGGCGACGGGCAGCAGCGACATCGCGATGTTGCCGCCCTTCCCCTCCGGGAGGTTGGGCGGCGCCTCGATGGTCCGGGGCTCGGAGTCGGCGGGCGGCCGCGTGGTCCTGGCCGGTCGGTGGATCAGTCGGGTACTCATCGTCGTCCGTCGTTCGCGGTCGGGCTCGGCGGGTTCGGGCTTGGGCTCGGGCTCGGGCTCGGGCTCGGCAGGGTCGCGGTCGGCCTCGGCACGGTGGGACTCGGCATCCGCGGTCAGCGGCCCTGAAGAGAGAGCTGGAAGACCTCCGCCGCGAGACGGGCAGCCGCCTGCCTGGTCGAGTGGGCCAGCAGTCCGGTGCTGATGGGGCCGCCGGCCGCCAGGTGCCGGTCGTACGGCAGGACCTGCACCCTCGCCCCGGTGGCTGCGAGCTTCTTGGCCGCGGCTTCGAGACCCACGCCCGAGTGGGGCGCCAGCTCGGCGAGGACGACGACCGTGCCCGCGATCACGTGCGGGGGCAGCCCTTGCATCCACTGGAGCACCGCATACGTGCTCCCGATGCCCTCCAGCGTGGCCGGGGCGGTCAGGACGCGGGCCTGGGCGGCGGAGAGAGCGACGCGGGCGACTTCGGCGGGCAGCGTCTCGCAGTCGACCACCGTCACGCCGAAGTAGCGCCGCAGCGACACCATCACCCGCTCGTACGCCCGCGTGTCCAGCATCGCGCCGATCTGGCCCTGACTGCCGGGCAGCAGCCAGGCGTTGCCGGGGAGCTGGACCAGATATCCCGTGACGTCGAGCAGCGACATCTGCGGCTCGACGATGTCCGCGACGTCGCCGGTGGTCCAGCGCAGTGTCTCGGCGCCCATCCGCAGCGGCAGCGAGCCGAGCGCCGGGTCCGCCTCGACGAGGAGAACGGGGTCCTGCCGGTAGTGCGCGTACGTGAGGCCGAGCAGCGCCGCGACGGTCGACTTGCCGGCCCCGCCGCGGATGGAGGTGACGGCGATCTGCCGGCCGGTCGTCACCGGCTGCTGCAGCACCTCGGCGATGCGGGTGGCGCCCGCGACCTCGCGCGCGGCCGAAGAAGCGAGCGTACGGCGCAGGGTGCGCACGGCGCGCGCGGCGAAGGACTCCCCGCGCCGCGGCCTGCGTCCCGTACCGGCCAGCGCCTGGTCGATCACGGCTCGCGAGTCGGGGGTGCGTTGCGGGGCGGCGGCCGGGGCGTACGCGGCCGGGCCGGAAGTCGGCGGCGTCGGGTGCGGGGAGGCTGCCTGGGAAGCAAGCTGCTGCGGCTGCTGCTGCCGCGCATCGTTCGAGGGGGAACGGTTCTGCTCGGCTGCGGCGCCCACCGGGTGGGTGCCGGGGTGAGCGCTGCGGTCCTGGCCCGTCGCCGTGGCACCGGGCGTCGGCGCCGCGGCGGGCTGCGGACCCCGTTGGGCACCGCCGCGCAGATCGCGCAGCACATCGCCCTGCCAGTTGTCCCCGTTCGGCATGTCCGCCCTCTCTCCCCCGTTGTGCTGCCCCACCCGGAGCCCCGCGCGTCGAATCAGAACTTGTTGAGCAGCTGTCCGTACACGCCGAACACGCCGACGGCGAGCGGGAAGAGTCCGATCACGCCGATGGATTCCACCAGGTCCGCCGTGCGCCGCAGCCGGACCCGGACGTGCTCGGCCGGCTGCACGGCGAGGACGAGCAACGGCAGCGCCGCGGCGACGCACAGCACAGCCAGCGGCGCGAGGCCCCCGGCATGCTGCAGCCACAGCATCACCAGCCGTACGACAAGGACCGCAGCGGCGGCGAAGAGTGCGGCGACCTCCACCACCAGCGGAAAGGCCCGCGCCCTGGACAGAAGCACCACCGTGACGAGCGACGACAGCGTCACGGTCCACACCGTCGGGTTTTCGGCCAGGGTGAGTAGCACGCCGGCGGCGGCAGCGGAGACCGCGGTCACCATCGTCGCCAGGGCGAGTCCGCGGTGCGTGGCCGCGAGCGCGTTGGCCACCTCGTGGCGGCTGACGGAGACTCCGCCCGAGCGGCGGTCGTCGAGTGCGGCGAGTCCCGAGGCCGTCAGAGCGAGCCGTGGCAGAAGGCCGAGCAGCACGGCGGAGAAGACCGCCATGACGGCGCCGAGCCGGGCCGGATCGCTCTGAACAGAGGCAACGCCGCCCCACACGGCGCCGATCGCAGCCGTCGCCCCAGCACCTGTAAGTCCACCGCGGCCGAGCGGTGAGAAGAGGCCGAGCAGCGCCAGCATCGGAATCACTGCCCCTGCGACAGCGGTGACGCGGCCGTCCACCGGCCAGTCGTGCGCGTCGGCGGCCGTCCACGCCGCGAGGACGCCCAGGCCACCCGAGGCGACCAGCAGCGCGGTCGCCAGGCCCTGGTTCCGTCCGAACCTGGACACGAGCGCACCGGCCGCGGACAGCACGAGAGAGACCAGCGTCATGGCACCGGCCAGGGTGCCGAGGGGGAACTCGCGGCGGGCGAGCAGTGCGGCGATCACTGTGAAGACGACGGTTGCCACACCCGCGCCGACGCGGCGTGCGGCGGGACGCCAGCGCCAGGCCCGCAGGTCGAGATCGTCGGCGACGAGATCGGTGACGTCGTGCACCACCGGCGCGGGCGGCGCGGAGTGCGTCCTGACGAGCCGCAGCACGGCGCCGTCGGGAATCCCGGCCGACGCCAGGGTGCTGTCGTGCGGCAGGGCGGAGCCGTCGGTCGCGATCAGCTGCCGTGTCAGCGGCCGGGTGGCGACCCGGTCGTCCAGCAACTGGAGGATGTCCGGCAGCAGTTCCCCGATCGGAGTGTCCGACGGAAGGACGATGTCGGCACGTCGCCGCTCGCCGACCAGGGTCACCCGGCTGAGCTGCGCACGGGGGGCCGCCGCTGCGCTCACCACCGCGTCACCGGCTGCCCGTGGTGGTGTGCCTGACGCTGCTCCTGTTCGGCCTTCTGCTTCGCCAGCGTGTGCTGCAGGAAGGACCAGCCGACGCAACCCGCGCACAGGACCGCTGCGATGACGACTCCCGCGAACACCTTTCCCAGCCGCTCGTCCGCCGTACGCCGGGTCCGCTGCGCACCGAACAGCAGCGCGTCCCGCATCCTGCGCCGGCGTACGGCCACCGACTCCAGCAACTGGCTGTCATAGTCCCGTGCCACGCGAAGTCCCCCCTCACTTTGCCTGTGCAACATAGAACACAAGTGCGCGGACGGTACACACCAGGGTCGTCCACCGGCCGGGGCCGGGCGGCGGCCGGTGGCGTCGGGTGGCCGGATACGGCCGGGCCACGGGTGGGGCGCAAGTAGGGTCGGCGGGACGTTGAGGCACACCGGCATCGCGGAAGAGGCGGAGAGCGCACGTGATCGACGACAACCGGCCCGACAAGGTCTCGATACCGTACGACGTGCCGACTTCCGCACGGGCCTACGGGTGGATGCTGGGCGGCAAGGACAACTACGAGGTCGACCGCGCCTTCCTGCTCGCCACGCTGCCGGCGTTCCCCGAGTGCGTGGACATCGCCCGGCAGAACCGGCAGTTTCTCTACCGGGCCGTCCGGTATCTGACGCAGGAGCTGGGGATCCGTCAGTTCCTCGACATGGGCTGCGGGCTGCCGACCGACAACAACGTCCACCAGGTGGCGCAGCGCTTCGCGCCGGACGCCCGGGTCGTGTACGTCGACATCGACCCGATCGTGCTCGCACACGGGCACGCGCTGCTCGCCGACAACGCGACGACGACCGTCATCACCGCCGACATGCGGGACCAGCGGTCGGTGCTCGACCATCCCGATGTGCGGCGGCTGATCGACTTCGACGAGCCGGTGGCGGTGCTGTTCCTCTCCGTGGGGCACCACCTCGTCGACGCCGACGACCCGCGCCGGATCCTGCGTACGGTCATCGACCGGGCGGCGCCCGGCAGCTGTGTCGGCTTCTCGCACGTCGTGTCCGACGATCCGGCGCGCGGCGCCGAGATGACCGCGCACATCTCGTCGGGCGGCATCCCCTGGCAGACGCGGACCCCCGCCGAGGTCGACGCGCTGGTGGAGGGCCTGGTGCCGGTCGAGCCGGGCCTGGTCGATCTGGCCGACTGGCGGCCCGACCCGGACCAGCCGCCGCTCGCCCCGGTCCACCCGGACCTGGCGCCCTACGTCGGGGCCGCGAAGGGGAACAAGGACGGCAAGGGCCTGTACGAGTACGGCGGGATACTGCGCACACCCCGGGCGTAGACGCCGGTACGCGCGGTCAGGCCAGCGCGATGAACAGGCCGAGCGCCAGTACGGCGATCCCGCAGCCGTACAGCGCCGAGGTCACGGAGCGGGCCTCCGCGGACGGGTCGGCGCCACCGGCTCGGGCGAGGTCCACGGCGGATTTCAGCAGCAGGATGAGAGCGGCCGCACAGCAGACCGCGATCAAGGAGTCCGTCACGCCGCGACGATCTCACGGGCCGTCAGGACACGCATCCCGGGAGGTTTCGCCGCCGTCGGCCGGGGCGGTGAGTTCGGCGAGGGTGTCCGTCAGCCACTTCGTCCAGAAGGTCTCCAGCTCGATGCCGCCCCGCAGCACCACATGGCGCAGTCTGTCCTGCCTGCTCACCCGGCGCTCCGGCGGGAAGTCGCGCTCCTCGATGGCCAGATATCCGGCCAACTGGGTGCGGTGCAGCTCCAGATGGCGTACGAGTTCCGCCTCCATGTCCGCGCCGCCCACCACCGCCGCCGCGCGCAGGCGCAGCAGCAGCGGGTCGCGGATCTGCCGGGGGTCCTCGGGGCGGGTGACCCAGGCCGCCAGTTCCTCCCGGCCGGCGGGCAGGACCTCGTAGTCCTTCTTCTGGCCCCGGGTCGGCTGCTCGGACGGCAGGGCCCGGATGTGGCCGGCCTGCTCGAGCTTGCCCAGTTCGCGGTAGATCTGCTGGTGGGTGGCCGACCAGAAGTAGCCGATCGACTTGTCGAAGCGGCGGGTCAGCTCCAGGCCCGAAGAGGGCTTCTCGAGCAGGGCCGTGAGGATCGCGTGGGGCAGGGACATGGCCGCATCGTAGGACCCGTGCGGGGGAGGGACCGCGGCGCGTCGGGACGCCCGTGGGGGCGCCGACGCCCCCACGGGTTCCTCCTGCGTCAGCTCGCCCAGACCTCGGCCTCGTCGGCCGGGACGGCGGTGGCCAGGCCCAGTTCCTTGCGGGCGGCGACCGTCTTGTTCGGGTCGAGGCCGGTGAAGGCCGGGTCGTAGGCGAGGTAGAACGCGTCGACGTCGGCGGCCTTCGCGGCCTTGTCCCACTCGGCGGCGGTCTTCTCGAGCTGGGCGCGGAGCTTGGCCGTCTCCGTGCCGTCGATGCCCTCGAGGCCCTTGACGTGCGTGTCGAGGGCGGCGGCGACGGCCTTGGCCTGTGCCTTGAAGCCGGGGAGGTCGTCCTCGACGGACTCCGCCTCGGGCTGGTTCATCCACAGGGCGTCGTACACGCCGTTGGCGCCCTTGAGGTACTCGGCCTGGCCGGGCTTCATGCCGCCGGCCGCCTTGAGGGAGCCGCTGAACGTGCCCTTCTCCTTGGTGTACGTGCAGCTCACGGCGCGGTCGCCGGTCGACCAGCTCTCGCTGGTCGGGGTGTAGTAGAGGATGTCGACGCCCTTCGGGAGCGCCCAGGTGTCCGGGGCGAACTTCTGCGCCTCGGCCGGGCACCGCTCGTCGGCGATCGCCCAGATCGCGTCGTTGCCGGGGAACGTCCTGGCCTCGTCGAGTTCGAACTCACCGACGACCTGGGCCTGGTGGGGCTCACCGCAGGGCACGACCTCGATGGCGAACGTCTCGCCCTCGGCCTCCTTGCCGTTCGGGTTGTAGCAGTCCCCGATGCCGAGCGAGAACACCGAACGCTGGCGGGCGACCTTCTTCGCACCGTCCTTCGCGCTGTCGACGACTTCCGAGCACCCCACCGCGCCGACCGCGAGCAGGACGACGGCGGCGGTTATGCCGCGCAGGGGACGGGACGGGGTGCGCAGGGCCATGACGCGTACATCCTCTTACGTGAACCTTATGAATGTCGTGCGCATGGTATGCCACTTGGGTGGCCGGGGGGTGGCGTGACGTGGGCGGCGCGGGGGCCGCTGCGCGGGCGTGTTCCCCACCCCGCCCCTTCCCGAACCGGGCTGCGCCCGGACCCGCCACCGCGCTCCGCGCGGTGTTTCGGGGGCTCCACCCCCGTACCCCCGCGCCTCAAACGCCGGCGGGGCTGGAACTTGCCGGTCCCGTCAGGGCTCCGCCCGGACCCGCGCCTCAATCGCCGGCGAGGCTTGAGTTGCCCCTGCCGGCGAGGCTGATTTCGCGGAGCGAAATCCAGCCCGGCCGGCGATTGAGGCCACCGCGCGGAGCGCGGTACCGGGCCCGGGCGGAGCCCGGCCCGCCGCCCGGAGGGCCGGTCACCGGGGTCCGGGGCCTGCCCCGGTTATGGGAAGGTGGGGGTCCCCCGAGGCCGCCAGGCCGCAGGGGGAGGGTAGGGGACAAGCCCGCCGCAGGCGCCACGTACCCCCCGCCGTACCCCCGCCCGGCTACAGCGCCGCAGCCAGCCGCGTCCCCTGGTCGATCGCCCGCTTCGCGTCCAGCTCCGCCGCCACGTCCGCGCCGCCGATCAGGTGGACCGTGCGGCCCGCACCCGTCAGCTCCTCGTACAGCGAGCGCTGCGGCTCCTGGCCGGTGCAGAGGACGACCGTGTCGACGGGCAGGACGGACGCCGTGCCGTCGACGGTGAGGTGCAGGCCCTCGTCGTCGATGCGGTCGTACGTGGCGCCGGCCGTCATCGTCACGCCGCGGTGCTTGAGTTCCGTGCGGTGGATCCAGCCCGTCGTCTTGCCGAGACCGGCGCCGACCTTGGTGGTCTTGCGCTGGAGGAGGTGCACGGCGCGCGGCGGGGCCGGGCGCTCGGGCTTCGTCAGGCCGCCGGGGGCCGCGTAGTCCATGTCGACGCCCCACTGGCGGAAGTACGTCCGCGGGTCCAGGCTCGCGCCCTCGCCGCCGTCGGTGAGGTACTCGGCGACGTCGAAGCCGATGCCGCCGGCGCCGATGACGGCGACCCGGTCGCCGACGGGCGCGCCGTCGCGCAGGACGTCGAGGTAGGTGACGACGCTCGGGTGGTCGACGCCGTCGATGTCGGGGGTCCGGGGCGTGACGCCGGTGGCGACGACGACCTCGTCGAAGTCGGCGGCCGGCAGGTCGGCGGCGGTGACGCGGACGCCGAGGCGGACCCGGACACCGTGCTCCTTCAGCTGCGTGCGGTAGTAGCGCAGCGTCTCGTCGAACTCCTCCTTGCCCGGGACGCGCTTGGCGATGTTGAGCTGGCCGCCGATCTCCTCGGCGGCGTCGAAGAGGGTGACGTCGTGGCCGCGTCCGGCCGCGGAGACCGCGCAGGCGAGCCCGGCCGGTCCGGCGCCGACGACCGCGACGCGCTTCTTCAGCCGGGTCGGCGCGAGGACGAGCTCGGTCTCGTGGCAGGCGCGCGGGTTGACCAGGCAGGAGGTGATCTTGAGGTTGAACGTGTGGTCCAGGCATGCCTGGTTGCAGCCGATGCAGGTGTTGATGGCGTCGGCGCGGCCGGCCCGTGCCTTGGCCACGAACTCGGGGTCGGCGAGGAACGGGCGGGCCATCGAGACCATGTCGGCACGGCCGTCGGCGAGCACCTGCTCGGCGACCTCGGGGGTGTTGATCCGGTTGCTGGTCACCAGCGGCACCGAGACGGCGCCCATCAGCTTCTTGGTCACCCAGGTGTACGCGCCGCGCGGCACGGACGTCGCGATGGTGGGGATACGGGCCTCGTGCCAGCCGATACCGGTGTTGATGATGGTGGCGCCGGCCGCCTCGATCTCCTTGGCGAGCGCGACGACCTCTTCGAGAGAGGAGCCGCCGGGCACCAGATCCAGCATGGAGAGCCGGTAGATCAGGATGAAGTCCTCGCCGACCGCCTCCCGCGTGCGGCGGACGATCTCCAGGGGCAGCCGAGTGCGGTTCTCGTACGAGCCGCCCCAGCGGTCGGTGCGGTGGTTGGTGGCGCTCGCGATGAACTCGTTGATGAAGTAGCCCTCGGAGCCCATGATCTCGACGCCGTCGTAGCCGGCCGACCGGGCGAGGACGGCCGCGCGGACGAAGTCGCCGATCGTCTCCTCGATCTCGTCCTCGGTCAGGGCGTGCGGAACGAACGGGCTGATCGGGGCCTGGATCGCGCTGGGGGCGACGAGGTCCTGGTGGTACGCGTACCGGCCGAAGTGGAGGATCTGCATGGCGATCCTGCCGCCCTCGGCGTGCACGGCGTCGGTGACGACCCGGTGCCGGGCGGCCTCGTCCTCGGTGGTGAGCTTGGCCCCGCCCTCGTAGGGGCGGCCGCGGTCGTTGGGGGCGATGCCGCCGGTGACGATGAGGCCGACCCCGCCGCGGGCGCGCTCCGCGTAGAAGGCGGCCATCCGCTCGAAGCCGCGCTCCGCCTCCTCGAGGCCGACGTGCATGGAGCCCATCAGGACGCGGTTGGGCAGCGTGGTGAACCCGAGGTCGAGCGGGCTCAGCAGATGCGGGTACGGCGCCGGCCCGGCCGTGGTGGTGCTCGTACTCGTCGTCATCGGTGCCTCCTCGCACAGGGGTGTCGAGTGAAGTTCTAGCGGGTCGGCAGAGGCTTGTGCAACAAAGTGCATAATGATTCGCGCCACAGATCGTCACTGGTAGGACATACGTACTGCTCAGCCATACGGGTGATCCTGGTCATACGAGCAGCTTCCGGACCTTTACCGTGGCGCCGTGGCGGGATGGCAGCACGTGAGCGCACTGGGTGTCGCGGCGATTGTCGGAGCTCAGGGGGCCGGGTTCGCGGCCCTGTCGCCGGGGGATGACGACGGACCGGGCGGCCGGGCGGAAGTGTCGGTGACCGCGCCAGGAACGGACCCCGAGCCCGGCCGGAGCGCGTCGGCGCCCGCGCCGTCGTTGTCGGTGTCCGTGTCTGCCTCGTCGGTGTCCGTGTCGGCCGTGGTGCCGGGACCGGCCGGGATGGGAGTCTCCGTCTGCGTGGTCATCGGCGCCGGACACTGCCCGCCCCCGCCGCCCTGCCCCACACCGACGCCGCCTCCCCCGACTCCCGCGCCGACGCCGCCACCCGTGCCGTCGCCTCCCGCGCCCACCACGCTGCCGCCCTCACCGCCTCCGGCACCCACCCCCACGCCCGTCCCCGCTCCGCCCCCTCCGCCCGCCGCGCAGGCCGGCCCGCCGGCCTCGCCCTCGGCACCTCCTGAGCAGCCCGCCCCCGCGCCGCCCGCCGCCGCTCCGCCGCCGGAGCGCGTCGAGGCCGTCGCCATCCGCACGTACCGGCCTACGACCCGCGCGCCCGAGCGCACCGGCACACCGCTCACCGTCCTGATGCTGGTCACCACGATTCCGGCCGTCCTCGCCGCGGCCCTGCTGCGCCCCCGCTCGCAGTCCGCCGCGCGGCGCGGCCGCGCCTGACCACGTCCCGCACGGCCCCACCGACTCCCCACACCACCGGAGACCCTCATGTCCGAATGGCTCGTCCTGGCCATCGTGATGGCCGCCGCCTGCGCCGTCGTCCTCGTCGTCACGGTCCTCAGCCAGCGTGCGGCCCGCCCCGCCGCGGCGGCGGCCGACCTCGACGACCGGGAGGCGCCGCAGACCCCGGACGTCCTCGAGTACATGGTGATGATGGTCGGCGTCGTGTACGCGATCGTGCTCGGCCTGGCCATCGCCGGCGTCTGGGAGGCGCGCGGCGCGGCGCAGGACGCCGTACGCACGGAGGCGCAGGCGCTGCACGAGGTAACCCAGCGGGCCCAGGTCTATCCGGCCGACTTCCGCGACCGGCTCCGTACGGACATCGACACGTACGTCTCCGAGGTCGTCGAGACGGAGTGGCCGCGGATGGTCGAGCAGCAGGAGCTGTCGTCGCGCGGGACCGAGCTGCTGGCGGCCGTGCGCTCCGAAGTCGCGGAGCGGGAGCCGAAGAACGAGCTGGAGGCGCAGGCCTACCAGCCGATGCTCGACCAGGTGGCCGCCGCGGAGGACGCGCGCAACGCCCGCGCGGCGGGCGCAGAGGAGACGCTGCCCGGCATCGTGTGGTTCGGGCTGATCAGCGGGGCCGTGGTGACGATCGGGCTGATCTTCACGATGCAGATCGGCCGTACGTTCCGTGAGCTGCTCCTCGCGGGGCTCTTCAGCGCGCTGATCGCCTTCCTGCTCTTCCTGGTGTGGGACTTCGACGCGCCGTTCGGCCGCTCCGGCTCCGAGTCGGCGGACGCCTTCCGCCAGCTTTTCCCGGGCGCCGCCGGCCGGGGCTGAGCGCTACTCCCATCAGAGCCGGTGAACCGTGACCTGGATGGTCGGCCACTCGTTCGAGTGAGTCCAGTTGGACGGGGGAAGGGAAACGGGACCGTGTGGCTACGTTGGCGGCATGTCACGTTTCCGCATGTATCCGACAAGTGAGCAGGCGGGCGTCATGCTCGGGCACTGCGCGCATGCGCGGTACGTATGGAACCTGGCCGTCGAGCAGCACGCGCACCGGAGGCAGAGTCAGGAAGGCGGCCCCTGGGTTTCCGGAGCAATGTCGCCAGCTCACTGAGGCGCGCCGCGAGAACGCATGGCTCGCCGCTGGGAACGCGGATGTGCAGCAGCAGGCCTTGAAGGACTTCGCCAGGGCCAAGAGCGCCAGGGTCGTCTCCGGGTTCGGGGAGCCGACCTGGCGGAAGAAGTACCGGCATGAGGGCTTCCGGGTGATCGGCACCGACCGCGTCGCGGAGTTCGGGCCGGACGGTTCGCCGAAGCTGAACGCGAAGACCGGCAAACAGGTCCAGGGCCGGTCGGTGGTGGTCCGGAAGCTGCCTCCGCCACGGGAACGGTAGAGGAACCGGGCAGGCGGGTCCGGCAGAAGGCCGGGCTGAACCGGGCGATCCTCGCCCAAGGTTGGGGCCTGCTCCGCAGGCGTGCCGGGGAGAAGGCTCCCGGCCGGGTCGAGGACGTACCCGCCCCGTACACCTCTCTGCGGTGCAGCGCCTGCGGATGGATCGAGAAGAACTCGCGCAGGAGCCAAGCCGAGTTCGTCTGCGTATCCTGCGGCTTCACCTGCAACGCCGATGAGAACGCGTCATGCAACGTCGCGGCGGGACAGGGCACACCGCCTCGTACAGCGGGCTGTTCAAGTCGTTCTTCGACCTGATCGAGCCCGCCGCGCTCACCGGGAAGCCGGTGCTGATCGCGGCGACCGGCGGGACCGCCCGGCACTCTTCCCCAGGCCTGGGCCTGGGGGCCTGGGAGGTGCGCCCAGTGCTGGACCACGCCCTGCGGCCGCTCTTCGCCTTTCTGCGGGCACTCGTCGTGCCGACCGGCGTGTACGCGGCGTCGGAGGACTGGGGCGGCACGGGCGACTCGATGACGGCCACCCTCCCGGACCGCACGGCCCGGCCATCAGGGCGGCGAGCTCGCGGCCCTGATGGCCGGGCCGGCCATCGCCGGGCCCCGCCGCGACACGGCCACCGCGGACCTGTTTGCGTAGTTTTACGTAGGCTGGCAAGGAGCTACAGCTACGGAGGTGGCGGGAATGGCGGACAAGGCAGCCGCGGGCAAGATCGTCGTCGGCGTGGACGGCTCCGAGCCGTCGATCAGGGCCCTTCGCTGGGCGGCCCGGCAGGCCGGGCTGACCGGGGACGCCCTGGAGGCGGTCATCAGCTGGGAGTACCCGGCGGCCGGCTGGGCCACCATGGTCGCCGCCATCCCGGCCGACTTCGACCCGCAGGCGCTCGCGGCCCAGGTCCTCGAGGAGACCCTGGAGCAGACGCTCGGCGACGAGGCCGCCGCCATCACCCGCACGGTCCTGATCGGCAACCCGGCGCAGGCCCTGATGGACCGCTCCGACGGCGCGTCCCTGCTGGTCGTGGGCGACCGCGGCTACAGCGGCTTCAAGGCCACCCTGCTCGGCTCCGTCGGCCTCCACCTGGCCCAGCACGCCCCGTGCCCGGTCGTCGTGGTCCGCGGCACCACCACCTGACGGCCGGGCCGCCGGGCCCCGCGCACGGTCAGGCGGGGACGGCCTCCTCGACCACGTCCGCGACCACACAGGCGACGTTGTCCGGGGCCCCGGCCCCGTGGGCGAGCGCGATCAGGCCGGTGACCGCGTCGTCCGGGTCACCGGCGGACTCGACGGTCCGGCTGATGTCCGCGTGCGGCACGACCGCGGACAACCCGTCGGAGCAGAGCAGATACCGGTCGCCGGGCTTGGCCTCGTGCAGCCGCAGATCCGGCCGGGCGATCCCCTCGCGGCCGTCCAGGGCCCGCAGCAGCATGGCCCGCTGGGGGTGGGAGGCCGCCTCCTCCGCGTCGAGGCTGCCTTCGTCGATCATCGGCTGGACCACCGTGTGGTCGTGCGTGATCCGGAAGAACGTCCCGTCGCGCAGCAGATAGGCGCGGGTGTCCCCGATGTGGACGAGCGCCAGCCGCGACCCGGTCCACAGCATCGCGGTCAGCGTCGTACCGGAGTGGGAGTCGGAGTCGGGGCTTGAGTCGGAGTCGGCGAGGCCGTGGACCGCTGCGTTCGCGCGCTGGACGGCGTCCTCGAGAGCGTTCAGCAGATCGCCGGCGCGCGGCGGGGCCGCAGCGCCCCCGAGCGCGTCCGTCTCCAGCGCTTTGAGCGCGTCGACCGCGCCGGAGCCGGCGCGTTCGCCGTCGGCGCCGAACCCGTCGGCGACGGCGAGCAGCCGGGACCCGGCGTAGGCGACGTCCTGGTTGGACTCCCTGACGAGTCCGCGGTCCGAGCGGGCGGCGTAGCGGATCGTAAGTGGCGTGGTGAGCTGCGACATCGGATCGGTGTCCTTCCCCGAGAGCTGGTCGACGAGGAAGTCCGCCAGGTCCCTGCGCGCCGCGGTCTCCGCCTCGACCCCGGCCCAGTACGCCCGGACCTGCCGGGCGGCCGCCGGCGCGTCCGTCTCCGCGAGGTCGCAGACCTCCCGGACCCGGGCCAGCGGCATACCGATCCGCCGCAGCCATGCCACCAGCCGGGCACGTTCGGTCTGTGCCCGGTCGTAGTAGCGGTAGCCGGTGAAGGGGTCGGTGTGGGCGGGGCGCAGCAGGCCCAGTTCGTCGTAGCGGCGCAGCGCCTTGGCGGACAGCCGGGAGACACGGGCGAACGCCCCGATGGTCAGCAGGTCCATGGCCCCCGGCTCCTGTTTCTCGTCGGCCGGGCGCCTCGCCCGGCACGCTCGATGCTGGGCGTTCCCTCGGGGGGAAGGTCAAGCGCGGGCGCCCCGGGCGGCCGGGGGCGCCCGCGCGGCGGTCGGCGCGGGGTCACTTGCGGTTGTAGAGGCGCATCGTGACCGAGCCGAAGACGATCACGAGCAGTGCCGACCAGCCCAGCGACCAGGCGATGTCGGCCGCCGGCCAGTCGCCCGCCATCAGTTCGCGGACGGCGGTGGACACATGGGTGACGGGCTGGTTGTTGACGAATGCCTGGAGCCAGCCCGGCATGGTGCTCGGGTCGACGAAGACGTTGCTGAGGAACGTCATCGGGAAGATGACCATCATGCTGACGCCCATGACCGACTTCTCGGTGCGCAGCAGCAGACCGAACATCGTCCAGATCCAGGAGAACGCGAACGAGAAGACCAGCAGCAGCACGACGCCGAGCGCGATGCCGACCGGTCCGCCGCCGGGGCGGTAGCCGATGAGGAGGCCGACCGCGAGCATCACGACCGAGGCGATCAGATAGCGGACGACGTCGCCGAGGAGGTAGCCGACCATCGGCGCGGGCCGCCAGATCGGCAGCGTGCGGAAGCGGTCGAAGACGCCCTTGGTGATGTCGTTGTTGACGGCCACCCCCGTGTACATCGTGATCATCACGACGCTCATGGTGAGGATGCCCGGCAGCAGGAACTGCACGTACGCGTCGACGGAGCCGGCGATCGCGCCTCCGAAGAGGTACGTGTACATCAGCACCATCATGATCGGGAACGCCGTCACGTCGAAGAGCTGCTCCGGCACATGCTTGATCTTGAGCATGGCGCGCCAGCCGAACGTCAGCGACGCCGACCACGCCGTGGGCCGCGCCGGCCGTTCCGTCGCCACCAGCAGCGAGGCGAGGTCCTCCGTCCTCGGCGCTTCGAGTGCGAGATCGCCCGGATCCTTGGCGGTGGTCGCGGTCGTCATGCCGCCTCCCCCTTCTTGTCGGTCAGGGCGAGGAAGACCTCGTCCAGGCTGGGCTGGCCCAGCGCGAAGTTGTCGACGGTGATGCCGCAGCGGGCCAGTTCGGCCAGGGCGTGGGCCGCCTGCTCGGCCGCGCCGCGTTCGGTGCCCTGCCCGTTGACGCGGGCCGTGAGGGCGACCGGGTCGGCGTCCAGCAGCACTTCCGCGCCCAGCGCGGCGGCCAGCACCCGCTCCGCCTCCGGCCGCTGCTCGGCGTCACGCAGCCGCAGATGCACGGCCCCGGAGCCGACGGACGCCTTCAGCTCGCCCTTCGTGCCCTCCGCGATCACCTTTCCGTGGTCGATCACGGCGATACGGGAGGCGAGCCGGTCGGCCTCGTCGAGATACTGCGTCGTCAGCAGCACCGTCGTCCCCTGGGAGACGACGGCGCGGACGATGTCCCAGACCTGGTTGCGGCTGCGCGGGTCGAGGCCGGTGGTCGGCTCGTCGAGGAAAAGCAGGTCCGGGGTGTTGAGGATGGACGCGGCGATGTCGATACGGCGCCGCATGCCTCCCGAGTAGTTCTTCACCTGCTTGTCGGAGGCGTCGCGCAGCCCGAACGCCTCCAGCAGCTGGGCCGCCCGCTCGCGGGCCGCCGGCTTGCCGTGGCCGAGCAGCCGCCCGAGCAGGACCAGGTTCTCCGTGCCGGTCAGGTCCTCGTCGACCGAGGCGTACTGCCCGGTGAGGCTGACCCTGCTGCGGACCGCGTCGGCGTCCTTCTGGACGTCCTTGCCGAAGACGCGGGCCTCGCCCGCGTCGGGCCGCAGCAGGGTGGCGAGCATCCGGACGGTGGTCGTCTTGCCGGCCCCGTTCGGGCCGAGGACTCCGTAGACCGTCCCGGCCGGTACCAGGAGGTCGACGCCGTCCACGGCACGGTTGTCACCGAAGACCTTCACCAGCCCGCTGGTCTCGATTGCCAGATCTGTGCCTGTACTCATCGTCCGTTCGTCCGTCCCTCGGTTCCTTCGCTCCGTCCGTGCACAACAGACGCGTGCAGTACAGACGCGATCCGCTGCCGGAAATAATCGGTCGGGACGGCGCAGGCGTCACTCCCGTGTGTAGAAGAAGTAGAAAACCGCGGCTCCCACGCCCGCGCCCACCCCGACGCCGATCCCCGCGGCTCTCAGGACGCTCCCGTCGGCCAGGCTGGTCAGGAAGCCGATGGTCACGGCGGTCAGCGCCCCGTACGCCAGCGCGCGCGGTTCACGAGGCAGCCGGTGCTGGATTCGGCCCAGACCGAAGGCCAGGGCCGTGAAGACCACCGCGGTGATCACGCCGAGGATCCACTGGCCGGCGGTCGCGACGCCGCCCTCCTCGGTCCGTCTGATGACGGCGGCCCAGATACCGGAGGTCAGGCCCAGGGTGACGGGCAGCGCCCAGGCGAACGGGCTGTGCTGCCGGGATTCGTGCGTCCTGCGCCGCCGGTGCGGCATCGCTGCGTGTGCGGCCATGGCAAGGGCTCCTTCCCTGTCCCCCGCACCCCCTCTTCAGGGCACACCAGCCCGCCGCCACGGGCAAGTCCTGGGCGGGCCGCCGCACGGACGGGCGCGCAACGGATCGGCCCGCACCCGCGTCTCACTGCGGACAGGGGAGACAGGCGGACGCACGGACGGACGGGGAGACTGCAGACGTGGAGGCCGGTGGGGACGGGACGACCCGGGAGACGGCGGGCCGCGCCGGGCACGGCGGCGGATGGTTCGCCGGGCTGCTGCTCGTCGTGCCGACCGCGGTCGCCGCCTGCCGGGTCGCGGACACGGACGGTGTCACGCCCGTACCTCAGCTGCTGGCGTTCCTGCCGTGGCTGCTGGCGCCCGCCGGCGCGGCGCTGCTGCTCACGCTGCTGACGCGGCGGCGCCTCCTCGCCGGCTGGGCGGTCGCGGTGCTCGCGGTCATCGGCTGGTTCGTCAGGCCGTACGACACCGGGCTGACCGAGAGGCCGCCGGGCCCGGTCGTGGCCCGGCTCTCCGTGCTGACGTCGAACGTCGAGTTCGGGCAGGCGACGGGCGCGCTGGTGGAGACGGTCCGCCGGGAGCGGCCGGACCTGGTGTTCGTCCAGGAGTGCGACCACGCGTGCGCCGAGGCCCTGGAGTCGGACCTGCCGCGCGCCGACTACCCGCACCGCGAGGTCGTCGTGGGCGGCGGGTCGTCCGGCTCCGCGATCCTGAGCAGGCATCCGCTGCGGCCCGCCCCCGGAGTCGAGAGTGCGCTGGCCATGCCGGGCGGAGTCGTCGACGTCGGCGGGCGCCGGATCGCCGTCCAGCTCGCGCATCCCCTCCCGCCGGTGCCGGGCGCCGTGCACGACTGGCGTCGTGAGCTGGGCCTGCTGCGGGAGTACGCGGCCGGCGCGAAGGGCGGTCCGGGCATCGTCGCCGGCGACTTCAACGCGGGACAGGACCACGCCGCCTTCCGCGGCATCCTCCGGGCCGGGCGGCTGAGCGACAGCGCCACCCTCGCCGGCGCGGCCCGCACGCCCACCTGGCCGGCGGGGCAGGCCGGGCCGCTGGGCACGCAGATCGACCATGTGCTGGTCAGCGAGGACTTCTCGGTGCGCGACGTCCGCTTCCTCGACCTCCCCGACACCGATCACCGGTCGCTGCTCGTGGAGTTGGAACTGCACGACGTGCGCTGACGGCCCGCGCGCGCGAGAGTCGAGCGAGAGGGCCCTGCGCGGGTTCACGCCGGAACCGGGAGCGGACGCCATGGATCATGAGCAGAACAGCGAGAAGATCGACGAGCAGATCATCGACAACATCGGCAACCTCGTCGCGGAGGAGCGGGCCCTGCGTGACCGCTCCACCGGACAGCAGGGCCTCGGCCGGGACGAGCAGGCCCGGCTGCGCGAGCTGGAGATCCAGCTCGACCAGTGCTGGGACGTGCTGCGGCGGCGCCGCGCCAAGGCCGAGTTCGGCGAGGACCCCGGCACGGTGAAGGAACGGCCCGCGGACGAGGTGGAGAACTACCGCAGCTGAGCGGGGCCGGGGCGGGGCTTGCGCCACCGGGCCCGTTCGGGGTCTCTTGATGCCATGGGACGACGTGACGGCGGCACCGGGGGGCGCACAGGACGCCTGACCCCGCCGGAGTGGCTGACGCACGGGCTGCGGCCGCAGCCCGATCCCGTCCCCAAGGCCGCCGTCGGCCGTGCGGCGCTCGCCCTGGCCGCGCCGCTGGCCGTGGGGCTCGCCGTCGGCCGCCCCGAGTACGGCGCGCTCGTGTCGATGGGCGCCCTGGCCGGCGTCATCGGCGACACCGCCGACGCCTACCGGATGCGGCTGCTGAACATCGCCGTGCCGCAGTTCTTCGGCGCGGTCGGCGTCACGCTCGGCATCCTGGTGTACGGGGAGGGCTGGGCCGCGGTCGGCGCGCTCACCCTCGTCGCGCTGGTGTCCGGCATGATCTCCTCGATCGGCGCGGTGGCCTCCGTGTCGGGGCTGCTGCTCCTGCTGAACGCCGTGGTCGGAGCGGGCCTGCCGATGCCGAGCCCCTGGTGGCAGGCCCCGCTGCTGCTCTCGCTCGGCGGGCTGTTCGTCCTCTTCCTGACCCTGCTCGGCTGGCCGCTGCGGGCGCGGGTGCCCGAACAGTCGGCGGTCGCCGCGACGTACCGCGCCGTCGCCGACCTGCTGGCCGCGGCGGGCACCACCGACTACGACGAGCGCCGGCAGGAGGTCACCCGGTCGCTCAACACCTCGTACGACCTGATCCTCGCCCGCCGTGCCCGCGACCACGGCCGCCGCAGCCCCCTGGTGCAGCTCCTCGCCCAGGTCAACGTGTTGATCCCGCTGCTCGAGGCGTCCGCCGCCGCCCATCTGTACGGGCGGGCCTCCCGCCGGCCCGAGATCGCCGCGGCGGTGCGCGAGCTGGCCGTGTCGGTGGAGCAGCGCCGCGGCAGCGCGCCCGAGCTGCTCCTGCCCGCCCCGGAGGGCCCCGCCGACCGCGCCGTGAACAGCGCGCTGCGCCACGCCTCCGCGGTCGTCCACAACCCCGACCCCGATCCCGCGGGCATGGACGACCGGCTCGGCCGACCCGCCCCGCTCGGCGTCCGGGCGCGGAGCGCGGTACGCAACATGCTGCTCTCGGAGCCGTCGTGGCGTTACGGGCTGCGGCTCGCGCTCTGCATCGGGCTGGCGCAGACCCTGGTGTCCCTCGTCCCGGTGACGCGCTCCTACTGGGTGGCCCTCACCGTCACGTTCGTCCTCAAGCCGGACTTCGGTTCGGTGTTCTCCCGCGCGGTGCTCCGGGCGTTCGGCACGGCGGCGGGCCTGCTGGTGGCGGCCGCGGTGCTCTCGGCCGTCGAGCGCGGCTGGTGGGACGTGCCGGTGATGATGCTGCTCGCGGCGCTGATCCCGGCGTTCTCCGTGAAGGGCTACGCCTTCCAGACCGCGGCGATCACCCCGGTGATCCTGATGCTCTCCGACATCCTCAACCACGAGGGTTTCCATCTGGTGCTTCCGCGGCTGGTCGACAGTCTCCTCGGCTGCGCGATCGCCCTGGTGGCCGGCTATCTGCTGTGGCCGGAGAGCTGGCACACCCGGATCGGGGACCGGCTCGCGCAGTGCGTCGAGGACACGTCGCGCTTTGTGGCGTGCGCGTTCGGCGGCCTGGACCCGGTGCGGCGGGCCCATGCCCGGCGGCGGATCTACCGGGACCTGTCGTCGGTGCGCTCCGAGTTCCAGCGCGCCCTGACCGAGCCGCCGCCGACCGGCAGGCGGGCCGCGGCCTGGTGGCCGCTGGTCGTGGCCGTCGAGCGGATCGTGGACGCGACGACGGCGGCCCGGGTCCGCGTCGACCACGGGGCCGAGCCGCCCGGCCCGGACGAGGTCGCCGGCGTCGAGCGGCAGCTGCGCGAACTGGCGGACGGACTGCGCTCGAGCGAGGTGCTGGTCGAGGTGCGGGCGGACCTGCCGGGCGACGACGAGGGCGTGCTCGCGCCGCTGCGGCAGGAGGTCAGGGCGGCGCGGGCGATCGCGTCGCCCGCACCGGGGCCCTGAGGGCGGGGCGGGGCGACCGGGCGGGTCAGCTCTTCGGCCGCGCGCCGTGGAGCCGCTCCAGCTCGCGCCGGTCGCGCTTCGTCGGCCGGCCGGCCCCCCGGTCCCGTACCGCCGCCGGGGCGGTGAACTCCTTCGGCGGGGGCGGCGGGCTGTTGTCCACGTACGCCTGGGCCGCGACCGGCGGGCCGACCCGCTTCCGCAGGATCTGCGAGACGACGACGATGCGCTCACGCCCCGCGTGGAAGATGCGCAGCTGGTCACCGACGCGCAGCGCCTGCGCGGGCTTGACGCGGTCGCCGTTGACCCGGACATGGCCCGCGCGGCAGGCCGCGGCGGCCTGCGAGCGGGTCTTGGTGAGCCGTGCGGACCAGATCCAGACGTCGACCCGTACGGTCCCCTCGCCTGACGCGGACGCTCCCTCTGCAGCCATGCTCCCGACTCTACGACTTGGCGCCCGCGGAGCGCCCGTACGGCCACATACGGGTGGGGCCCGCCCCCCCTCCCCCGCACCGGAGCGCACACGTCCGACTACGATGCGCACGATCCCCTATGACGGAGGCGCTCCCTCCGCACTCAGCCAACCCCTTTCTGGGGCGCCGTCAGCACCGGTACGGCGCAAGGGCATTCGGAGACTTCCATGCGCAGCAGCTCCGGCAGAGGGCTTCGGCCAGGTGTCCTCGGGACGTTCGACATCGCCGTCATGGCCGTGGCGGGCACCGCCCCCGCCTTCTCGATCGCGGCCACCACGGCCGTGCTCGTCGCCACCGTCGGATTCGCGGGCCCCGCCGCGCTGCTGTACTGCGCGATACCCATGCTCGGCATCGTCCTGGCCTTCGGCCGCCTCGGGCGCATCGACGTCAACGCGGGCGCCGCGTACTCCTGGGTCGGGCGGACCCTCCACCCGTTCCTCGGCTTTCTCTCCGGCTGGGCGCTGGTGGTCTCGACGACGATCTTCATGGTGGCGGGGTCGCTGCCGGCGGGCGTGATGACGCTGGCGCTCTTCGATCCGGTCCTCGCGGAGAACAGGTTTCTCGCGGCGGCCGTCGGCGCGGCCTGGTTCCTGGCCATGCTCCTCGTCGTCCTGGGCGGGGTCCGGCTGACCGTGCACGCCCAACTGCTGCTGACCGGGCTGGAGATGGTGATCCTGGTCTTCTTCATCGGGGCCGCCCTGCTGCACGAGGGAGCGGCCGCCGCCTTCGACTGGTCGTGGTTCGGCTTCTCCCACTTCGAGGGGACGGCCGGCTTCGCAGCCGGGGCGCTGGTCGCCACCTTCTACTTCTGGGGCTGGGACGTCACCGGCAACCTCAGCGAGGAGACCCGGGACAGCCGGCGCACCGCGGGGCTCGGCGCGCTGATCGGCGTGGGCGTCGTCTTCCTGCTGTTCGAGGCGTTCACGATCGCCGTCAACATCATTCTGACGTCCGGGGAGATCCAGGCGGCGGGGTCGAACGTGCTGGCCGTGCTGGGCGCGGCCGTCTGGCCCGGCGTCGGCGGCAAGCTGCTCGTCATGGCGGTCCTGCTGTCGACCGTGGCCACCTTCGAGACCACGCTGATCCAGGTGACCCGCTCGCTGTTCGCGATGGGCCGCGACCGTACGATGCCCGCCGCGCTGGGCCTGGTCCACCGCCGCTGGAAGACGCCGTGGGTGGCCGTCACGGTGGTCGGCGCGGTCGCCCTCGCCCTGTTCGTGGCCTCCACGGCGCTGGGCTCGGCCGGTGACGTCGTCGCCGCGGCGGTCTCCGCCCTGGGGCTCCAGATCGCCTTCTACTACGGGCTCGCCGGGATCGCGGCCGTCGTCGCGTACCGCAGGATGCTGCTGACCTCCGTACGCGACTTCGTGCTCGGTGGCGCGTGGCCGCTGGCGGGCGCGCTGTTCATGCTGTGGATCTTCTTCGAGTCGCTCGGCGAGCTCAGCGGCGCGTCGATCGCGATCGGTCTCGGCGGTCTCGCCGCCGGTCTCGTGCCGATGGTCGTCCACTGGCGTCGCGGCAGTACGTACTACCGGCCGGCCAGGCTGGACGCGGCCTGTGCCGTCCGGTCCGGCGACGACCCCCGCGGGCGCGGGCCAGACTGCGGGGACTACGCCGACAAGGCACTGGCCACGGACTACTGACCGCCAGGACGCCCGCCCGGAGCCGCAGGCGGACCGTCCCGTACACCGCCCGCCTCCACGCCAGCCGCACGCTTGCACCGCCGAGGGAAGTGCCGCACATGGCCGTACGCCGCCGCTTCGTACCCGACTTCGACCCCGCCTTCGGGGACCAGCCGCTGGCCGACGCCCTGCACGACATCACCATCGGCAGATGGCAGGGCGTACGCGACCTGCTGCGGGAGACCGCCGACGACTGGCCGCTGCGCACCCACCGGGTCCGGCTGCTCGCCCATGCCGCGGCCGGCACGTCCGCGGCCGAGAGCTGGCGGGCGGCGGAGCCGGCTTCCCCGGACGCGGCGGTCCTCGGCGCGGCGACCGCGGTGGTGCGCCTCTTCCAGCGGGCGATCGCCGCGGGCCGGGCCGCCGGCACCGACCGTGCGCGGATCGACGCCGCCGTCGCGGCCTGCCGCGCCGCCGCCGACGCCCACCCGGCCGACCCGATGCCGTGGGTGTCGCTGCTGACGGTCGCCCGTCTCTACGAGGACGGGGTGCCCAGGCGCGAACTGCGTGGCTGGTGGGACGAGATGCGCCGACGCGACCCGTACAACGTCGAGGGCCATGTGCAGTTGCTGCGCTACCAGTCGGCGCGCTGGCACGGCACCCACGGCAGGATGTACGACTTCGCGCGGGACGCGGCGGGGGCGTCGCCGCCCGGATCGCCGCTGCCGGTACTGGTGCAGATCGCCCGGGCGGAGGAGTACCGCTACGTCGCCGGCGAGGCGCAGGGCCGGGTGGTGCGCGGATTCGACCAGCACTGGAAGCACGAACTGGCGATCACGGAGATCCGCCGCACCTGGGAGCGGTGGATCCTGTGGCGGGCCGACGGGCCGCTGGCGCCGCAGGAGGTCGGCGAGCTCAACTATCTGGTCCACGCGGCCTGTCACGCGGGACTGCGACTGGAGGCCGGCGGGCTGTTCCGGCTGCTGGGCCGCCGCGCGGCGCATCTCCCGTGGGCGTACACGGGAGACGCCGCCGAGCAGTTCACGAGGTGGCGTGCGCAGATGGACGCCACCTCGTGAACCGGTGCATCACGCGCCGATGTCGCGGCCGTCCTTGCGGTAGACGGCGACGACCGACGGGCGGACCATCTTGCCCGGTCCGTCGGGCCAGGCGCTGGCGGGCTTCTCGGCGGACGCGCCGTCGACCTCGCCCGGGTGCTGCACGGCCACCAGGACACGGCGGTCCTGGATGATCGGGCCGCAGGTCTCCGCGCCGGTCGGCACGGTCAGGAACTGCTTGAGCTCACCGCGGCGCTCGCCGTGGGTCGCGACGCCGAACAGTCCGTCGTGCGAGCCGAGCTTGTTGCCGTCCGTGGAGATCCACAGGTTGCCGTACGGGTCGAACGCGATGTTGTCCGGGCAGGAGATGGGGCTGACCTTGTCCTTCGGGTAGCCCGCGTAGTACGTGTCCGGGTCGTTCGGGTCGCCGGCGACCAGGAACAGGCGCCAGGCGAAACCGTCCGACGTCGGGTCGTCCCGGTGCTCGGCCAGCTCGAGGACCTGCCCGTGCTTGTTGAGGTTGCGCGGGTTGGCCTCGTCCGCGCCCGGGTTGTCGCCCTTGCCGCGGTTGGTGTTGTTCGTGAGGGCCACGTAGACCCGGCCGGTGCGGGGGCTCGGCTCGACGTCCTCGGGGCGGTCCATCTTGGTCGCGCCGACCTTGTCGCCCGCGAGGCGGGTGAAGACGTACACCTCTTCCGCGGTCATGCCGGGCACGTGCGACGCGTCGCCCGTCGCGAGCGGGATCCACACGCCGGAGCCGTCGAACTCGCCGTCGTTCGGGAGCTTGCCGGTGCCGTCGATCTCGCCCGGGGAGTCACCGGTGAGCTTGGCGACGTACAGGGTGCCCTCGTCGAGCAGCGTGAGGTTGTGCTCGCGGGCGGCGCGGCTGCCGCCCTTCTTCATCCGCTTCGAGGAGACGAACTTGTAGAAGTAGTCGAACCGCTCGTCGTCGCCCATGTAGACGACCGGGCGGCCGTCGTCGGTGAGCCGGGGCTGCGCGGCCTCGTGCTTGAACCGGCCCAGCGCGGTGCGCTTGGCGGGCGTCGACTCGGGGTCGTACGGGTCGAGCTCGACGACCCAGCCGTGGCGGTGGATCTCGTTCGGCTCCTGCTCCACGTCGAAGCGCTCGTCGAAACGCTCCCACTTGCGCTCGGTGCCGCCGGAGCCGATGCCGTAGCGCTTGTCCGTGGCGCTCGAGCCGTTCGCGAAGTACTGGTTGAAGTTCTCCTCGCCCGACAGGACCGTGCCCCACGGGGTGGTGCCGCCGGCGCAGTTGTTGAGCGTGCCGAGCACGGTCCGGCCGGCCGGGTCGGCGCTGGTGCGCAGCAGCTCGGAGCCCGCGGCGGGGCCGGTGAGCTCGAACTCGCTCGTCGCCGTGAGACGGCGGTTGAGCGGGTGGCGGGTCACGGGCGAGAGCTTGCCGGAGCGGTGCTCCTCCTGGACCACGACGACGGACAGACCGTGGGCCGCCCAGGCGATCTCGACCTGCTCGCGGGTCGGGTTCTCGGAGTCGTAGCCCTTGAACATCAGGACCTCGTCCGTGTACTCGTGGTTCGCCACGAGCAGCTGACGGCCGCGCTCGCCCCGCAGCGGGAGCAGGCTGAGGAAGTCGTTGTTGTACCCGAACTGGCCCGCCTGCGCCTTCGCCGACTGGTTGTCCGGGTCGAAGGCGGGCGCGCCGCGGAGGATCGGCTCGCCCCAGCGGATGACGACGCTCTGGGCGTAGCCCTCGGGGACGGTGACCTTGTCGTCCGTGTTGGGCGCGACGGGCGCGAAGCGCAGACCGCGGGCGCCGTCGGCCGTGCCGGGCCTGCGGCCGGGCCAGTGGCCCTGGGGGGCGGCGGCCTGGGCCGGGGTGGCGCCCTGGACGACCGCGCCGCCGGCCGCGGCGGCCACGGTCACGACCGCGGCGGCGCGCATCATCGAGCGGCGCGACAGGGCGCTCGCTATGACGTCGCCGACGTACTCGTTGTCACTGGTGTTGGGGACCTCGTGGAAACAGGCGTCGCCGCAGCGGTAGCGGCAGGTGAGGGCGGAGCGTCCGCCCGCGTGCGGAGTCGTGTTCAACAGCGGCAGCAGTTTGCGCACTTCGTCCTCCTTCGGCGCAGCCTGCGCCGACATGGTGTCGGAATGATTTCCGGCCATGACGTTATGCGGGCCCGTGTGCAGGGCGGCGGACGCCGGGTGAACGACGGATGAATGCGGCGCGGACGAGGGCCGGTTGAGGTGTGAGTGCGGCACATGAGGGTGCCGTCCCCCAGGGCGGGCCGGGCGGCCGCTAACCTTACGTGTCCGCCCTGGCCTGTGTTGCCCGGGCAGGAGCGGACACTCACCGCACCCAACTCATGCGAAAGGTCTCGACCATGAGTATTCGGAGCTTGCTGCGCAAGGTGTTCGGACGCGACCGTACTGAGCGTAACGAGTCGGCGGCAGCCTCCGTTCCGGCCCAGACCGAGCGCACGGAACCGGCCACGGACACGTCCTCCGCCGCGTCCCGCTCGGAGGGCTCGAACGCGACGGTGCCCTCGCAGGCGCCTTCGGAACGGGTGTCGGACCTGGTCTCCGCGGCCTTCGACAAACCTGCGCCGCGCACCACCCCCTCGGTCCCGTCCCAGGCCGGCCCCGCCGAGTCGGACGCGGCCGTCGCCGACGACGCCCCGTCCACGAAGGACGCGCCGGAGGCGGAAGCCCCCGCCGCGGACGACGCACCGGAGGCCGACGCCACTACCGACGCGGCCGCGCCCGACTCGGAGCCGCAGGCAGAGGCACCCGTGGCGGACACCCCCGCTACGGCAGAGAGCACGACCGAGTCCCCGGAGGCGGCTGTCGCGAGCGACGCCGCGGAGGCGGACGCGGTCGTCGAAGACAACGAGTCCACCGCGCCGGAGGCGGAAGCCCCCGCCGCAGACGACGCACCTGATGCGGAGGAGCCCGTCGCAGCCGACGAGCCCGCCGCGAAGGACGCGCCTCAGGCGGACGAGCCCGCGGCCGAGGCCGAGGCGCCCGTCGCCGCAGAGGAGACCCCGCAGAACGACGACACCCCTGAAGCGGAGGAGGCACCCCAGGCGGAGGCGCCCGTAGCGGAGGACGAGCCCGCCGCAGACGACGCACCCAAGGCTGACACCCTCCAGGCCGAAGCCTCCCTCGCGGACGACAAGCCCGTCGTGGAGCAGGCCTCGGAGGCAGAGGCCCCCCAGGCCGAGGCCCCCGCCGCCGCAGAGGAGACGCCCCAGACAGACGCCCCGGGCACAGACGACGTACCGGAGGCGGACGACGCCCCCAAGGCTGACGCTCCCGTCGCAGACGAGGAGCCCGCCACAGACGCACCCGTCACAGAGGACGCGCCCGCCGCCCAGGCGGACGCACCCGAGGCGGACGCCCCCGTCACCGCCGCCGCCCCCGCGCAGGTCGCGCAGGCGCCGCGGCTCGTGGAGGCGTACGAGGCGGCCGGGGCCGCGCTCGAGAAGGCGCGGCTCACCGGGGCGCGCGCCCACGTGTACCTGGTGCTCGACCGGTCCGGGTCCATGCGCCCGTACTTCAAGGACGGCAGCGCCCAGCGTCTCGGCGAGCAGGCGCTCGCCCTCGCCGCGCACCTCGACGCCGACGCGACCGTCGACGTCGTCTTCTTCTCGACCGAGATCGACGGCACCGGCCGGCTCACCCTCGACTCCCACGAGGGCCGTATCGACGAGCTGCACGCCGGCCTCGGCCGTATGGGGCGGACGAACTACCACGTCGCGATCGAGCAGGTCCTCACCCTGCACGCGGAGAAGAAGACCGACGCCCCGGCGTTCGTGATCTTCCAGACCGACGGAGCCCCCGAGTCCAAGACCGCCGCCACCGCCGCCCTCACGGCGGCGGCCGACAAGCCGGTGTTCTGGCAGTTCGTGGCGTTCGGCGAGCACGAGGCCAAGGCGTTCGACTACCTCCGCAAGCTCCAGGCGGACAACGCCGGCTTCTTCCACGCCGGCCCCGCGCCGCTCGGGCTTGCGCACGCGGAGCTGTTCGAGGGCGTCCTCGGGAGCTGGCGCCCGTAGGCGGGAAAGATCCGACAGCCGACGGCGCCCGGGCGTGCATCAGCGCCCGGGCGCCGTCGTGTGTCCGCGCACCCCCGGCCCCGACCACGCGGGTGAGCCGATCTTCGTCGGCCCGTTAGGATTTCGACCATGGCGGCCACTGGATCCGAGAAGCAGGGGGCGAAGGCGTATTACGTCTCGACCCCCATTTACTACGTCAACGACGCTCCTCACCTGGGCCACGCCTATACGACCGTCGCAGGCGACGTGCTCACGCGCTGGCACCGTCAGCGCGGCGAGAAGGTGTGGTACCTCACCGGCACGGACGAGCACGGTCAGAAGATCATGCGCACGGCCGAGGCGAACAACGTCACGCCCCAGGCCTGGTGCGACAAGCTCGTCGAGGAGGCCTGGAAGCCCCTCTGGGAGCACCTCAACATCGGACACGACGACTTCATCCGCACCACGGAGAAGCGGCACACGGACCGTGTGCAGGAGTTCGTGCAGGACCTGTACGACAAGGGTGAGATCTACAAGGGCGGCTACGAAGGCCCGTACTGCGTGGGCTGCGAGGAGTACAAGCTCCCGGGCGACCTCATCGAGGGCGAGGCCGGCGCCAAGCTGTGCCCGATCCACAAGAAGCCGGTGGAGATCCTCAAGGAGGAGAACTACTTCTTCAAGCTCTCCGAGTACGGCCCGAAGCTGCTCGACTTCTACGCCGCGAACCCGGGCTTCATCCAGCCCGAGTCCGCCCGCAACGAGGTCGTGAACTTCGTCAAGCAGGGGCTGCAGGACCTCTCCATCTCGCGCTCCACCTTCGACTGGGGCGTCCCGGTCCCGTGGGACGAGAAGCACGTCATCTACGTGTGGGTCGACGCGCTGCTCAACTACGCGACGGCGGTCGGCTACGGCGCGAACCAGGCCAAGTTCGACGAGACCTTCCCGGCGAACGTGCACCTGGTCGGCAAGGACATCCTGCGCTTCCACGCGATCATCTGGCCGGCCATGCTGATGGCGCAGGGCCTGCCGGTGCCCGGCAGGGTCGCGGCCAACGGCTGGCTGATGGTCGGCGGCGAGAAGATGTCGAAGTCGAACCTGACCGGCATCAAGCCGCAGGACCTGACCTCGCACTTCGGTGTGGACGCGTACCGCTGGTACTTCCTGCGCGCGATCGCGTTCGGCCAGGACGGCTCGTTCTCCTGGGAGGACTTCACCGCCCGGTACACCTCCGAGCTCGCCAACGACTACGGCAACCTCGCCTCGCGCGTCGCGGCGATGGTCGGCAAGTACTTCGACGGCGCGCTGCCCGCGGCCACGGCCTCGGGCGAGGCCGAGAAGGCGGTCCAGGACGGCCTGGCGAAGGCGGTCGCGGAGTCGGACCGGAAGATCGGCGAGGAGCTGGACTTCCAGGGCGGCATCCTGAGCGTCTTCGAGTTCGTGAAGCAGGTCAACGGCTACATCACGGAGCAGGAGCCGTGGAAGGTCGCCAAGGACGACTCCCCGGAGGGCCGGGCGCGGCTGGCGACCATCCTCTACACGGCGGCGGAGTCCCTGCGCGCGGTGGCGGTGCTGCTCAACCCGATCATGCCGGAGACGTCCCAGAAGCTGTGGGACTCCCTGGGCGCGGACGCCGCGCTGGGCGCGCTCGCGGACCAGAAGGTCCAGGAAGCGGGCGAGTGGGGCAGGCTCCCGGCGGGGACGACGGTCACGAAGGGCGCGGTGCTGTTCCCGCGCCTGGAGGAGCCGAAGGAGGCGTAGGTCGCACACGCGACCGGTCAGGCACGCACGAGGGCCCGGAACCGATGGTTCCGGGCCCTCCGCCGTTCCCGGCCCGTCACGGACGCCGTCCGGACGCGACGACGGCCCGCACCACCCCACCGGGTCGTACGGGCCGTCGTCGGACGTGGTCGCGCGGGGTTACTCGCCCGACTTGGCGACCGGCTTGCGGAGCTGGATGTTCAGCTCGCGCAGCCGCGCCTCGTCCAGCTCGCTGGGCGCGCCCATCAGCAGGTCCTGGGCGTTGCCGTTGAGCGGGAAGGCGATCGTCTCGCGGATGTTCGGCTCGTCGGCCAGGAGCATCACGATGCGGTCGACGCCGGGGGCGATGCCGCCGTGCGGCGGGGCGCCGTACTCGAAGGCGCGGAGCATGCCGGCGAACTCCTGCTCGACGGTCTCGCGGGAGTAGCCCGCGATCTCGAAGGCCTTGAACATGATCTCGGGCTCGTGGTTCCGGATCGCGCCGGAGGAGAGCTCGACGCCGTTGCAGACGATGTCGTACTGCCAGCCGAGGACGTCCAGCGGGTCCTGGGTCTCCAGGGCCTCGAGGCCGCCCTGCGGCATGGAGAACGGGTTGTGCGAGAAGTCGATCTTCCCGGTCTCCTCGTCCTTCTCGTACATCGGGAAGTCGACGATCCAGCAGAAGCGGAAGACGTCGTCCTCGAAGTGGCCCGCGCGCTTGGCGGCCTCCACCCGGACCGCGCCCATGATCTTCGAGACCTCGTCGAAGTCGCCCGCGCCGAAGAAGACCGCGTGGCCGGGCTCGAGCGCCAGGCGCTCGGTGAGGACCTTGACGTTCTCCTCGGTGAGGAACTTGGCGATCGGGCCGGTCAGCGCGCCGTCGTCGCCGACGCGCACCCAGGCGAGGCCCTTGGCGCCCTGCTCGACGGCGTAGTCACCGAGGCCGTCGAAGAACTTGCGGGTCTGGCCGGCGGTGTCCGGCACGGCGAGCGCGCGGACGTGCTTGCCGGCGAACGCCTTGAACTCGGAGGCCGCGAAGACGTCGGAGATGTCGACGAGCTCCAGCTTGGCGCGCAGGTCCGGCTTGTCGGAGCCGTACTTCAGCATCGCCTCGCGGAACGGGATCCGCGGGAACGGGGAGGTGACGTGGCGGCCGCCGCCGAACTCCTCGAAGAGCTCGGTCATCAGCTTCTCGATCGGCTGGAAGACGTCCTCCTGCTCGACGAAGCTCATCTCGACGTCGAGCTGGTAGAACTCGCCGGGCGAGCGGTCGGCGCGGGCGTCCTCGTCGCGGAAGCACGGCGCGATCTGGAAGTAGCGGTCGAAGCCGGAGATCATCAGCAGCTGCTTGAACTGCTGCGGGGCCTGCGGCAGCGCATAGAACTTCCCCGGGTTGAGACGGGACGGCACGACGAAGTCGCGGGCGCCCTCGGGGGAGGTCGCGGCGAGGATCGGGGTCGCCATCTCGTTGAAGCCGAGCGCGGTCATCTTGTGCCGGATGGCGGAGATGACGGCGGTGCGCAGCATGATGTTGCGGTGCATCCGCTCGCGGCGCAGGTCGAGGAAGCGGTACTCGAGCCGGCGCTCCTCGTTCACGCCGTCGTCGGCGTTGATGGTGAACGGGACCTGCTTGGCGGCGCCCAGGACCTCGACCTCGGTGGCCTCGACCTCGATCTCGCCGGTGGGCAGCTCGGGGTTGACGTTCTCCGCGCCGCGGGAGACGACCTTGCCGTCGACCCGGACGACGGTCTCCTTCGTCAGCTTGTCGAGGACCTCCGCGGCCTTGGTGCCGGGCCGGGCGACGAGCTGCGTGATGCCGTAGTGGTCGCGCAGATCGATGAAGAGGATGCCGCCCAGGTCGCGCCGATTGTGCAGCCAGCCGCTCAGCCGGACGTCGGTTCCGACGTCAGAGGCGCGGAGCTCGCCGCAGGTGTGGGACCTGTACCGATGCATCGTCGTTCATCCAGTCTTAGCGGTTCGGGTGGGCACAACCGTTGCAAGGTTACCGCCCGGCCCCCGTCCGGCCCATTGACATAGACGCGACACTCTCGCCGGCGGCATCCCGCCGCGTCAGAATCGTGATGATCGGAATAAAGTGAGGCAATGCGCACGGAGGACGTCCTGGCCGCCATCGCGACGGGCGTATGGCGGTGGGACACCAGATCCGGGACGGTCACCCTCGACGCCGAGGCCGCCCGGCTGATCGAGATGGCCACCGGTCCCGGTGCGGCCACCGCGTCGGCCGTGCGCTCCCGCTTCCACCCCGTCGACTGGAGCGAGATCAACGGCGTCATCTCCCTCGCCGTCGCCGAAGGCACCCTCGCGGAGGCGCGGCTGCGCGTGGTGGACGAGACCGGCCGGGTGCTGCGCACCGTCCGCAGCCGCACCAAGGCCCGGGCGGAGGCCGAGGGCTATCTGCTGTTCGGCACCCTCCAGGAGGTCGCGGAGCCGCAGCCGGGCACGACGGCCGCGCAGACGCCCATCACCGGCGACTGGCGCCGCCACCGCGAGGCGTTCCTGCTGGACGCGGGCCGCGCCCTCGCGGAGGCCCGTTCCACGGCGGAGGTGCTGCGGGTCGCCGCCTCCCTGTCGATGCCCGGCTTCTCCCCGGACGGCCTGGCGGTCTTCGGCGTGGCCGGCGACCATCTGACGATCGTCGGCCACCACGGGCACAGCGCCGACGACGAGCAGCCGTTCACGGACCTGCCCCTCGACACCAACTACCCGGCAGCCGAGGTGGTGCGCAGCGGGCGGGCGGTCTATCTGCCGAGCCCCGGCGAGTACCGCCGCCGCTACCCCGTCACCTGGCCGCTCGCCCGGCGCTTCGGCCGCCAGTCGTGGGCGTTCCTGCCGCTGATCGTCGCCGGGCGGACCATGGGCGCGTGGATGGCGGCCTTCCGCCACCCGGTGACCTTCACCCCCGACGAGCGCTCCGTGCTCACCACGGTCGCCCGGATGCTCGCCCAGGCGCTGGCCCGCGCCGGCGTCGCGGAGACCGAGCGCGAGCTCTCCCTCGACCTGCAGCGCACGATGATGCCGCAGCTCGGCCCGGAGATCCCCGGCATGTCGGTCGCGGCACGGTACGTGCCGACCGGTGGCGGCCTCCAGGTCGGCGGCGACTGGTACGACGTGATCCCGCTGCCCTCCGGCCGTACGGCCCTGGTCATCGGAGACGTCCAGGGGCATGACGTACGGGCCGCCGGGCTCATGGGGCAGCTGCGGATCGCGCTGCGCGCCTACGCCTCCGAGGGCCACCGGCCCGACGCGGTCCTCTCGCGCGCCTCCCGCTTCCTGCACGGCATCACCGGCACCTACGCGGAGGGCGACTACTCCAGCCCCCGCTTCGCGACGTGCCTGTATCTGGAGGTGGATCCGGCCACCGGTCTCGTCGAGATCGCCCGCGCCGGGCACCCGGAACCGGCCGTACGGACCTCCGACGGCACGGTGCTGCTGCGCCCCACCGAGGGCGGGCTGCCGCTGGGCATCGACCCGGACACCGACTACCCGACGACCCGGTTCGTCCTGGAGCCCGGCGAGACGCTGATGATCTGCACCGACGGTCTCCTCGAGACCGGCGGGCACGACCTCGACACCGGCTGGGCCAGAATCCGCGGCGTCCTGGAGGAGCACACCGGCGAGTCGCTGGAGGAGCTCGCGGACAGCCTCGTACAGGCCGTGCACGGCCCGTCGTCCCACTACACGACCGGGCCGCTGGCCGACCGGCGGGAGGACGACATCGCGCTGGTGCTGCTGTGCCGTCAGGGGCAGCCGGCCCGGCGGGCCCCGCGCCGTACGGCGATGACCGTGGCCCAGGCGCAGCCGGAGCGGATTGCCGCCGCCCGGCAGCATCTGCGTGAGCTGCTGCACGACTGGCGGGACGCGGAGCAGGTCGACTCGGCGGTCCTGATGACCTCCGAGATGGCCACCAATGTGCTCGTGCACACCGACGGCGACGCGCTGCTCGTGGCCGAGGTGGCGCACGACGACACCGCACGGCGGCTGCGGGTGGAGGTCACTGACGCCAGCGACGAGCTGCCCCACCGGCGCCGGCCGGGCGAGATGGCCTCCTCGGGGCGCGGGCTGCTGCTGATGGAGATGCTGGCGGACAACTGGGGCGTGGACCCCAGGGGCGAGGGCAAGTCGATCTGGTTCGAGCTCTACGAGTCGGGCGCGCCGGAGGGCCCCGGGGCGGCGTCGGCCGGACCGTAGCGGGCGCGCAGTTCGCGGACGACACCGAACGCGGCGGCCGTGGCCGGGACGGCGAGCAGCATCCCGATGATGCCCGCGATGCCCGCCCCCGCCGTGAGGGCCACCAGCACCACCGCCGGATGCATGTGGACCGTCCGGCTCTGGATCACCGGCTGGAGCACGTGGCCCTCCAGCATCTGCACCGCCAGCACCACGCCCAGCGCCCACAGCGCGATGACGAACCCCCGGTCGGCGAGGGCCACCAGGACGGCGACCGCCCCGGAGACGAACGCCCCGAGATAGGGGATGTACGCGCCGACGAAGACCAGCGCCCCGAGCCCGATCGCACCGGGCACCCGCAGGATCAGCAGGCCGATCGTGATGCAGGCGGCGTCGATCAGGGCGATGAACGTCGTGCCGCGCATGAAGCCCTGGACGGCGGCGAAGGCGCGGCGGGCGATGGCCTCCGCGAGTTCGCCGCCGTCGCCGGGTGCGAGGGAGCGCAGCGCACCGGCGGCCCGGCCGGCGTCCCGCAGGAAGAAGAAGATCAGCAGCAGCGCCAGCACGGCGATCGCGACGATCTCGGTCACCACGCTCAGCCCGGTGACCACTCCGGACGCCGCCCTGCCGCCGACCCTGGCGAGGGCCTCCCTGGCGTTCGCCGCCAGGTCGTCGAGCGAGGTGCCGGGTGCTCCGAAGTGCCGCGACAGGTCGGACACGGCGCGGCGCAGGGAGGCGACGATCTGGTCCCCGGTGTCGATCAGCGCGTTGACGATGATGTAGACCGCCCCGCCGACGACGGCGATCACGGCGGCGCAGGTGAGCGCGGCGGCCAGGGACCGCTGCACCTTCATCTGGATCAGCCGCTGGTGCAGCGGTCCGAGGAGCGCGGTCCCGAGGACCGCGAGGAGGACGGCCGTCACGGCGGTCTGGAACTTGACGACGAGCCGGACGCCGACCGCCCCGACCCCCGCGACGAGCAGCGCCACGGCGCACCAGGCGGCGAGGCGCTTCACGGGCTCGGGCAGCAGCGGCTTCGACAGGGGCACAGCCCCACCCGACCACGCGGGCCCGCACGCGTCCCGCCCATCCGGTCCGCACGGGTGACGGCCCGTCACATCGGTGACGGGCCGTCAGTCGTCGTACGCGCCGTTACGGGGGGAGTCACATGCCGTGGACGGCGGGGACGGTGCCCAGCAGACCCTTCTGGAAGTCCTCGAAGGCCTGCCGCAGCTCCGCCTGGGTGTTCATGACGAACGGGCCGTAGTGCGCCATCGGCTCGCGGATCGGGCGGCCGCCGAGCAGCACGATCTCCAGGTCGGGCGTGTTCGCGTCCTGGGCGTCGTCCGCCCGGACGGTGAGCGAGCCGCCGTCGCCGAAGACGGCGGTCTGCCCGGTCCGCACCGGCCGCAGCTCCCGCCCGACCGCGCCGCGGCCCGCGAGGACGTAGGCCAGGCCGTTGAAGTCCTCGCGCCAGGGCAGGGTGACCTCGGCGCCCGGCGCCAGGGTGGCGTGGATCATCGTGATCGGGGTGTGCGTGATGCCGGGCCCCTCGTGGCCGCCCAGCTCACCGGCGATCACCCGCAGCAGCGCGCCGCCGTCCGGGGAGGTCAGCAGGCGCACGTGGCCGCCGCGGATGTCCTGGTAGCGCGGGTCCATCATCTTGTCGCTCGCGGGGAGGTTCACCCAGAGCTGGAGCCCGTGGAACAGCCCGCCGGACATGACGAGGGACTCCGGCGGCGCCTCGATGTGCAGAAGGCCGCTGCCGGCCGTCATCCACTGGGTGTCGCCGTTCTGGATGGTCCCGCCGCCGCCGTTGCTGTCCTGGTGGACGAAGGTGCCGTCGATCAGGTATGTGACCGTCTCGAAGCCGCGGTGCGGGTGCCAGGGGGTGCCCTTCGGCTCTCCGGCGGCGTATTCCACCTCGCCCATCTGGTCCATCATGATGAACGGGTCGAGGTACTGGTAGCTGATCCCGGCGAACGCGCGACGCACCGGGAATCCCTCTCCTTCGAAGCCGCTCGGGGCCGTGGACACGGCCAGCACGGGCCGCGGCAGGGCCTCTGCGGGCGCGGCGACGCTCGGCAGGGTGATCGGGTTCTCGACAGTCACTGCAGGCATGGCGGGACCTCCTTGTTCGAACACTTTAGTTGAACAATGAACTTCTTGCCACCCGGAACGTCGAACGCCCGGAAGGAATTCCTTCCGGGCGTTCCAGGCGTGGGCCTCCGCGGTCGTTAGCCGTACATCCTGCGCATCGCGAAGTCGACCATCTGCTCGACCGCCTTCGCGTCGAAGACCATCCGGTGGTCCCCCTCCATGTCGAGCACGAAGCCGTACCCGGTCGGGAGCAGGTCGATCACCTCGGCGCCGGTGATCACGAAGTACTTGGACTCCTTGCCGGCATACCTGCGCAGTTCCTTGAGCGTGGTGAACATCGGAATGACCGGCTGCTGGGTGTTGTGCAGCGCCAGGAAGCCCGGGTTGTCGCCGCGCGGGCAGTAGACCTTCGACGTCGCGAAGATCTGCTGGAAGTCCTCGGCCGACATCGACCCCGTCGTGAAGGCCCGCACCGCGTCCGCCAGGGACGGGGGCGACGGCTCGGGGTACAGCGGCTGCTCCCCGTAGGAGGGCTGCTGGGGCACGTACTGCTGCTGAGCGCCCGGGGCCTGGTCGTAGCCGTACATGCCCGCAAGAGTACTGAACGCACACACCCGGCGGGGCCACCGCCCGTATCGTGGCCGCACGTTCGGCCAAGGGCCTCGCCGGACGCGCGGGCCGCGCGAGTCTTGTCACAGATGCCCGGTCAGGGTTGCATCTTATTACCGACGGGTAGCATCATCGGAGCTACTTGCTGGTACGTGGATGAGCAATCCAACTTCCGATCTTTACGGAGCCGTCGCCATGGGGCACTACAAGTCGAATCTCCGCGACATCGAGTTCAACCTCTTCGAGGTCCTCGGGCGCGACAAGCTGTACGGCACCGGCCCGTTCGCGGAGATGGACGTCGACACCGCCAAGTCGATCCTCGAGGAGATCGCCCGCCTCGCGGAGAACGAGCTGGCCGAATCGTTCGCCGACGCCGACCGCAACCCGCCGGTGTTCGACCCCGCGACCAACACCGCCCCGGTCCCCGAGAGCTTCAAGAAGAGCTACAAGGCCTTCATGGACTCCGAGTACTGGCGCCTGGGCCTGCCCGAGGAGATCGGCGGCACCACCTCGCCCCGCTCCCTGATCTGGTCCTACGCGGAGCTGCTGCTCGGCTCGAACCCGGCCGTGTGGATGTACTCCTCCGGCCCCGCCTTCGCCGGCGTCCTCTTCGACGAGGGCAACGAGGCGCAGAAGAAGATCGCCGAGATAGCCGTCGAGAAGCGCTGGGGCTCCACCATGGTCCTCACCGAGCCGGACGCCGGCTCGGACGTCGGCGCCGGCCGCACCAAGGCGATCCAGCAGGACGACGGCTCCTGGCACATCGAGGGCGTCAAGCGCTTCATCACGTCCGGTGAGCACGACATGGAGGAGAACATCCTCCACTACGTGCTGGCGCGCCCCGAGGGCCACGGCCCCGGCACCAAGGGCCTCTCCCTCTTCCTCGTGCCCAAGTACCACTTCGACTGGGAGACCGGCGAGCTGGGCGAGCGCAACGGCGTCTACGCGACGAACGTCGAGCACAAGATGGGCCTCAAGGCCTCCAACACCTGCGAGATGACCTTCGGCGACCAGCACCCCGCCAAGGGCTGGCTGATCGGCGACAAGCACGACGGCATCCGCCAGATGTTCATGATCATCGAGTTCGCGCGGATGATGGTCGGCACGAAGGCCATCGCCACGCTCTCCTCGGGCTACCTGAACGCGCTGGAGTACGCCAAGGAGCGCGTCCAGGGCCCCGACCTGAAGAACTTCGCGGACAAGACCGCCCCCAAGGTCACCATCACGCACCACCCCGACGTGCGCCGCTCCCTGATGACGCAGAAGGCGTACGCCGAGGGCATGCGCGCCCTGGTGCTGTACACCGCCTCCATCCAGGACGAGATCGCCGTCAAGGAAGCCGCGGGCGAGGACGCCAAGGCGCTGGTCGCGCTGAACGACCTGCTGCTCCCCATCGTCAAGGGCTACGGCTCCGAGCGCTCGTACGAGCAGCTCGCCCAGTCGCTCCAGACCTTCGGCGGCTCCGGCTACCTGCAGGAGTACCCGGTCGAGCAGTACATCCGCGACGCCAAGATCGACACCCTCTACGAGGGCACCACCGCCATCCAGGGCCAGGACTACTTCTTCCGGAAGATCGTCCGCGACCAGGGCCAGGCGTTGAACACCCTCTCCGAGGAGATCAAGAAGTTCCTCGCGGTCGGCACCGGCGGCGAGGAGCTGGCCGGCGCCCGCGACGCGCTCGCCAAGGCCGCCGTGGACCTCGAGGCGATCGTCGGCACCATGACGAACGACCTCATCGCCACCGGCGACGACGTCAAGAACATCTACAAGGTGGGCCTCAACACCACCCGCCTGCTGATGGCCTCCGGTGACGTGGTCGTCGCCTACCTGCTGCTGCGCGGCGCGGCCGTCGCCGCCGAGAAGCTGGAGACCGCCTCCGCGAAGGACGTGCCGTTCTACCAGGGCAAGATCGCGGCCGCGAAGTTCTTCGCCGCCAACGTCCTGCCGGGCGTCTCCGTCGAGCGCGCGCTCGCCGAGACGGTCGACGGTTCCCTGATGGACCTGGACGAGGCCGCGTTCTAGCCCGTCCCGCCTGTCACGGACTGTGCCGCCGCCCGACTCGTTCGGGCGGCGGCATCGTCGTTCGCGCCCGGCAGCCTGGCGTACCTGCCGAGACTCCCCTCCACGGGAGCGACCGCGCTCGACCGCCTGCAGCGACGGCGGCGGACCGTCACAACCGGCTCCCCGAACCGGCATACGGCACGGCGGTGACCCTCGTTAAGGTGAACTTCATGAGCAGCGAACCTGCCCGCTTCGATCGCGGCCACACCGATGACCTCATGGCCTTCCTCACGGCCGCACCCACGCCGTACCACGCAGTCGCCGCAGCCGCCGAGCGGCTCGAGAAGGCCGGCTTCCGGGAAGTCCTGGAGACCGACGCCTGGGACTCCGCCACCGGCGGCAAGTACGTGCGGCGCGGCGGCGCGCTCATCGCCTGGTACGTGCCGGAGGGCGCCTCGGCGCACACCCCCTTCCGCATCGTCGGCGCGCACACCGACTCGCCGAACCTGCGCGTCAAGCCCCTGCCCGACACCGGCGCCCACGGCTGGCGGCAGATCGCCGTCGAGGTCTACGGCGGAACCCTCCTCAACACCTGGCTCGACCGCGACCTCGGCATCGCCGGCCGGCTCACCCTGCGCGACGGCACCCACCGGCTGGTCAACGTCGACCGGGCGCTGCTGCGCGTACCGCAGCTCGCCGTGCACCTCGACCGCTCCGTCAACACCGACGGCCTCAAGCTCGACCGGCAGCGCCACATGCAGCCCGTCTGGGGGCTCGGCGACGTCGAGGAGGGCGACCTGATCCGCTTCCTCGAGCAGGAGGCCGGGCTCGCGGAGGGCGAGGTCAGCGGCTGGGACCTGATGCCCCACTCGATCGAGCCGCCCGCCTATCTGGGACGCGACCGGGAGCTGGTCGCCGGCCCCCGGATGGACAACCTCATCTCCGTGCACGCCGCAACGGCCGCGCTGGCGGCGGTCTCCGCGGCCGCCGACCTGCCGTACATCCCCGTGCTCGCCGCCTTCGACCACGAGGAGAACGGCTCCCAGTCGGACACCGGCGCCGACGGCCCGCTGCTCGGCTCCGTGCTGGAGCGCTCGGTGTTCGCCCGCGCCGGCAGCTACGAGGACCGGGCCCGCGCCTTCGCCGGCACCGTCTGCCTCTCCTCGGACACCGGCCACGCCGTGCACCCCAACTACAGCGAGCGGCACGACCCGACCCACCACCCGCGCGCCAACGGCGGCCCCATCCTCAAGGTCAACGTCAACCAGCGGTACGCCACCGACGGCCAGGGCAGGGCGCACTTCGCCGCCGCCTGCGAGAAGGCCGGCGTGCCGTGGCAGACCTTCGTGTCGAACAACGCGATGCCCTGCGGCACCACCATCGGCCCGATCACCGCGGCCCGCCACGGCATCCACACCGTCGACATCGGCGTCGCGATCCTGTCGATGCACAGCGCCCGCGAACTCTGCGGCGCCGACGACCCGTACCTGCTGGCGAACGCGCTGGTGGCGTTCCTCGAGGGCTGAGCGCCGCGGTCCTGCCCGGCCGGGGCGGCCCAGGAAATGTTGCCGCCGCCCCGGGCGCGGTCGACGCTGTGTCCGTGAGGGGGGCCACCCGGCACGACACGAACGGAGCGACCTCCATGAGAATGATGCTGCGGGCCGTCATGGACACGAGCAAGGCTAACGAGGCGACGGACACGGGAAAGGTCCAGCAGCTCTGGGGCCGGATCCTGGAGCGGATGCAGCCGGAGGCCGCCTACTTCAGCCCGCACGACGGCTGCCGCGCCTGCGTCATCGTCTTCGACATGCAGGACAGCGCCCAGATGCCGGTCTTCCTCGAACCGCTCTTCCACGAACTCGGCGCACACGTCGAGCTCCAGCCCTGCATGAACAAGGAAGACCTGATGAAGGGCCTTGCCGAGGCGGCCAACGCCCGCTGACCGCCCCGGCACCCGCCTACTGCGCCCGGTCCATCCCCGCCAGCACTAGCGGCAGCCGGGACGCGCCGTCCTCTGCGACCCGTACCGGCACGCCCCAGTCCTGCTGGTGGACATGGCAGGCCGGATACTCGTTGTCCGGGTCGTCGTCGCAGGAAGCCGCCATCGCGGAGACGTGCAGCACGCCCTCCCCGACCGCCGCGTCGATCTCCAGCTCACGGGACAGGTCCGTCCCCGCACCGTCGCCCGCGAGCAGGAGCTCGGGCGGCGTGGCGGAGACCAGCAGCCGGGTCGAGGGGCCGTAGCGGGTGTCGAGCTTCTGGCCGGCGGGGGCCTCGAAGACCACGTCCACGCGGAGCTTCCCCGGCGCCACATCGGTGGCGGCGCGCTGCGTGCGGTGGGCGACGGCCTCGACGCGCACCGCCTCCTCGGGCAGCCGCAGCCGGGTCAGCCGGTGCCGCGCCGACTCCACGACGACGATCTCCTCGCCGTCGAGCACCGCGTCGCTCGGCTCCCGCAGATCGGTGGCGAGCGTCGTCACCTCGCCGGTCGCCGGGTCGAAACGGCGCAGCGCGTGGTTGTACGTGTCGCTGACCGCGACGGACCCGTCGGGCAGCGCGGTCACCCCCAGCGGATGCTGGAGCAGGGCCTGCTCGGCGGCGCCGTCGCGGTGGCCGAAGTCGAAGAGCCCGGTGCCGACTGCGGTGTGGACGACCAGTTCGCGGTCGATCCAGCGCAGCGCCGACGTCTCCGAGTCGGCGATCCACAGCCGGTCCTCGGTCGCCGCGAGCCCGGACGGCTGCGCGAACCACGCCTCGGCCGCCGGGCCGTCGACCAGCCCCTCGTTGGTGGTGCCGGCCGCGACCTGCACGGTCCCCGCCGCGGGGTCGTACGTCCACAGCTGGTGCACGCCCGCCATCGCGATCCACAGCCGGTCGCCCCACCAGGCCACGTCCCACGGCGACGAGAGCGCCACCTCGGTCGCGGGCCCGGCGGTGGGCGACCCCTGCCACCACTGCTTCCCGGTCCCGGCGAGCAGCTCGATGGCGCCGGTCTCCGGGTCGTAGGCGCGGATGGAGTGATTCACGGTGTCGGCCACGGCGACGCGGCCGTCGGGCAGCAGGGCGAGGCCCTGCGGCTCGTTGAACTCCCCGTCGCCGACGCGCCGCACGACGCTCTCGCCGTCCGCCGCCAGCTCGACCAGCTGATGCCGGGTGGTGTCGGAGACGAGAAGGTTCCCGGAGGGCAGCCGGAGCGCCTTGCCGGGGAAGCGCAGATCGGTGGCGACCGGCTCGGGCGCGACGTACGGCCCGTCACCGCGCCGCAGCGTCCCCTTGGCCGCGTGCTCGGCCTCCAGCTCCTCGACGAGCTTCGCGATGGCGTGGGCATGCCCCTCGCCGGCGTGCTGGGCGACGACGTACCCCTCGGGGTCGATGACGACCAGCGTGGGCCATGCCCGTACCGCGTACTGCTTCCAGGTGGCGAGCTCGGGGTCGTCGAGGACGGGGTGATGCACCTGGTACCGCTCGACGGCGTCGACGACCGCCTGGTGATCGGCCTCGTGCACGAACTTCGGCGAGTGCACGCCGATGATCACCACGGTGTCGCGGTGCTTCTCCTCGAGCTCGCGCAGCTCGTCGAGCACATGCAGGCAGTTGATACAACAAAATGTCCAAAAATCAACAATTACGGTCCGGCCACGGAGGTCCACCAGGCTGAGGTCCTTGTCACCGGTGTTGATCCATCCGCCCTTGCCGACCAGCTCGGGAGCGCGGACACGGGCACGTCGGGGCGCGGGCGCGGGGGTGGGCGCCGGGGCGGCATCGTTCATGCTTCAAGCTTGCCATCCTGGTCCGAATGCCGGATCACAGGCATGGGGCGGGGCCTACAGGAAGGCTGACACCCCAGTACCGGGCCCGAACGCGTGCCCGTGGGGCGATGACACCGTCCGGCGGCGCCCGCCGGGGTACGCATCCGTCATGAAATATCTGGTGCGGGACAAGATCTTCGCGATCGGCGACGACTACTGGATCGACGACGAGCACGGGCGGCACGCCTTCCTCGTCGACGGGAAGGCGATGCGGCTGCGGGACACGCTCGAGATCAAGGATCCGGACGGGCGGGTGCTGATCACGCTGCGGCAGAAGATGTTCAGCCTCCGGGACGCGATGACGATCGAGCGGGACGGAGAGCCGCTCGCCACGGTCCGCCGGAAGCGGCTGTCTCTGCTGCGCAACCACTACCGGGTGGCGCTCGTCGAGGGGACGGAGCTGGACGTCAGCGGGCGGATCCTCGACCGGGAGTTCGCGGTGGAGTACGAGGGGGAGCTGCTGGCGCACATCTCCCGGCGGTGGCTGACCCTGCGGGAGACGTACGGGGTGGACGTCGTACGGGAGGACGCGGACGCGGCGCTGATGATCGCGGTGGCCGTGTGCGTGATCCGGATGGCGGAGAAGGAGCGCGAGGACGGCTGAAAGGGACGGCGGACCGGTCCGGCCGGGGTCAGCGCAGGGTGGCAGGGGCCGGGGTCAGCGCAGGGTGGCAGGGGCCGGGGTCAGCGCAGGGTGGCAGGGGCCGGCAGGCCCAGGCGGCGGTCCTTGAGGGCCGGGAAGACCTCGCGCGTCTTCTCCACCTTCGCCGGGTCGAGATCGACCGTGATCACTTCCTCGTCCGGTCCCGCCTCCGCCAGGACCTCGCCCCACGGGTCGACCACGATGCTGTGGCCGGCCTGCTCGACGCCCGCGTGGGTGCCTGCGGTGCCGCAGGCGAGGACGTACGCCTGGTTCTCGACGGCGCGGGCGCGGGCCAGCAGGGTCCAGTGGTCCCGGCGGCGGGCGGGCCAGCCCGCGGGGACCACGAGCGCCTGGGCGCCCGCGTCGGTCAGGCCGCGGAACAGTTCGGGGAAGCGCAGGTCGTAGCAGGTGGCCAGGCCGAGCGTGAGCCCTGCGGCGACGGACACGGTCACCAGTTCCTCGCCCGCGCCCATCATCACGGCCTCGCCCTTGTCGAAGCCGAACCGGTGGATCTTGCGGTACGAGGCGGCGAGCTCTCCCGCGGGGGAGATGACGAGGGCCGTGTTGTAGAGCGTGCCGTCGGCGGCCTTCTCGACGACGGAGCCGGCGTGCAGCCAGACGCCCGCGTCGCGCGCGGCCCCGGCCATGGCCTCGTAGGTGGGGCCGGCGGGTGACTCGGCCTCCTGCTCGAACTGCTGGTAGGCGAAGGCTCCGACGGGCCACAGCTCCGGCAGGACCACCAGTTCGGCGTCCGCCTGTTCCCGCACCAGCGCGGCCACGCGCCGCCTACGGGAATCGACCGATTCGTCCGTTTCTACCGCGATCTGGATGAGGGAGGCGCGCACACTACCACCGTCCTGGCATTCGAGCCGTCAACACGGGCCTACGATCGTCACACGAAAGCACTGCCGGGGTGCCTTCGGGCAGCGTACTGTGCTCATCCGGGGGCCACCCCCGGACCCCCACAGCGCTGCCAGTCCAGTTTGTCCGCGTACGACCGCCGAGGGGTCCCGTGACCGTCCATCCCAACCTCCAGAACTACGCCGATGCCTGGACCCACGCCGTCGAAGCGATAGCCGAGCTGGTCGGGCCGCTCGTCGAGGGCGAGTGGAACCGCGCCACGCCGTGCCCGGGCTGGTCGGTGCGGGACATCGTCTCGCACGTCATCGGCATGGAGTGCGAGATGCTCGGGGACCCGCGGCCGATCCACTCGCTGCCGCGCGATCTCTACCATGTGCAGAGTGAGTTCGCCCGCTACATGGAGATGCAGGTCGATGTGCGCCGACACCACACGGCGCCGGAGATGACCTCCGAGCTCGAGTACACGATGATCCGCCGGGCGCGGCAGCTGCGGAACGAGAACCGCAGCCCGGAGACCAAGGTCCGCGCACCGCTCGGCGCCGAGCAGCCGCTCGAACTCGCCTACCGGATGCGCGCTTTCGACACGTGGGTGCACGAACAGGACCTGCGGTCCGCGTTGAACAAGCCGGGCAACCTCGACTCCCCGGGCGCCTACATCGCCCGCGACGTCCTGCTCCAGGGCCTGCCCAAGGTCGTCGCCAAGGAGGCGGGCGCGCCCGCGAATTCGGCCGTCGTCTTCGACGTGCACGGGCCGGTCGAGTTCCTGCGGACCGTGCGGGTGGACTCCGACGGCCGCGGCTCGATCGACGGCTCCCCGTCGCTGGGCCCGCAGGCGACCATCGGCATGGACTGGGAGACGTACTACCGGCTGGCCTGCGGACGCGTCCGGGCCACCGCGGTGCCCGACCGGATCAAGGTCGACGGGGACACGGAGCTGGCGGAGGCCATCCTGCGCGCGTTCGCCGTCACGCCGTAGCCACGTACGGGGCGTGACGGCGGCTCCCGGAGCGCCTGAGTCCCGGGGGCGCATCCGTCACGCCCCGTACGCCCTCACCCGTGCCGGCGGCCGTCACGCCGGGACGTGCACCGCCTCGACCCGGCTGGCCACCAGGCGTTCGCGCTCGCGCCGCGCGGTGCGCCCGCGCAGCCGCAGGATCTGGGCGACGCCGAGCGCCTCCAGCACGAAGACCGACGAGAAGGCGATCCGGTAGTCGCCGCCGGTCGCGTCCAGCAGAAGTCCCACCGCGAGCAACGTTGTCATCGAGGCGATGAAACCGCCCATGTTGACGATTCCGGACGCCGTCCCCTGCCGTTCCGGCGGGTTGGCCGGGCGGGCGAAGTCGAACCCGATCATCGACGCCGGCCCGCACGCGCCGAGCACCGTACAGAGTGTGACGAGCAGCCACATGGGGGCCGGGCCGCCCGGGTAGGCGATGGTGACGGCCCATAGGGTCGCGGTGGAGCCGACCGTGCCGAGCGCCAGCGGGACCCGTGCCGCATGGTGCCGGGCTATGACCTGCCCGTACACCAGGCCCACCAGCATGTTGGAGAGCACCACCAGCGTCAGCAGGCCGCCCGCGCCCTCCCGGGACATGCCCTGTGCCTCGACCAGGAACGGCATGCCCCACAGCAGCAGGAACACCATGCCGGGGAACTGGGTCGTGAAGTGGACCCACATGCCGAGCCGGGTACCGGGCTCACGCCACGACGCGGCGATCTGCTTCCGCACGAAGGCGGGTCCCGCGTGCCGTGCGGGCGGCGGTTCGTGGCCCTCGGGGTGGTCGGAGAGGAAGAGCGAGAGCAGCACCAGCACCAGCACTCCGGCGGCCGCGCTGCCCGCGAAGGTGGCCGTCCAGCCCATGCCGTGCAGCATGCGGGCGATGAAGAGGGTCGAGACGAGGTTGCCCGCCATGCCGAAGAGCGCGGCGACCTGTCCGATGAGCGGGCCGCGCCGGGCCGGGAACCAGCGGGAGCCGAGGCGCAGCACGCTGATGAAGGTCATCGCGTCGCCGCAGCCGAGGAGCGCGCGGGCCGCGAGCGCCGTCCCGTACGAGGGCGACAGGGCGAAGCCGAGCTGGCCGACGGTGAAGAGGACCACGCCGATGGTGAGCACCTTCTTGGTGCCCAGCCGGTCGACCATGAGGCCGACGGGTATCTGCATGCCCGCGTAGACCAGCAGTTGGAGGATGGAGAAGGTGGACAGGGCGGAGGCGTTGACGCCGAAGCGGTCGGCGGCGTCGAGTCCGGCGACGCCGAGGCTGGTACGGAAGATGACCGCGACGAAGTAGACGGCCACGCCGATGCCCCACACCGCGGCGGCCCGCCGGCCGCCGGGCGGATCGCCGGGCAGGGAGACCGGGGTGGGGCTCACCGGCCCGCGTCCCGGACGAGTACTTCGACCCGGCCGAGGTGGACGCGCACACAGCCTGCCGCGCCCTCCGCGTCGCCCGCCTTGATCCGGTCCAGGATCTCGGCGTGCTCCTCGTAGTTGCGTGAGACCCGGTCGGGGAGGGCCTGCATCATCGCGACGCCCATCCGGAGCTGGCGGTCGCGGAGTTGGTCGTAGAGCCGGGAGAGGATCTCGTTGCCGGCGTGCTTGACGATCTCGGCGTGGAAGCAGCGGTCGCTGACGGCGAAGGCGGCGAGGTCGCCGGCATCGGCGTGACACCGCTGCTCGGCCAGCAGCTCCTCCAGGCGTACGACGAGCGCGGCGGGCGCCGGCACCGCCTTGCGCACCGCGAACTCCTCGACCAGCAGCCGGGTTTCGACCACGTCCCGGATCTCCTGCGCGGAGACGGCGAGAACGAGTGCGCCCTTCTTCGGGTAGAGCTTGATGAGCCCTTCCACCTCGAGCTTGAGCAGCGCTTCCCGTACGGGGGTGCGGGACACCCCCACGGCTTCGGCCAGTTCACCTTCGGTGAGCAGGGTCCCGCCCTCGTAACGGCGATCGAGGACGGCCTGCTTGATGTGGGTGTAGACGCGTTCTGCGGCAGGGGGCTGCTTCACGGTGGCGGCGGCGGACATGCACACAGCTTAGATACAACAGCGTTCAACCAGAAAGCCGCGTCCGGGATACGGACGCGGCTCGGCGTCTACCGGCTCAGGGCAGGTGCGTCGGGCACGCGTCTCCGCGGCAGGCGCTGCCGGCCGGGGAGACGCCTCCCGGCGGGACGGTCGCCGGGCGGCGGAGACGCGAACACCCGGCCGGGCAGGGGCCCGGCCGGGTGTTTCACGTGGAACGGGACTTCAGGCCGTCAGGACTTCAGGCCGTCACGCCCAGGTGATGAGGCGCTTCGGGTTCTCCAGGATCGCCGCGATGTCCGCGAGGACCTTGGAGCCGAGCTCGCCGTCGACCAGGCGGTGGTCGAAGGAGAGCGCCAGCGTGGTGACCTGGCGGGGCTTCACCTTGCCCTTGTGGACCCACGGCTGGAGCTTGATCGCACCGACCGCGAGGATGGCCGACTCGCCCGGGTTCAGGATCGGCGTACCGGTGTCGACGCCGAAGACGCCGACGTTGGTGATGGTCACCGTGCCGCCCTGCATCGCCGCCGGGGTGGTCTTCCCCTCGCGGGCCGTGGCGACCAGCTCGCCCAGGGACTCGGCGAGCTGCGGCAGGGTCTTGTCGTGCGCGTCCTTGATGTTCGGGACGATCAGACCGCGCGGCGTGGCCGCCGCGATGCCCAGGTTGACGTAGTGCTTCTGCACGATCTCCTGGTTGGCCTCGTCCCAGGCCGCGTTGACCTCCGGGTTCCGCTTGATCGCGACCAGCAGGGCCTTGGCGATGAGCAGCAGCGGGTTGACCCGGAGCCCTGCCATGTCCTTGTCGGCCTTGAGCTCCTCGACGAGCTTCATGGTGCGCGTCACGTCGAGCGTCACGAACTCCGTGACGTGCGGCGCGGTGAACGCGCTGCCGACCATCGCGGACGCGGTCGCCTTCCGTACGCCCTTGATCGGCACGCGGGTCTCGCGCGCGCCTGCCGCGGCGGGCTCGGGGGTGGCCTGGACCGGAGCCGGGGCCGGCTCGGGGGTGGCGGCGGCCGGGGCGGGCTCCGGCGCGGCGGCCGCGTGGACGTCCTCGCGGGTGATGATGCCGTCGGGGCCGGTCGGGGTGACCGTCGCCAGGTCGATGCCGAGGTCCTTGGCGAGCTTGCGCACCGGGGGCTTGGCGAGCGGACGCGGCGCCGCCTGAGTGCCGTGGCCGTTCATCTCCGCCTGGATCGCGGCGGCGGCCTCGGTCTGCTCGGGAGCGCCGGCCTGCTTGCGGGGCCTGCGCTTGGTGGAGGACTCGGCGACGCCGTAGCCGACGAGGACGGGCTGGCGGCCCTTCGGCTTGTCCTCCTCCGCCTCGGCGGCGGCCTCGGCCACCGGGGACGCCTCGGTCTGCGCGGCGGGGACGGCCGCGGCCTCCGCGGGCGCCGCCTCGTCGCTGCCGGGCGCCACGTCGATCGTGATGATCGAGGTGCCGACGTCGACGGTGGTGCCCTCGGCGAAGCGCAGCTCGTGCACCACGCCGTCGTACGGGATCGGCAGCTCGACGGCCGCCTTCGCCGTCTCCACCTCGCACACGACCTGGCCGTCGGTGACGGTGTCGCCCGGCTGGACGTACCACTTGAGGATCTCGGCCTCGGTGAGTCCCTCGCCCACGTCGGGCATCTTGAACTCGCGGAAGCGGAGGGAAGTGTCTTGCGTCATGGTCACGGCACTCCTCAGTACGCGAGCGAGCGGTCGACGGCGTCCAGCACCCGGTCCAGACCCGGAAGGTACTCCTCCTCGAGCCGTGCCGGCGGGTACGGGGCGTGGAAGCCGCCGACCCTCAGCACCGGGGCCTCCAGGTGGTAGAAGCACCGCTCGGTGATGCGAGCGGCGATCTCCGCGCCGGAGCCGTAGAAGACGGGGGCCTCGTGGACCACGACCAGCCGCCCGGTCTTCTCGACGGACGTCTGGACGGCGTCGAAGTCGATCGGGGACATCGAGCGCAGGTCGAGGACCTCCACCGACTTGCCCTCCTCGGCCGCGGCGGCGGCCGCCTCGAGGCAGACCTTCACCATCGGACCGTAGGCGGCCAGCGTGATGTCGGAGCCGGCCTGGGCGACGCGCGCGACGTGGAGCGGGTCGGGGATGGCCTCGGTGTCGACCTCGCCCTTGTCCCAGTAGCGGCGCTTCGGCTCGAAGAAGATCACCGGGTCGTCGCTCTGGATGGCCTGCTGGAGCATCCAGTATCCGTCGGAGGAGTTCGACGGGGAGACCACCTTGAGTCCGGCGACGTGCGCGAAGAGCGCTTCCGGGGACTCGGAGTGGTGCTCGACCGCGCCGATGCCGCCGCCGTAGGGGATGCGGATGACGACCGGCAGCTTGATCTTGCCGAGCGCACGGGCGTGCATCTTGGCCAGCTGCGTGACGATCTGGTCGTACGCGGGGAAGACGAAGCCGTCGAACTGGATCTCGACCACGGGGCGGTAGCCGCGCAGGGCCATGCCGATCGCGGTGCCGACGATGCCGGACTCGGCGAGCGGGGTGTCGATGACCCGCTCCTCGCCGAAGTCCTTCTGCAGCCCGTCGGTGATCCGGAAGACGCCGCCGAGCTTGCCGACGTCCTCACCCATGATCAGGACCTTGGGGTCGGTCTCGAGGGCCTTGCGGAGCGACTCGTTGAGCGCCTTCGCGAGGGGAAGCTTCTGTACAGCCATGGCTTACTTGCCCTCCTCGGCGAACGATGCGTGGTACGCAGCGAACTGCACGCGCTCCTCGTCGACGAGCGCGTGCCCGTCCGCGTAGACGTGGTCGAACATCGCCATGTCCTCGGGGTCGGGCATGGCCCGCACCGCCTCGCGCACCCGCTTGGCGAGCGTGTCGCTCTCCTCGTCGAGGGAGGTGAAGAACGCCTCGTCGGCGTGGCCCTCCGCCTCGAGGTAGGTACGCAGCCGAAGGATCGGGTCCTTGGCCTCCCAGGCCGCCCGCTCGTCGTCGTGCCGGTACTTGCTGGGGTCGTCGGAGGTGGTGTGCGCGCCCATCCGGTACGTGAAGGCCTCGACGAGCGTCGGGCCCTCGCCGCGGCGGGCCCGCTCCAGGGCGGAACGGGTGACGGCCAGGCAGGCCAGCACGTCGTTGCCGTCGACGCGGACGCCGGGGAAGCCGTAGCCCTGCGCGCGCTGGTACAGCGGGACGCGGGTCTGCCGCTCGGTCGGCTCGGAGATCGCCCACTGGTTGTTCTGGCAGAAGAACACGACCGGGGCGTTGTAGACCGCGGAGAACGTGAACGACTCCGCGACATCGCCCTGGCTCGAGGCGCCGTCGCCGAAGTACGCGATCACGGCCGAGTCGGCGCCGTCCTTGGCGACGCCCATGGCGTAGCCCGTGGCGTGCAGCGTCTGCGAGCCGATGACGATCGTGTACAGGTGGAAGTTGTTGACGGTCGGGTCCCAGCCACCGTGGTTCACACCCCGGAACATGCCCAGCAGGTTCGTCGGGTCGACCCCGCGGCACCAGGCGACGCCGTGCTCGCGGTAGGTCGGGAAGACGTAGTCGTCGTCGCGCAGGGCGCGGCCGGAGCCGATCTGGGCGGCCTCCTGGCCCAGCAGCGACGCCCACAGACCCAGCTCGCCCTGGCGCTGCAGGGCGGTGGCCTCGGCGTCGAAGCGGCGGGTCAGAACCATGTCCCGGTACAGCGCGCGCAGCTCGTCGGCGGTCAGGTCGATGTCGTACTCGGGGTGCTGGACGCGCTCGCCCTCGGGCGTCAGCAGCTGTACGAGCTGGGGCTCGGAACTCTGCGGCTTCTTGGCGGCGCTGGCGCTGGCGCGCTTACTGGCGCGTCGCGGTTTACGCGCGGCAGCAGTGCTCTCCACGGTCACGTGCGTGCTCCTCCGTCGGTCCGGCCCCCGGGGTCCGCCGGAAACCAGTGCGGCTCGCCCGCTTCCCGGCCCGCGCACGGGGTGTGTGCGGCAAGGCCGGAGGTCGGGCGTGACAGGTGTCCCGGCGAACGTCCTGTCACAGGCACGTTACCCAGTGGGCAGCATTACTGCGAAACCCCATTTGACCTGCGATTTTGCTTGGATTTCCAAGTAAATCGAGAAATAGGGGAACAACCACTGGTCACAGCCCTGCAGGCCGCCGGAACACGGGCACGGTATACCGGCCACCCCCGGCACGGGAAGACTCAATATGTGAGACTCCCTTTGTGCACGAAACAGGAAAAATCACGGTATTCCTACTGGACGACCATGAAGTGGTGCGGCGTGGCGTTCATGAACTTCTCGCGGCGGAGCCCGGTATCGAGGTGGTCGGCGAGGCCGGCACCGCAGAAGACGCCCTGGTCAGGATCCCCGCGACGGAGCCCGACGTCGCCGTGCTGGACGTGCGCCTGCCGGACGGAAGCGGCGTCCAGGTCTGCCGCGAGGTCCGTTCGCGCAACGAGAACATCAAGTGCCTGATGCTCACGTCCTTAGCCGACGACGAGGCCCTCTTCGACGCGATCATGGCCGGGGCCTCCGGATATGTGCTGAAGGCGATCCGCGGCAACGAGCTGCTGACGGCGGTTCGCGACGTCGCGGCCGGAAAGTCACTGCTCGACCCGGTGGCCACAGCCCGGGTGCTGGAGCGGCTGCGGGACGGCGGCAGGCCGAGCGGCGACGCCCGACTCGCGAACCTCACCGACCAGGAGCGCCGGATTCTGGACCTGATCGGCGAGGGGCTCACCAACCGCGCCATCGGGGAACGGCTCCACCTCGCCGAGAAGACCATCAGGGACTACGTCTCCAGCCTGCTGTCCAAGCTGGGCATGGAGCGGCGGGCGCAGGCGGCCGCGTTCGTGGCGAGGCTGGATGCGGAGCGCCGGAACAACTCAGCGCTCGGGGAGGGCGGTGTCCGGGGACGGTGCTCGCGCGTCCCTCGATTTGACCAGCGCCGTCAGCAGGCCGAGGCCCGTGTCATCACTCGTTCGGGCTAACGGCGTCACGCCCCGTTCCGGAACCTTGGTCCCGGCGGTTGGGGGCCGGTGACCCTGCACGGCGGAGTCGTCGGTCACGCAGAGTGGAATTCATGTCCCCCGAGGACTCCACACCGTCGAGCCGCTGGACCGCGTCCCGTGCGGCCGGCCGGCCGCCAGCCTCCGCGCCATGCCCTTCCTGGCACCGGCCCGCCACATCGTGACGGACGGCCGGGTCCTGCTGCGCCCGTACGCGGCCTTCGACCACCAGCGGGCACGCTGCGGCAGCGTGGTGGCGTACGGCGCGGACAACCTCGGCTCGGGGCGGCGGAGCTGTGGTCGGTCCAGTTCACCGGCACCGCAGAGACGGCCCGGCCGACGGACGAGGAGCTGGAGCGTCCCGGGCCGTGCCCGTGTCGGATCGACGACCAGGAGTTCCGGCCGGCCCATCTGCGCATCGAACCGCGCTTCGTCACCGTGCACACGATGGACCGGTCCGGCGAGCAGCCGGAGCGGCACATTCCGTGATCTAACATCTGGCGGGTGCCGCGCTCATCTGATACCGCTCCGCCCGTCACCGCGCTTCTGCGCCGCTACGAGAACCCGGGCGAACCCCTCTCCTGCAAACCCGTCACCCAGGGGCTCCTGAATCGCGGTTACCGCCTCTCGACCACCCGCGGGGCGTACTTCCTCAAGCACCACCTCGACGGCGACCACGAGGCCATCACCCGCCAGCACCGGGCGACCCGGCGGCTGCAGGCCCTCCACGTGCCCGTCGCCCCGCCGCTGGCGGACGGCGACGGGGCCACGGTCGCCGTGATCGGCGGCCACTGCTACGCCCTGCACCCCTGGATCGAGGGCCGCCACCGCAGCGGCGCCCAGCTCAGCGCGGGCCAGTCGCGGCGGCTCGGATCGCTCCTCGGCCTCGTCCACACCGGCCTGGCCCAGGTCATGGACACCGGCGCGCAGGAACGCACCGAGCACGGCAGCGCCGACCCCGACGAGACGTTCGCCCTCATCGAGGAGCTGCTGGAGCTGACCCGGTCCGCCCGGCCGCGTGACTCCTTCGACACCCTCGCGGAGCACCGCCTGTTGCAGCGGCGCGCGCTGCTCGAACGCCACGCCGGCCGCAGGCCGCCGCCGGGCGGCGCGGGCGGCTGGGTGCACGGCGACTTCCACCCGCTGAACCTGCTCTATCGGGGCGCCGAACCGGCCGCGATCGTCGACTGGGACCGGCTGGGGGTCCAGCCGAGGGCGGAGGAGGCGGTACGGGCCGCGGTGATCTTCTTCGTCACGCCGAACGGCCGGCTGGAGCTCATGAAGGTCCGGGCGTACGCGCGGGCCTACCGGCGGGCGACGGGCGCCGACACGGCCGAACTGCGGGCGGCCGTCCACCGGGTGTGGTGGGAGCGGCTCAACGACTTCTGGATACTGCGCTGGCGCTACCAGCTGCACGACCGAAGGGCCGACCCGCTGTTTCCCGCGGTGTCGGCCCTGGCGGTCTGGTGGACGAAGGAGTACGAGGCGGTGTGCGAGGCGTTCGCGGGGTGACGCGGCCGGCGGTTCGGCCGGCCGCGGCGAGGCCCCGTGTCACTCCTGGCCGTCGTCGCCGCCAGAGTTGCCCGTCGGCTCGCCGGTCGGACCGCCCGTCGGGGTTCCACCGGTCGGGTCGCCCGTCGGATCGTCGCTCTGGTCGTCCGTCGGGGCATCCGTCGGGGCGTCGGTGGGGTCCGTCGGCGTCGGCTCGTCGGACGGCGTCTGCGGCGTGCTCGGGGTGAACGACGGCTGGTCCGACGGGGTCCAGGTCGGCCACTGGTTGCCGCCGGTGGACGTGTCCGGGTCCTCTGACTGCTCGGTCTCCTGCTCCGTCGGCGACGGGGTCTCCTCCGGCGTCGTGCTCGGCGACTCGGAGACCGTCTTGCCGTCACCCGGGCTGTTGCCGCCGGGGTCGCCGGCCTTGTCGAGCGCGAACGCGATGCCGGCGACGACCGCGATCACGGCGAGCGCGGCGAGCAGCCACACCTTGCCGCGCCCGCCCCCGCCGTTTCCGCGCTGTCCGCCGCCGTAACCGCCGTTGTAGCTCCCGTCGTTCGGGTTCATCGGCGGGAGGATCGGACCCTGCGACGTCTCGCCGTGGCCGGGGTGCGCGGCGGTCGCGCCGGTCATGCCCCTGGTCGCCGAGGTGCCGTCCTCGTACAGATGGACCGGGCCGGTGTTCCAGCCGCCGTTGTGGCTGCCCTGCTGCTGGAGCATCTGCAGCGCGTACTGGATCAGCCCGCGCATCTCCTCGGCGCTCTGGAACCGGTCGTCCGGGTCCTTCGCGAGGGAGCGCATGACCAGACCGTCGAGCTCGGGCGGCACGGCGTCCGAGACGTCCGACGGCGGCACCGGGATGTCCTGCACGTGCTGGTAGACGACGGAGAGCGGCGTCTCACCGGTGAACGGGGGGCGCAGGGCGAGCAGTTCGTACAGCAGGCAGCCGGTCGCGTACAGGTCGGAGCGGTGGTCGACGGCCTTGCCGAGGGCCTGCTCGGGAGAGAGGTACTGCGGCGTGCCCATGACCATGCCGGTCTGGGTCATCGTCGACTGCGCGCCGTGCAGGGCGCGCGCGATGCCGAAGTCCATCACCTTGACCGCGCCGGAGTGGGTGATGATGACGTTGGCGGGCTTGATGTCGCGGTGCACGATGCCGTGCTGGTGGGAGTACGCGAGCGCCTCGAGGACGCCCGAGACGATGATCAGGGCCTGCTCGGGCGGCGGGGCCTCCGCGTTGAGGAGCAGATCGCGGATCGTGCGCCCCTCGACCAGCTCCATCACGATGTAGGGGACGGTCTGGCTGCCCACGACGTCCTCGCCGGAGTCGTAGACCGCCACCACCGCATGGTGGTTGAGGCCGGCGACCGACTGGGCCTCCCGCGTGAAGCGGGCCTTGGAGACCGGGTCCTCCGCGAGATCGGCGCGCAGGAGCTTGACGGCGACGGTGCGGCCGAGCCGTACGTCCTCCGCCGCGAACACCTCCGCCATTCCGCCGCGGCCGAGACGGTGCGTCAAGCGGTAGCGGCCGTCGCCGACCAGTCCGCCGACACCCCAGGCGTCCGCAGAATCCGGCACTCCGCTGCCGTCTGCTCCGGGTTCGGGTGCCATCAGTCCTCGCCGTCGTATCTGTCCGCGCGCGTACTGTGCTTGCGGGGGTGCCATTGCTCGTGGTGCTGTGCCACGTCACGCTACAGCCTTGGCGCGGCAGGCCGGATCCGAGAGAGACCGGCCATCAAACCTTCTCCGCGCCGGGCGGCGCAAATTCCATCCGGTTCCTGTAACGCTTCCGAGACGCTTGTTGTGCGTACGGTCACGGAACGGGCCCCTGGCTTGACGTGTCGGACCCCTGCGGCAGACTTGCCCCGTAATACGGGATCACGGTCCAGGTTTCTCGGTGCTCGAGGCCAGGATCGCCACGCAGCAGCAAGCCATCGCGGGCCGGTCGATCCGGCCACCGCGCCGAGGGGGATGCACAGTCATGAGCCAGGACGGCGCGCAGGGCCGCTATGCGGGTGGTTCCGTGGCGGGCGGCCGGTATCAGCTTCGCGATCTGCTCGGCGAAGGCGGAATGGCCTCCGTCTATCTGGCTTACGACTCGGCGCTCGACCGCCAGGTCGCCATCAAGACGCTCCATTCGGAGCTGGGGCGCGAGCAGTCGTTCCGCGAGCGGTTCCGGCGCGAGGCGCAGGCCGTGGCCAAGCTCTCCCACACCAATATCGTGTCCGTCTTCGACACGGGTGAGGACGCTGTGACATACAGCGGCTCCGCCTCGGGGGACGGCGGCGTGATGCCGTACATCGTCATGGAGTACGTGGAGGGCCAGCCGCTCGGCTCCGTACTGGCCACGGACATCCGGCAGTACGGCGCGATGCCCGCCGACAAGGCGCTCAAGGTCACCGCCGACGTGCTGGCCGCGCTGGAGACCAGCCACGAGATGGGCCTGGTCCACCGCGACATCAAGCCCGGCAACGTGATGATGACCAAGCGCGGCATCGTCAAGGTGATGGACTTCGGCATCGCCCGCGCCATGCAGTCGGGCGTCACCTCGATGACGCAGACCGGCATGGTCGTCGGCACCCCGCAGTACCTGTCGCCCGAGCAGGCGCTGGGGCGCGGCGTGGACGCCCGCTCCGACCTGTACTCGGTCGGCATCATGCTCTTCCAGCTGCTGACCGGCCGACTGCCGTTCGACGCGGACTCGCCGCTGGCCATCGCGTACGCGCATGTGCAGGAGGAGCCGGTCGCGCCCTCCAGCATCAACCGCTCCGTCACTCCCGCGATGGACGCACTGGTGGCGCGGGCGCTGAAGAAGAACCCGAACGAGCGGTTTCCGAGCGCGGCGGCCATGCGCGACGAGTGCGCGCGGGTCGCGGGCGCCGGGCAGACGGGCGCTCCGGTGATCATCACCGGCGCACCGGCGACCAGCGGCGCGGGCGTCGGTTCCGCCGTCTTCCCGCCGCTCGACCAGTCGGCCCCGGCACCGCAGAGCGCCGTCCAGACGCCGTACCAGCCCGGCCCGTACGGGGCGCCCACGCCGGCGCCCGCACCTGCCCCGCACTACGGCTACCCGACGCCGGCCCCGGCGTACCAGTCGCAGCCTCCGGCGGCCAGCACCCCGCCGCCGTACACGATCTCGCAGCACCAGCACCATCAGCCGCCCGCCGGGGGCAACGGCGGCGGGAAGCGGAACATGCCGGTGCTCGTGGGCGCCATCGCGGTCGCGGTGCTGGCCATCGGCGGTCTGATCACGGCGATCACGCTGAACGGCAAGGACAAGGACCCGGGCACGGAGGCCGGCGGCGACCCGACGACGAGCGAGTCGGCGAAGGCGGGCTACAAGGGTCCGGAGCGCGAGCGCACGATGAAGAGCACCGAGTGCTCGGAGGCGCGGGAGAGCTACAACGACCCCTCCAAGGTCGACGCTCCCAACTTCGTCTACAAGGACATCCTCTCCGTCAAGGCGTGCCTGCAAGCCGCGGGCTGGACGTTCACCGAGCGGGAGAAGGCGAACGGCCAGTGGGGCGAGGGCGTGGTGATCTCGCAGTTCCCGCTCGCCAACACGGAGGTCGACCCGGAGAAGGCCAACTTCACCCTCGAGGTCTCCAGCGGCTATCCGGAGTAAGCACTCCGCGGCGCCCGCAGGGGTGCCGTCCGCGCGAACGGCCCGGTACGCACCTGCGTGCCGGGCCGCGGTGCTGTGCGGGGCGGGGCCGTTGTGCCGGTGCCGGCGGCCGGGCGTCGGCCTGGTCCGGGCCGGCGGCGTCGAGGGCCGGGATGCCGGAGGCACTCCGCCATGTGACCCTGAGTCCGATATGTCGGCAGCGGCACCTCGGCACGGGGAGGGGTCAATCCGGTGACTCCAGAGACTCCAGGACTGCACACGCGATGCGCGATCACCGTTGCTTCGCTGCTGCTGCTGCTCGCGCCCGCGCCCGTCGCGTACGCCGCCGACGAGCCGAAGGCCCCCGAGAAGTCCCCGAAGCCGACGGCCTCTGCCTCGCTCGCGGGACGCCAGGCCGGTGAGGGGCGCCCGCGTCCCGGCCGGCAGGTGACACCGTCGCCGAGCACGAGCACCACCCCGTCGGCGACCCCCTCGCGTACGCCCGCCGCGGCGGTACCGCCGTCGGCGAGCGCCACGGCGGCGAAGTCCTCGCGGCCCGCTTCGCCGTCCAGGTCCGCCGAGGGCAGGCCGACCCGCGACGGGGAGCCCTCCGCGGACACCCTCCCTCCGGAGGACGAGGCACTCGAGTCGGACGAGCCGGGCGACGCCTGGGTCGCGCCGACACCGGCGCCGGACCGGAGTGAGCCCGCCGCCGCCCGCCACCAGGCACCTCAGGGGACACCCGTACCCGTCGCCCAGGAGATCTCGCCGCTGTCGCTCGGCGTCGGGATGGCTCTGATGGGTCTCGGCATCGGCTTCCTCGGCGTGCGGCTGCGGCGCCGCTGACCGCCGCCTCCCTCTCAGGACGGACGCCGGTTCTCCGTCCAGCGATGGTTGCCGCGAGGGACATACTCGGTATACATACTGAGTATGTCCATTCGCCACGGGCTCCTCGCCCTGCTCGAACACGGCCCCCGCTACGGGTCTCAGCTCCGCTCGGAGTTCGAGTCCCGCACGGGTGCCACCTGGCCCCTGAACGTGGGCCAGGTCTACACGACGCTGGGCCGCCTGGAGCGCGACGGCATGGTCGCGCAGAGCGGCGAGGACGAGGCAGGACACGCGCTCTACGTCATCACGGACGCCGGCCGCTCCGAGCTCCGCACCTGGTTCGAGACGCCGGTGGACCGCAGCAGCCCGCCCCGTGACGAACTGGCCATCAAGCTCGCGATGGCGGTCGGCGCGCCCGGGGTGGACATCCGCGCCGTCATCCAGTCCCAGCGCCACCACACGGTGAACGCGATGCAGGACTACACCCGCCTGAAGGCCCAGGCTCTCGCCGCCATCGAGAGCGGGGGCTCACAGGAGCGGGACGACATCGCCTGGCTGCTCGTGCTGGAACAGCTGATCTTCCAGACCGAGGCGGAGGCCCGCTGGCTCGACCACTGCGAGGTCCGGCTCATCAGGCTCTCGGCCGCCGGTGCGGCCGGGCGCGGAGCCGGGGCCGGGGCCGGTGCCGGATCGGGGGCCGGTGCCGGATCGGGGGCCGGTGCCGGATCGGGGGCCGGTGCCGGATCGGGGGCCGGTGCCGCCGTGCCGGCCGGGCCGGCCCCTCAGGCGGCCGCGGCCACCGGCAGGCGTCCCGCGCCCGCCGACTAGGCCCGTCGCCCACGATCCGGAAGGGAGGGCTCAGGCCCGCCCCGGAGCCCCGGCCCCGCCCATGTACGGCACCCGGCGGCACCGACCCTCCGGCTGCGCGCCCCGGCGCCGTACCGGCCGCTCCACCACACACACCGCCCGCACATACCGGCCTGGCGGGCCGGCGGGGCTCACCGAACCGCATCGGCCCGCCGGCCGGCCCGTTCACCGCTCGTATCACCTCTCCGTACACCGCTCGTGTGTACGCGTCCGTCCAAGGGGGGACCCACTCGTGTCCGAACAGGTTTCACAGCAGTCTCAGCCGTCACAGCCACCCGTCCTGCAACTCCAGCAGCTCACCCGGGTGCACGGCAGCGGCGCCACCGAGGTGCACGCTCTGCGCGGCATCAACCTCGACGTCTTCCCCGGCGAACTCGTCGCCGTCATGGGCCCGTCCGGCTCCGGCAAGTCCACACTCCTGACCATCGCGGGCGGCCTCGACACCCCGACCTCCGGGCGGGTGATCGTCGAGAACACCGACATCACGACCGCCGACCGCAAGACGCTCGCCGCGCTGCGCCGCCGCAGCATCGGCTACGTCTTCCAGGACTACAACCTCATCCCCGCCCTCACCGCCGCGGAGAACGTCGCCCTGCCGCGCGAGCTCGACGGCGTCTCCGCCCGCAAGGCCCGCGGCGAAGCCGTCGCCGCTCTCGAGGAGATGGAGCTCGGGCACCTCGCCGACCGCTTCCCGGACGAGATGTCCGGCGGCCAGCAGCAGCGCGTCGCCATCGCCCGCGCCCTCGTGGGCGACCGCCGCCTCGTCCTCGCCGACGAGCCGACCGGCGCCCTGGACTCGGAGACCGGCGAGTCCGTCCTCGCCCTGCTGCGCTCGCGCTGCGACGCCGGCGCCGCCGGCATCCTCGTCACCCACGAGCCGCGCTTCGCCGCCTGGGCTGACCGCGTGGTGTTCCTGCGCGACGGCGCGGTCGTCGACCAGACCGTCCGCAGCCAGGCCGACTCGCTGCTCTCCGGCCAGGCGGCAGAACTGTGATGACCTGGTACCACTCCTGGCGTGCCGCGATCAGGATCGCGCGCCGCGACGCCTGGCGCTCCAAGGGACGCAGCTTCCTCGTCCTGTCCATGATCGCCCTCCCCATCGTCGGGGTGAGCGCCGCGGACCTCACCGTCCGAAGCTCCCAGCTCTCCACCGAGCAGAGCCTCGAGCGCTCTCTCGGCGCCGCCGACGGCAGGCTCTCCGACCCGGGCATGGGCGGCGAGCCGATCATGCAGTCCCCGGACGGCACCAACTACAGCCCGGTCGCCGACTTCTCCGACAAGCCGTGGCCGGACGGGAGGGCGGACCTCGCGAAGGCCCTGCCCGCGGGCGCCAAGACGCTGACGGACACCACCGGTTCCGCGAAGCTCCGTACCACGCACGGTCTCCTGCACACCGAGATCCGTGAGCTCAAGGCCACCGACCCGATGGCCGAGGGCATCCTGGACGTCGTCGACGGCCGGCTGCCGCAGAAGGCCGACGAGGTCGCCGCGACCACTCACTTCCTCGAGAGCAGCGGCCTGAAGGTGGGCTCCGCGGTCACCGCGCGCGGCTTCGACCGTCCGTACCGCATCGTCGGCTCGTACGAGCTTCCGAACGCGCTGGACACGGACCAGGTCAACGCGCTGCCGGGCGCGATGCTCGCGCCGCTCGACAAGGCGCTGAAGGCCGGGGGATTCTCCGGCACCTCGCCCTCGACGACGATCCTGGCGACCGTTTCCGGTGGTTTCACGTGGAACATCGTCAAGGACATCAACGCCAAGGGTGTGAAGGTCAGTTCGAGGGCGGTGGCGCTCAACCCGCCGGCCGACTCCGAGGTGCCGCTCTTCCGGCAGGAGGGCTGGGGCAACTTCGAGGCGAGCACGGCCGCGAAGGCCGCCGCGCTCGCCGCGGTCGGCACCGTCGTCGGCCTGGCGATGCTGGAGATCTGTCTGCTGGCCGGCCCCGCCTTCGCGGTCGGCGCCCGTCGCTCGCGCCGCCAGCTCGGACTGGTCGGCGCCAACGGCGGCGACCGGCGGCACATCCGGGCCATCGTCCTCGGCGGCGGTCTGGTGATCGGTGTCGCCGCCGCGGTGGTGGGCACGGTCCTCGGCCTGATCCTCACCTATCTGCTGCAGCCCGTGCTCGAGGGATACATGGGCAAGCGCTTCGGCCACTTCGACGTACGGCCGCTGGAACTGCTCGGCATCGCGCTGCTCGCCGTGCTGACCGGTCTGCTGGCCGCGATCGTCCCGGCCATCACCTCGTCCCGGCAGACCGTCCTCGCCTCGCTCACCGGCCGCCGCGGCGTGCGCCGCAGCAGCCGGGTGCTGCCGGTCGTCGGCCTGATCGCGGTGACCCTCGGAGCGGCGATCGCCCTGTACGGATCGACGATGACGGACCAGTTCGCCGTCGTCGCGGGCGGCAGCGCCCTGGCCGAGCTGGGCGTGGTCGCGCTGACTCCCGCCCTGGTGGGCCTGTTCGGCCGGATCGGCGGCATCCTGCCGCTCTCCCCCCGGCTCGCGCTGCGCGACGCCGTGCGCAACCGGGGACGTACGGCTCCCGCGGTGGCCGCGGTGCTGGCCGCCGTCGCGGGAACGGTGGCCGTCGCCACCTACGCCGCGAGCAGTGACGCCCAGGGCGAGGCCGAGTACACGGCGCAACTGCCCCACGGCGCCGTCTCCATGGTGATCCACGAGGGCGGCGGCCGGGACGTCCCCGCCGTACGCGACACGGTCCAGAAGCTGCTGCCCGTGGACGTGCGGGCGGACGTGGACCGGTTGGTCGTCGGCAAGCCGGGCTGCACGCGCTTCGACGACGGGGACGGCTGCGGCCGCTACGACATCGTCGTGCCCAAGGCGAACGAGTGCCCGCTGTGGGCCTGGGACCCGACCAAGCCGGACGAGGACCCGGCGCAGAGGTTCACCAAGGCCGAACGGCGCAAGCTGGCCGAGGACTGGCGGTGCGAGCAGAACAACGGCGGCGGGGTCTACGCCGACGGCGGCCTGATGATCGGTGACGCCAAGCTGCTCAAGGTCCTCGGCATCGACGACCCGGCCGCCGAGAAGGCCCTGGCCGCGGGCCAGGTCGTGTCCTTCGACAAGCGCAACGTCAACGCCCGGGGGAAGGTCGACATCCGGCTGGTCACGGACACGGACGCCGCGGACCGGGCCGCCGAGAAGGGCGAGAAGATCCCCGGCGAGATGAAGACCTTCACCGCCCACCAGATGCCGGACACGTCGGAGTCGTACGGCCTGCCCCTGCTGCTGTCGCCGTCGGCGGCCAAGGCCGCGGGCATGACCACGGCGCCGTTCGGCGCGTACTACACGACCGACACCATGCCCAGCAGCGAGCAGCGGCAGCGGCTCGACGGCGAGCTGGACAAGACGGGCACCGCGATCGACCTCCACATCGAGGAGGGCTACACCAGCGAGAACAGCATCATCCTGCTGGCGCTGACCCTCTTCGCCGGACTGATCACCATCGGCGCCGCGGGCATCGCCACCGGGCTCGCCCAGGCGGACGCGGAGGCCGATCTGAAGACGCTGGCCGCGGTCGGCGCCCCGCCGAGGGTCCGCAGGACGCTGAGCGGCTTCCAGTGCGGGGTGGTGGCCGCGATGGGGGTGGTCCTCGGCTCGGCCGCCGGCGTGCTGCCGGCGATCGGGCTGCGGCTCACGGAGCAGCGTCAGCAGATCACCTGGTACGAGAGGGCTCTCGACGAGGGCTGGGGCGGGACGGGCTCGGTGCCGTACGTGCCGATCGTCGTGCCCTGGGCGACGCTGGCCGCCCTGCTCGTCGCGGTCCCGGTCGGCGCCGCGCTGCTCGCGGCCCTGGTCACCCGCTCCCGCGGCGCCCTCGCCCGGCGCGAGGCGACGTGAGCGGGATGCCGTGAGCGGGGTGACGTGACAGCGGCCTGGCGCGACGTGGCCGTGGTGTGGCTCCTCTGTGGCGCGCCGTAACAGCGCGCGACGGGCCGCCGTGACCGGCGAAACCCGGCGATCCGACGGCCGAGTTCCGCCCGGCAGGTCCATGTCCAGCGGTTTGTGCCCCCGTGGAAGGGTGGATCACTCTCCCACGGGGGCACACCGTGTGGTGACGCATATGTACGAGAGAATGGACGGCATGGAGATGCCGAGGAATGAACGGTCGCAGGAGAGCCCCCACGTCCTCGTCGTGGGACAGGACGGGATGGCCCTCAGCGGCGGTGAAGGTGACGACCAGTCGCGCGAGGTCCCGGTGACGGAAATGGTCGAACAACCGGCCAAGGTCATGCGCATCGGCAGCATGATCAAGCAGCTGCTGGAGGAGGTCAGGGCAGCACCTCTCGACGAGGCGAGCCGGGTACGGCTCAAGGAGATCCACGCCGGCTCGGTCAAGGAGCTGGAGGACGGTCTCGCGCCCGAGCTCGTCGAGGAACTGGAGCGCCTCTCCCTTCCCTTCACCGACGACGCCATCCCGTCCGAGGCGGAACTGCGGATCGCGCAGGCCCAGTTGGTCGGCTGGCTCGAGGGTCTGTTCCACGGGATCCAGACGGCGCTGTTCGCCCAGCAGATGGCGGCGCGGGCGCAGTTGGAGCAGATGCGGCGGGCGCTGCCGCCCGGCGCGTCGCACGACGAGGAAGAGGGCGGTCAGCACGGCGCGATCCGTTCCGGACCGTACCTGTAGCCGCACGGCACGTACGAGGGCCCGTCCCACCGCATCGACGGTGGGACGGGCCCTCACAACGATCAGGTGACGCCGGCGGCCGGTTCAGGCCTTGCCGGGCGCGGTCAGCACGACCTTGCCCACATGTGTGCCCGCCTCCAGGACGCGATGGCCCTCCGCCGCGTCGGCGAGCGGCACCGTACGGTCGACGACCGCTCGTACCCGGCCAGCGCCGATCAGCGGCCACACGTGCTCACGCACGGCCGCCACGATCGCGGCCTTCTCACCGAGCGGGCGGCCCCGGAGCGAGGTGGCGGTGACCGCCGCACGCTTGCGGAGCAGCGCGCCGAGGTTCAACTCGCCCTTCACGCCGCCCTGGAGGCCGATGACGGCGAGGCGGCCGTTGACCGCGAGCGCCTTCACGTTGCGGTCCAGGTACTTGGCGCCGACGATGTCGAGGATCACGTCCGCGCCGGCGCCGCCGGTGGCCTTCTCGATCTCCTCGACGAAGTCCTGTTCCCGGTAGTCGATCAGGATGTCCGCGCCCAGCTCGGCGCAGCGCGCCAGTTTGTCCGGCCCGCCCGCGGTCACGGCCACCCGGGCCCCCACGGCCTTCGCCAGCTGGACGGCCATGGTGCCGATACCGCTCGCGCCGCCGTGGATCAGCACGGTCTCCCCCGGGCGCAGATGGGCGATCATGAACACGTTCGACCACACCGTCGCCGTCACCTCGGGCAGCGCGGCGGCCGTCGTCAGGTCGAGGCCCTCCGGAACCGGCAGCAACTGCCCTGCGGGCACGGCCACCTTCTCCGCGTAACCGCCGCCCGCCAGCAGCGCGCACACCTCGTCGCCGACGGCCCAGCCGGAGACGCCGGGGCCCAGCGCCGAGATCCGCCCCGAGCATTCGAGACCGGGGTAGGGGGACGACCCGGGCGGAGGGTCGTAGAAGCCCTGGCGCTGGAGCAGATCGGCGCGGTTCACCGCGCTCGCGACGACATCGACGAGGACTTCGCCCTCGCCAGGCACCGGATCGGGCACCTCGGCCCAGACCAGCGCCTCTGGACCACCGGGCTCGGGAATCGTGATCGCATGCATGGCGGCGAGGCTACTCCGAGGTCCTGGCGGGAGGAGCGTTCTCCGCGCGGACGATGGTGATCAGCCGGTCCGTGAGCTGCAGCGGGCTGGCGGCCGGGTCGTCGTACCCCAGCAGCCGGTGCCCACGCAGGACGGACACCACCAGGTCGTCCGTCTCCCGGACGTTGCGGCCCACCTCTGCCTTTATCACCGGCCGTTCGATCAGATCGAGGCCGCTGCCCTGCTGGATCAGGTCCTCCATGACCGTGCCCGCGCTGGGGCTGAGCACGGACAGACCGAGCAGCCGGCCGGCCGCGCCGGAGCTGGTGATCACGGCGTCGGCGCCGGACTGACGCAGCAGCGGAGCGTTCTCCTCCTCGCGGACGGCGGCGACGATCTTGGCGCCGCGGTTGAGCTGGCGGGCGGTGAGCGTCACCAGCACCGCCGTGTCGTCCCGTTGGGGTGCGATGACGATCTGACGGGCTTTCTGCAGCTCTGCCCGGAGCAGGACGTCGCTGCGGGTGGCGTCGCCGACGACGCCGGTGAACCCTTCCGCGTTGGCGGTGTCGATCACCTTGGAGCTGGGGTCGACGATGACGATCTGGTCCTTCCGCAGCCCTGTGGCACAGAGGGTCTGCATCGCCGATCGTCCCTTCGTGCCGAAGCCGACGATGACGGTATGGTCGCGCAAGTTGGACCTCCAGCGGTTCAGCCGCCACTCCTCCCGGGTGCGCTCGGTGAGGACCTCGAGAGTGGTGCCGACCAGGATGATGAGGAAGAGCACACGCAGCGGCGTGATCAGCAGCACGTTGATGAGCCGCGCGCCGTCAGTGACCGGCACGATGTCGCCGTAGCCGGTGGTGGAGAGGGTGACGGTCGCGTAGTAGACGGCGTCGAGGAAGTCGACCGTCCCGTCCGCGTTGTCGGTGTAGCCCGCCCGGTCGGTGTAGATGATCATCACGGTGATGCTGAGCACCATCAGCGCCATCAGCAGCCGTTTGCTCACCTGCCGCAGTGGTTGCTCGACGATCCGGCGGGGGAGTTTCACACGGCCGGTGACGAGATGTTCGTCGGCGTGCCGGGCCATGGCGTCATGACCGGGAAGTTTCACGTGAAACAGCCTCCTGACTCGTCGGAGGCCGTCCACGGCGACCATGTCGCCCAGGGGAGGTCGAGGACCTCCAGTTCGTCGCCGGGCCGGGCGCCGCCCGGCGGGACGACCGCGAGCCCGTCGGCCGCCGCAATTCCGCGCAGCATCGCCGGTCCGTTGTAGTGCAGCGGGACCAGTTGTCCGTCGCGGTGCACGAACGGAACGAGCCGGGTGTCGTGCGGGTGCCCGTGCACCTCTTCGCGTACGGGCGCCCGGTACGGGGCCGGGGAGGGCCGTCCCGCGAGTCCGCGCAGCAAGGGCTCGGCCAGGGTCAGGAGCCCGGAGACGGCGGCGAGGGGATTGCCCGGCAACCCCACCAGATAGCGCCCGGACGCCAGCCGGGCCAGCAGCATCGGATGGCCCGGCCGTACCGCGACCTGGTCGACCAGCAGCTCCGCACCCGCCTTCCGCAGGACCGGATGGACATGGTCGACCGGGCCGGCCGCCGTACCGCCCGTGGTGATCACCAGATCCGCCTCGGATGTGGTGACCGCTCGGTGGAGCGCTTCGGCGTCGTCCCCGAGGCGGCGCGTGGCCGACACCTCCGCGCCGAGTGCCCGCAGCCAGGGGCCGATCATCGGCCCGAGGGCGTCACGGATCAGTCCGTCGTGGGGGAGCGAGGAGGTGAGCAGTTCGTCGCCCAGCACCAGCACGTCCACCCGCGGACGGGCGAAGGTCACCAGTTCGTCGTAGCCGGCTGCGGCGGCGAGGCCGAGTACCGGTGGAGTGACCAGGGCAGAGGCGGGCAGCAGCCGGTCACCGGAGCGGCACTCCTGGCCGCGGGGGCGGATGTCCTGCCCGGGGACCACCTCGCGGTCGGCATGGAGCTGGCGCCCGGACGCGTCGACACGGCCGTGCTCGCTGCGGATCACGGCGGTGGTCTCGGGCGGCACGCGGGCGCCGGTGGCGATCCGTACCGCCGTGCCGTCGGGCAGGGGTCCGTCGCCGCCGTGCCCGGCGAGGATCGACCCTTCGCCCTCCACGGCCCACGGACCGGGGCCCGCGACGGCCCATCCGTCCATGGCGGAGGTGTCGAACGAGGGAAGGTCGCACAGCGCGGTGAGCGGCTCGGCGAGCACCTGCCCGACGGCCTGCTCCAGAGGTACGCGCCGGCTGTGCGGCGGTGCGGTGCGGCCGGTACGGGCGGCCAGCGCCCGGGCCTCGGGCCAGGGTGCGGCTCGGTGCCGGCGCGGGACGGAGCCCTCGGTGGGAGCGTGCGGGGCCGCGGCGTCCGGTGGGCGCGGGCCGACCAGTGCGAGCGCTTCGTCGACGCCGTCCAGCTCGCCCCCGGCGGGCGGAGTCGCTCCGGCCGTGCCCGGCTGTGCCCGCTCGCCGCCGGCCGCAGCCGCGGCCTCGCGGTCGTGACCGGTCATCCCGCGGCGTCCCCACCGCTCGCTCCCGGTGCGGTGTCGGCCGGGCGGCCGGGCGGTTCCGCCGTCCCTGCCCTGCCCTGCGCCTCCGCGGCCTCGTCCGCCCAGCGGGCGGCCAGGGCCGCCGCCTTGCGGGCGGCCTCCGCGACGGCGTCGGGCCCGCCCTCGGCCTTGGCCGCCGCGTAACCGACCAGGAAGGTGGTGAGCGGTGCGGCGGGCCGGGCGACGCCGTGCGCGGCGTCGCGGGCCAGGTCGAGCAGGACGTGGGTGTCCACGTCCAGCTCGATGCCGAGTTCGTCCTTGACTGCGGTGATCCATTCGTCCAGCACGTACCCATGCTCCCTGATGCGGGCCCGGGCTGTGGAGACGTCCCCCCAGGTGTCGCAGTCGAAGGAGGCGAGGGGGTCGGTCTCGATCCGGGCCAGGTCCAGTTCCCCGGTCAGTAGACGCAGGGGCAGCCCGGAAAGGCTCCCGTATTCGGTCGCGAGGAGAGCAAGTTCACGTCGGAGCGGCTCGGCGCGGTAGGCGGCGACCAGGGGCTGGTCACGGCCGTCGGCATCGGTCAGTACGACCGCCTCGCTGTCCCGCTCCGCGAGTGCGTCGACCAACTGCCGCACCGTCCCGGTCCCCAGGAAGGGAAGATCGGCCGACAGCACGACGAGGGCCTGTGCCCCCGTCTGCCGCACTCCCGCGTCGAGGGCGGCGACGGGTCCGCCGCCCTCGGGCTGCTCGCGTGCCCAGACAACGGGGCGCGCGGTGGGCCGGCGCCCGCCCACGACCACGGTGCGCCCGGCGTCCCGGCAGGCGGCCAGCACACGGTCGAGCAGGGGCCGCCCGCCCACGCTCACCGCCGGTTTGTCGGCGCCGCCGAGCCGCTTGGCGGCGCCTCCGGCGAGGACGATGGCGTCGTACGCCGTAGTCGCGGTCATGCCTGAAGTATGGTCCGCGAACGTCTGGGCGGGGAGCCCCGGTTCGATCTCTCTGCTGCTGCTCCCCTGCTGCTCGCCGTCCGCTGACCTTCGGCTGACCCTTTGCTGCTGCTCCGCCGGCCCTTCCGTCGGCCTGCCTGCGACTCTCGGGTTTGCCGGCCGATCCTCGGCAGCCGGCTCCCTACAGGGTGCGGAGCAGTACCGAGGGGTTCTCCACGCAGTCGGCCACGTACCTCAGGAAGCCTCCCGCGGTACCGCCGTCGCACACCCGGTGGTCGAAGGTGAGCGAGAGCTGGACGACCTGCCGGACGGCCAGTTCGCCCTGGTGCACCCACGGCTTGGGAATGATCCGGCCGACGCCGAGCATCGCGGCCTCGGGGTGGTTGATGATCGGCGTGGAGCCGTCGACGCCGAACACCCCGTAGTTGTTCAGCGTGAAGGTGCCGCCCGTCAGATCCGCCGGGGTGAGCGCCCCTTGGCGGGCCGCCTCCGTGAGCCTGGCGAATTCTGCGCTCAGCGACTCCGCCGACCGGTTGTGGGCGTCCTTCACGACGGGAACGACCAGTCCGCGGTCAGTCTGGGCGGCGAAGCCGAGGTGCACTGACGGCAGCCGCACGATCTCCCGGGCTTCCATGTCCACCGTGGAGTTGAGCTCCGGGTGGCGGTCGAGCGCGGCGGTGCAGATGCGGGCGAGCAGCGCGAGCAGCGAGATCTTCGACCCGCCCGCGGCGTTCATCGCCGCCCTCGCGGCCATGAGTTCGGTCGCATCGGCGTCGACCCAGCAGGTGGCGTCCGGGATCTCCCGGCGGCTGCGGGACAGCTTGTCGGCCACCGCTCCGCGCACCCCGCGCAGCGGGACGCGCTCGGCCTGCGCGGTGGCCGCTACGGCCGGCGCGGCGGGCGCAGCGGTGGTCGGCGTCTCGGGAGCCCGGAGGGCCCGTTCGACATCGGCCCGGAGGATCAGGCCGTCGGGGCCCGAGCCGGTCAGCGTCCGCAGGTCCACGCCGTGCTCGCGGGCGAGCTTGCGGACGAGCGGGGAGATGACGGCCACGGGACCGTGCTGCGCCGCGGCCGAGGCACCGCGGGCGGGGGCCGGTGCGGCAAGTGCGGGCCCCGGAGCGGCGGTGCGGCTGCCGTTGGCAGCGGTGACCGGGGCCGTGGAACCGCCGGAAGCCCTGGTCGTGCCGGAGACACCGGAGGCGGAGGCCGTCGCGGGCGACGGCGTGGGGGCGGGGGCGGGGGCGGGCGCGACCGGTGTCGGGCGGATACGTCGCCGTCGCGCCGCGGGCGCGCCGGTTCCGTAACCGACCAGGACGTTGCCCGACGACTCGGCGGAGCCGCCGGAGGACGCGGAGGTGTCCGGCTGCGCGGGCGCCGCGCCGCCGCCCGAGGCGGACGCGTCCGTCCCGGGCGCCTCGACCGCACCGACCGCGACCGTGATGAGCGGTGCGCCGACGGGCAGTTCCGTGCCCTCCTCACCGAAGCGGGCGGTCACCACGCCGCCGTAGGGGCAGGGGACCTCCACCATGGCCTTGGCCGTCTCGACCTCGACGACGGGCTGGTCGATCGCGACCACGTCACCGACCGAGACCAGCCAGCGGACGATCTCGGCCTCGGTCAGCCCTTCGCCGAGATCGGGAAGCTTGAATTCCAGCACCTGAGCCATCAGCCCTCCGCCTCCCACTGCAGTCGCGCCACCGCGTCCAGCACACGGTCCACTCCCGGCAGATGATGCCGCTCGAGCATCGGCGGCGGGTACGGGATGTCGAAACCCGCCACCCGGAGCACCGGCGCCTCCAGGTGGTGGAAGCAGCGCTCGGTCACCCGCGCGGCGATCTCGCCTCCGGGACCGCCGAAGCCGGTGGACTCGTGCACGACGACCGCGCGCCCGGTGCGACGGACCGACGCGCAGACCGTCTCGTCGTCGAACGGCACCAGGGAGCGCAGGTCGACGACCTCCAGGTCCCAGCCCTCCGCCTCGGCCGCCTGCGCCGCCTCCATGCACACCGGCACCGAAGGACCGTAGGTGATGAGGGTGGCGCTGCGCCCGGGGCGGCGCACCACGGCCCGGCCGATCGGCTCCACCGCGGCAGGCGCCTCGGGGGACCACTGGGACTTGGACCAGTACAGCCGCTTGGGCTCGAGGAAGACGACCGGGTCGTCGGAGGCGATGGCGGCCCGCAGCAGGCCGTACGCGTCCTCGACCGTGGCGGGCGTGACGACGTGCAGGCCCGGGGTCGCCATGTAGTACGCCTCGGAGGAGTCGCTGTGGTGCTCGACCCCGCCGATCCCGCCGCCGTAGGGCACCCGCACGGTGATCGGCATGACCATGCCGCCCCTGGTGCGGTTGCGCATCCGGGCGACGTGGCTGATGAGCTGCTCGAACGCCGGGTAGGCGAAGGCGTCGAACTGCATCTCCACGACCGGCCGCAGTCCGTACATCGCCATGCCGACGGCAGTGCCGAGGATGCCCGCCTCGGCGAGCGGGGTGTCCGTGCAGCGGTCCTCGCCGAACTCCTCGGCGAGCCCGTCCGTGACCCTGAAGACGCCGCCGAGCGTCCCGACGTCCTCGCCCATGACATGGACGGTCGGGTCCTCGGCCATGGCGTCGCGCATCGCGCGCTGCAGGGCCTGGGCCATGGTTGCGGGCTTCACCGCGGCCGTGGTCATCGCGCCTCTTCCTCAGCGTCCAGCTCTGCCCGCAGCTGCGCCGCCTGCTCACGCAGCTGCGCGGTCTGCCGGGCGTACACGTGCTCGAACAGGTCCATGGGGTCGAGGACGGGGTCGGCGTTCATCCGCTCGCGCAGATCCGCCGCCATCGTCTCCGCCGCCCGGGTGGCGGCCTGCCTGGCCTCGTCGTCGAGCAGACCCCGCTGCGTCAGCTCCCGCTCCAGCAGGTCGATCGGGTCGTGCGCGCGCCAGGTCTCGACCTCGCTGTCCGCGCGGTACCGGGTGGCGTCGTCCGCGTTCGTGTGGGCGTCCATGCGGTAGGTGACCGCCTCGATCAGGGTGGGGCCGCCGCCGCGGCGGGCCCGGGCCACGGCGTCGCCGAGGACCTCGTGGACCGCGACCGCGTCGTTGCCGTCGACGAGCCGGCCGGGCATGCCGTAACCGACGGCCTTGTGGGCCAGGGACGGCGCGGCGGTCTGCTTGGCCAGCGGGACGGAGATCGCGAAGCCGTTGTTCTGTACGAGGAAGACCACCGGCGCGTTCCACACGGCGGCGAAGTTCAGCGCCTCGTGGAAGTCGCCCTCGCTGGTGCCGCCGTCGCCGATCATGGCCAGCGCCACGACGTCGTCGCCCTTGAGGCGGGCGGCGTGCGCCAGACCCACGGCATGGGGCAGCTGGGTGGCCAGTGGGGTGCACAGCGGCGCGACACGGTGCTCGTGCGGGTCGTAGCCGGTGTGCCAGTCGCCGCGCAGCAGGGTCAGCGCCTGGACGGGGTCCAGGCCGCGTGCCACGGCCGCGAGGGTGTCGCGGTAGCTCGGGAAGAGCCAGTCCCGCTCCTCCAGCGCCAGGGCGGCGCCCACCTCGCACGCCTCCTGACCGGTGCTCGACGGGTAGACGGCGAGCCGGCCCTGCTTGGTGAGGGCGGTGGCCTGCACGTTGTACCGCCGGCCGCGCACCAGCTCCGCGTAGAGCCGGAGCAGCAGCTCGGGGTCGGCGGAGGCGGAGGCCTCGGTGCCGAGCACGCGGTACGGCTCCGGGTCGGGGAGCAGCGGCGCGGGATCGGTGCGGGGCTGCCACGCGGGCGGCGGTGTGGGCCGGTAGGCGGCGGCAGCGGAACCGGGCAGCTCCTGGACCGTCATGCTGCTTTTTCTCAACGCGAGCACCTCCTCGTGGGAGCGACGACGAATGCGATGAAGAACGGTGACGAGAGAACGGGTCGAGGACGCGCGGGTGTGGCGTGCCTCACCTACCGATTGTTCGGTCGAGGACGCATTTTGGCTACAGGCACGGGCAGCCTGTGGACAAACGGTTCTCCACAGCTTGAGATGGAGACAGGTCGTCCATGCTAGGAAGGCGGGGGGACGTGGCAACTGAACAAATGGCCGATGGCGGGGACCGCGCGGGACAGCCGCCGCTGCCACGCCCGCTGGATCCGATCGACCGCGACATCCTGCGCATGCTCCAGGCGGACGGGCGCGCCTCCATACGCTCGGTCGCCGAGCGGGTGCATGTGTCCCGTGCCAACGCGTACGCACGGATCAACCGGCTGATAGACGACGGCGTCATCAGGGGCTTCAGTGCCCGGGTGGACCACGAGCGGGCGGGCCAGGGGGCCTCCGCCTATATCACGCTCAAGATCGTGCAGAACTCCTGGCGGACGGTGCGGGAGCAGCTGCAGGCGCTGCCCGGCGCCGCTCATATCGCGCTGGTCAGCGGAGACTTCGACGTGCTGCTGCTGGTGCACACGCCCGACAACAGGACACTGCGTGAACTCGTCCTGACCAAGCTGCAGTCCATCCCGGAGGTGCTGTCGACCCGGACGCTGCTGGTGTTCGAGGAGACGGATCTCGATCATGCGACGGGACAGGCCACCGGCCCGGGCGCGGGTCCGGGCACGGAAACGCCCTGACCGGGGGCGGGGGCGGCCAGTCCGTCCGGTGCACGGGGCCGGCCCCGGCCAGCCGCGTCACGCCGAGCCCCGGCGGCGCGGACACCGCGCAGGGTCAGGGGGCCGTACGCAGCCCGTCGAAAGCGAGCCGCACCACGGTCTCGGCCAGCTGGTCGCCGTCGTGGCTGCCGCCCGGCTGCGGGCGGTACCACTCGACCAGCGAGTTCACCATGCCGAAGAGCAGCCGCGTCGCCAGCCGGATGTCGACGTCGGCCCGGAGATCGCCGTCCGCGGCCGCCGCCTTCATCAGGTCCGCGACGCGCTGGTCGAACTCCCGGCGCCGCTCCAGCGCCCACCGCTCGGTCTTCGTGTTGCCCCGCACCCTCAGCAGCAGCGTCACATAGGGCAGTTCGGCCATCAGCACCTCGACCGTGCGCCGCGTGACGTACTCCACCCGCTCGATGGCGCGGCCGCGCTGTGCGCCGCTCTCGTCGAGGACGGCGAACAGGGAGTCCAGTGCGCGGCTGACGGCCCGGCGCAGCAGTTCCTCCTTGCCCGTCACATGGTGGTAGATCGAGGACTTGGAGATCCCGGCCGCCTTCGACAGGTGCTCCATGGAGGTGCCGTCGTAGCCGCGCTCGTTGAATATCCGCACGGCGACCGTCAGCAGCGTCTCCGGCGTGTAGGTGTCGCGCTTGACCGTGGTCATCGGCTCTCCGCCCCGTCGTCGGCGTACGCACGGCGGGCGGTCGCCAGGGACGGCGCGTACCGGCCGGTGGGGTACCGCTTGTGCAGCGTCTCCAGCAGCTCGCAGACCCACCCGAAGCCCAGCCGCTCGCCCCATTCCAGGGGACCGGCCGGGTAGTTGACGCCCAGCTTCATCGCGGTGTCCACGTCCTCGGCCGAGGCCACCCCGCGGTCGACGGCGTCCGCCGCGAAGTCGGCCAGCATCGCCACCGTTCGGGCGACGATCATGCCCGGCACGTCGCCGATCAGCGAGACGTCCTTGCCCAGCGCCTGGAAGAGCCCGACGGCCTCGTCGACCGCTTCGGGCATGGTCCTGAGGGTGCTGTCGGACGCCGACAGTGCGATCCGGGTCGCGTTCTCGTAGTCCAGGGCGAGATCGAAGTAGATGATTCCGTCGCCGAACTCGAACGAGGTCTCGCCGTCCACCAGCCCGAGCTCCGCGCCGCCGGGCAGGATCAGGCAGCCGCCGCCCTCCTCACGGTGGACGGTGATCCCGGCCCGCTCGATCATGTGGACCAAGGGTTCGGCCGGCCCGAGATCGCCCTGGACGACCACGGTCGCGGGGGCGGCGGCGGGCGGCTGTGTCCGCGGCCGGGGACGGTCGGCGCCGTCCTCGTACGAGAACCAGCCGTGACCGGACTTGCGGCCGTGCCTGCCCGACTCGACGAGGCGGCGCTGGGCCAGCGACGGCGTGAACTTCGGGTGGTGGAAGAACGAGTCCCAGACGGAACGGGTGACCGCCTCATTGACGTCCTGGCCGATCAGATCGGTCAGTTCGAAGGCCCCCATCCGGAACCCGCCGGACTCCCGCAGGACCGCGTCGATGGTGGCGGGGTCGGCGCCGCGCTCCTCATGGACGGCGAACGCCTCCGCGTAGAACGGGCGCGCGACGCGGTTGACGATGAACCCGGGGGTGTCGGCGCAGCGCACCGGCGTCTTTCCCCAGGCCAGGGCCGTCGCGTGGGCCCGTGCGGCCGCCTGTTCGTCGGTGGCGTGGCCGCTGACGACCTCGACGAGCGGCAGGAGCGGGGCCGGGTTGAAGAAGTGCAGGCCGACGAAGCGGCCGGGGCTGCGCAGGGCTCCCGCGACGGCCGTCACGGACAGGGAGGAGGTGTTGGTGGCGAGCAGGCAGTCGTCGGCGACGATCTTCTCCAGCTCCGTGAAGAGCTGCTGCTTGACCGGGAGCTGTTCGAGCACGGCCTCGACGACGAGGGCCGCGTCGGCGAGCTCGGAGAGGTCGGCGGCCGGGAGCAGCCTGCCGCGGGCGGCGTCGCGGTCCGCGGGAGCCATCCGTCCCTTCTCCACGAGCCGGTCGAGGCGCGCGACGATCGCCGCCGCGGCCTCCTCTGCCCGTCCGGGAGCGGCGTCGTGGAGGCGTACGGGATGGCCTGCGACGAGGGCGACCTGTGCGATCCCCTGTCCCATGGTTCCGGTGCCGACGACGGCGACGGTACGGCTCACGTCGATCGCGGTCGTGGAGTCGATGGCGGTCATGGAGGCGATCCTCCCGGATGAGTTGTCCACAGGTTCGACAGGCCCCCTTGTACCGACCGATCGTTCGGTTACTCTAACTCTGTCATCCTCCCCTGCCCAGCTCGACGAGGAGTTGGTCCGCATGCAGCTGACCGAGACCCACCGGCCCACGCTCGACCAGGCCCTCGATGCGATCCGCACGCGCGCGTACTGGTCTCCCCACCCGGAGCACCCCAAGGCGTACGGCGAGAGCGCGCCCGCCGACGGCCTCGCGGCCTTCGAGGCGTTGCGCGGCTCCCGCTTCGACCTTGACCAGCCGGGCACCGACGGCTGGACCGGCGGCGAGATCTCTCCGTACGGGCCGGAGCTGGGGATCGAGTATCCGCATCCGGACCTGGACGTGCTGCTGCCGGCGATGCGCGCCGGCATGGGCGCCTGGCGCGAGGCCGGCCCGGAGACGCGCGCGCTGGTCTGCCTGGAGATCCTGGCCCGGATCAATGCCCGCACCCATGAGTTCGCGCACGCGGTGATGCACACCAGCGGGCAGGCGTTCCTGATGGCGTTCCAGGCCGGCGGCCCGCACGCCCAGGACCGCGGCATGGAGGCCGTGGCGTACGCGTACGCGGAACAGACCCGCACCCCCGGCGCCGCCGACTGGTCGAAGCCGCAGGGCAAGCGCGACCCGCTGGAGCTCCGGAAGACGTTCACCACCGCGGGCCGCGGCATCGCGATGGTCATCGGCTGCAACACCTTCCCGACGTGGAACGGGTATCCGGGGCTCTTCGCCTCCCTGGCGACGGGCAACCCGGTCCTCGTGAAGCCGCACCCCCGCGCCGTGCTCCCGCTGGCCCTCACGGTGAAGGTGGCCCGCGAGGTCCTGACCGAGGCCGGCTTCGACCCGAACCTGGTCTGTCTCGCCGTCGACCGCCCGGGCGAGGGCATCGCGAAGACGCTGGCGACGCGGCCCGAGATCAAGATCATCGACTACACGGGGTCCTCCGCCTTCGGCGACTGGCTGGAGGCAAACGCCCGCCAGGCGCAGGTGTACACGGAGAAGGCCGGCGTCAACACGGTCGTGGTCGACTCCACCGACAACTACAAGGGCATGCTGTCCAACCTGGCCTTCTCGCTCTCCCTGTACAGCGGCCAGATGTGCACCACCCCGCAGAACGTGCTGATTCCCCGCGACGGCATCACCACCGAGTCCGGCCCCAAGAGCTACGACGAGGTGGCCGCGGACCTGGCCACCGCCGTGGGCGGCCTGCTCGGCGACGACGCCCGGGCGAACGCCCTGCTGGGAGCCCTGGTCAACCCCGACGTGAAGGCACGGCTGGAGGCCGCGTCCGAGCTGGGCGAGGTCGCGCTGGAGTCCCGCGAGGTCGTCCACCCGGACTTCCCCGGCGCGACGGTACGGACCCCGGTCATGGTGAAGCTCGACGGCGCCCGCAAGCACTGGGACTCCGCGGACTCCGAGCCGGCGTACCTCTCCGAGTGCTTCGGCCCGGTGTCCTTCGTGGTGGCCGTCGACTCCACGGCCGACGCCCTGGAGCTGCTGCGCCGCACGGTCCGGGACAAGGGCGCGATGACGGTGGGGGCCTACACCACCTCCGAGGAGACGGAGCGGGCGATCGAGGAGGTCTGCCTGGAGGAGTCGGCGCAGCTCTCGCTGAACCTGACGGGCGGGGTGTACGTCAACCAGACCGCCGCGTTCTCCGACTTCCACGGCTCCGGCGGCAACCCCGCGGCGAACGCGGCGCTGTGCGACGGCGCCTTCGTCTCCAACCGCTTCCGTGTGGTGGAGGTCCGCCGACAGGCCTGACGGCCCGGGTATCGGCATGAGGCGGTCACTGGTGGCGCGGGCCGGGCGCGGGTACGAGCCCGCGCCACCAGCGCCCCCTCCGGCCCGTTCAGGAGCCCCGCAAGCGGTCCGGCTCAGAGACCGGCCCCACAGGACTTGCGGGCGGCTCACAGACCGCGGCGGAGCACCTCGGCGATCTGCTCCGGGGTGCCGATCGCCAGGAACATGGCGTCCGGCGGTGCGGCCCCGCGAGGAGCGCCCCCACGCGCCCCGGTCGGGGCACCGCCCGTCTCGACCGGCGTGGTCAGCAGCCGCTGCCGCACCCGGCGGGCCACCTGGCTGCCGCGCAGCAGCATGGCCAGCCCGAGCACGGTCTGCCGGGTGAAGACGCCGAGCTGCCCGCGTCCGGCCCGGCTGCCCGGCATGTTCGCCGCGACGAACCGCCGTAGCTCCTCACCCTGCAGCCGCCGGTGACCGAGGGCGGTCAGCTCCCCCGCGTGCCGGCGCACCGTGCGGCGCAGCGCCACCGCGTCGACCTCGAAATGGTCCGCGAGCATGGCCGCCGTCGCATGGACGCCGTCAGGCAGCAGCACGAGCGGCTTCGCACCGTCGAGCGCGTCGGTCCGGTGACTCAGGGCGGCGCGCAGAGCGCGGGTCTCCAGCAGAGCCTCTTCTGGGTGCATCAGCCCCTCCGGGGGCTTGTAGGGACACGGCGAACTGCCCCTCACTGCGGGACAGGCTGCGGGCAGCGGCGGCAACGTTCACCAGTGCCTCGTCAAGGCCTGTTCTTCCGCGCGACTCAACCCTGTTGCCGCTACCCGTATCGACGTTCCGCTCGTCGATGTGAACGACACAGCTGTCCGAAAGTCACACTTTCGCCCGCCGGCCGCCGCTGGACGTCCCGGTCAGGCGCCCGGGGCCGGTACGTCGGCGTACCGCTGAACCCACGCGTGCATCGCGATGGCCGCCGCCGCGCCCGCGTTGATCGACCGCGTCGAACCGAACTGGGCGATCGAGCAGACCATGGAGGCGTGCTTGCGGGCCTCGTCGGTGAGCCCGGGGCCCTCCTGTCCGAAGAGCAGCACGCAGCGGCGCGGCAGCTCGGTCCGTTCGAGCGGCACGGCCCCCGGCAGGTTGTCGATCCCGATGATCGGCAGCTCCTCCGCGGCGGCCCACTCGGTGAGCGAGGCCGTGTCCGGGTGGTGCCGCACATGCTGGTACCTGTCGGTGACCATGGCGCCGCGCCGGTTCCAGCGACGGCGTCCGACGATGTGGATCTCCTTCGCCAGGAACGCGTTGGCCGTGCGCACCACCGAGCCGATGTTGAAGTCGTGGCCCCAGTTCTCCACAGCCACGTGGAAACCGTGCCTGCGCGTGTCCAGGTCCGCGACGATCGCCTCGCGCGTCCAGTACCGGTAGCCGTCCACGACGTTCCGCCGGTCGCCCCGGGCCAGCAGTTCCCGGTCGTACCGCTCGTCCTCGGGCCAGGGCAGCGGGTGCGGGCCGACGCCGACCTCGGGGGTGTACCCCTCGTCGTACTGCAGCGGTTCTTCCTGAAGCGGTTCTTGGGTGGTGCTCACCCGACGAGCGTACGGGGCTGCTCGTCGCTCCCCTGTTGCACCTGGGGCGGAGCACCACCCTTGCCGTCCAGCATTCGGTAGAACCCGCGGGTCACCAGTGCTCCCAGGGCGACCAGGAAGCCCGTCGGCAGGAACACGGCATCGGCCGCGATCATCGCGAGCGAGAAGAACGGCAGCCCGAGGAGCACCGCGATGGCCGCGTGCTCGAGCATCATGACCACCAGCAGGACGTTCTTGACCCGCCGGTTGAAGAGCGTGAAGGGGAACGCGACCTGCACGACGACGGTGCCGTAGGTCAGCAGCATCACCATCACCCCGCCGGAGGCCAGGATCCCGGAGATCTCCGGCCACGGGGTGAAGTAGTCCAGTTTGAGCGGGTAGTACAGCGCGGTGCCGTCCTGCCAGCGCGACCCCTGGATCTTGTACCAGCCGGCGGTCGCGTAGATCAGACAGACCTCGGCCATGATCACGACGAGTGCGGCGTTGTGGGTGAGGTTCGCCAGGACGTCGAGCAGGGTACGCGGCTGACTGTCGGGCGCGAAGCGGTTCACCGCCCACCACAGGCCCTGGGCCACCCACACCCCCCAGAACAGGACGAGGATCCAGGCGTCGCCGCCGCCCCGTCCCACGAGGGTGCCCGCGAAGAGCGCCGCGCCGAGTACCGCCCAGAGGACGGGCCCTGCCAGGTCGGGGCCTCTCCGGTCCGGGCTTGTCCGCTCGGGGCCTGCCGGGTCGGAGCCCGACCGCTCCGGGCCTGTCCGGCCGGGGCCCGTGAGTTCGGTATCGGTGCGCTCGGGCTCCGTGAGTTCCGCGCCCGTGGGTTCAGGGCCTGTCCGCTCCGGGCCGCGCCTGCGTGCCGCCCGCCGGGCGTCCAGGGACCAGACCTGCGCGCAGCGCGTCAGCACCAGGTAGATGGCCATGAGGTGGATGACGTTGTCGCCACCGTCCCCCACGAAGATCGAGCGGTTCTGCAGCGACAGGACGCCGACCATGAAGAGCACTGACACCGCGCGGGTATGCCAGCCCAGCACCATCAGCAGGCTGGACAGCACACAGACGCCGTAGACGAACTCGAACCACAGCGCGCTGTCCGACCACAGGAGCACGGTGAACGCGTTGTTGCCGGCGATCAGCTCCCGGCCCATCTCCCAGCTCCAGGCACCGTCCGGTCCGTAGAGCTCGTGCCGGTGGGGCAGCTCGCGCAGCAGGAACAGCAGCCAGGTCGCCGCGAAGCCGATCCGTACGACGGCGCTCTGGTACGGCCCGAGGGCCGTGGACGTGATGAGCTGAACGGCGCGGGCGGCCTTGCGGCCCTGGGCCTGCTTCACCGGGCGGCCTCTGTCCTGTCGTCGCCGACCCCGCCGGGGATGTCCGCCGCGGTGACGGTCCACCACGGCAGTTCGCGGTGGGTGGGGCGGGTGTCGGTCTTCTCGTCGCTCCAGGCCGGGGCCTTGATGACCCTGGTCGACGCACGGATCTGGACGCGCTCGACGGGACCGTCGAGACCGTAGCGGTCGAGGCGGACCATCACGATGCGGCGCATGTAGCTCTCCGAGAGTCGGCCGCGCAGTCCCTCGGGTTCGTTCTCGCTGTTGTGCGAGCCGGCGTAGAAGTCCCATGCACGGCGGAGCTGGTTCTGCTGGAGGTGGCTCGGGAGGAGGTTGTGGCGGATGTGCCGACCGTCCTGCGCGGACAGGTCGATCCATTCGCTGGTGCGGCGGCTGCCGTCCCGGGCGGTGTACTGGGCCCGGGCCTGTACCGCGATGTTCTGCTGGAGCGGATTGGGGGCGAACAACTTCCAGTTCTGCTCGAACTCCGGATACACCCAGCCGTCGACCGCTTCGCCGTGCTGCTTGGTCACGGTGTTGGAGGGGGCGACGTGGAGAAACACCATGGCCAGGTGGACGCAGGCGAAGGCCGCTATCAGCGCGAGCGCCACGGCGGCGGCGACCTGATAGGGGAGGGACAGTCCCGCCATTCCACCGGCGGTGGCGGGGGCCGCCGGGGCCGAAGGCCGGCCGGGCGGCTCCGGCGGGTCGGGAAACGCAGGGGGCGCGAGGCGGCCGGGGACCGCGGAAGCCGGGGCCTTGGGCGCCTCGCGCTGTCCGGGAACGCTTTCGGCGCGCGCAGGGGCGCTCTCGGCGCCTACGCCGTCACCCGGACGGCGTACATCGAGCCCGGCCGACGGCTCGGACCCCCGACGGCTGTCCGCTCGGGCGCCTTCCGGCTGCCGGGCACGGCGTGGCGCAGGCAGCCCGGAGCTCACTTTTCCGCCCCCATTGCCTTCCTCGTCCTCGTAGGAATCCATCCCCGCCCCGATCGCCGCCGGTCCCCCCGGTTATCCACAGGGTTGACACCCTACGGCCCGCCGACCGACCATTGAAGTCAATGAACCGAACGATCGGTCGGTAGGGGAGTCCGGATGACGGCAGTGACTGCGGATGGGTACCAGGCGGCGTTCGACGCCGCGGTGGCCGCCGACGAGCGCATCGAACCGCGCGACTGGATGCCGGACGCGTACCGCGCGACGCTGGTCCGTCAGATGGCTCAGCACGCGCACTCGGAGATCATCGGCATGCAGCCGGAGGCGAACTGGATCACGCGCGCGCCGTCCCTGCGCCGCAAGGCGATCCTGATGGCCAAGGTCCAGGACGAAGCCGGCCACGGCCTCTATCTGTACAGCGCCGCGGAGACGCTCGGCACCAGCCGCGACGAACTGCTCGACAAGCTGCACTCTGGCCGCCAGAAGTACTCCTCGATCTTCAACTACCCCACGCTGACCTGGGCCGACGTCGGCGCGATCGGCTGGCTGGTCGACGGAGCCGCGATCACCAACCAGGTGCCACTCTGCCGCTGCTCGTACGGGCCGTACGCGCGGGCGATGGTGCGGGTCTGCAAGGAGGAGTCCTTCCACCAGCGCCAGGGGTACGAGCTGCTGCTCGCCCTGTCCAAGGGGACGCCGGAGCAGCACGCGATGGCGCAGGACGCGGTGGACCGCTGGTGGTGGCCGTCGCTGATGATGTTCGGCCCGCCGGACGACGCGTCGGCACACTCGGCGCAGTCCATGGCCTGGAAGATCAAGCGCCACTCGAACGACGAACTGCGCCAGCGCTTCGTCGACATCTGCGTCCCGCAGGCCGAGTCCCTGGGCCTGACCCTCCCGGACCCGGACCTCCGGTGGAACGAGGAGCGCGGACACCACGACTTCGGCGCCATCGACTGGGCCGAGTTCCAGCAAGTCCTCAAGGGCAACGGTCCCTGCAACGAGCAGCGGATCAGCCAGCGCCGCCGGGCGCACGAAGAGGGAGCCTGGGTCAGGGAGGCGGCCGCCGCGTACGCGGGGAAGCGCCAGGCAGCACAGCACACCGAGTCCGTGGAGGCGACGGCATGAGCAGCTCGACCGAATGGCCGCTGTGGGAGGTCTTCGTGCGTTCGCGCCGCGGACTGTCCCACACCCACGCAGGAAGCCTGCACGCGCCGGACGCGGAAATGGCCCTCCGCAACGCCCGCGATCTGTACACCCGGCGCAGCGAGGGCGTCTCGATCTGGGTCGTGCCCTCCACCTCGATCACCGCCTCCTCACCGGACGAGAAGGACCCGTTCTTCGAGCCGGCCGCCGACAAGCCTTACCGGCACCCGACGTTCTACGAGATCCCGGAAGGGGTGAAGCACCTGTGACCACGACGCCCACCACGTCCTCGACACCCCCGGCAGCCACGATGTCCCCGGCAGCCGAGGCACCGACGACACAGCACACCCCGCCTCCGGCCACGGCCACGGCGGACCGCCCCACGGGGCACACCGCGGCGGCGCTGGCTCTCGGCGACGACGCGCTCGTGCTCTCCCACCGGCTGGGGGAGTGGGCCGGGCACGCACCGGTCCTGGAGGAGGAGGTGGCCCTCGCCAACATCGCGCTTGACCTGCTGGGGCAGGCACGGGTGCTGCTCTCCCTCGTCGGCGACGAGGACGAGCTGGCCTACCTCCGTGAGGAGCGCTCCTTCCGCAACCTCCAGCTGGTCGAGCAGCCGAACGGCGACTTCGCGCACACCATCGCCCGGCAGTTCTACTTCTCCGTCCACCAGCGCCTGCTGTACGGGCAGCTGGCAGCCGGGGACGGTCCGTTCGCCGGGCTCGCCGGGAAGGCCGTCAAGGAGGTCGCGTACCACCAGGACCACGCGGAGCACTGGATCGCCAGGCTCGGCGACGGCACGGCGGAGAGCCACGAGCGGATGCAGCGGGCGTGCGACGCACTGTGGCGGTTCACGGGCGAGATGTTCCAGCCGGTGGACGGGCTCGAGGTGGATCTCGCGACCCTGGAAGTGCTTTGGCTCGAGCGGGTCACGGCAGTCCTGGAGCGCGCCACGCTGACCGTTCCGTCCGGTGCGCGCACCGGCGCCTGGTCCGCGGGAGCGGGGCGGCAGGGTCTGCACACCGAGTCGTTCGGACGGATGCTCGCCGAGATGCAGCATCTGCACCGGAGCCACCCGGGGGCGTCATGGTGACGGGAACGGCCGGAAGGGCTGCCCACGCGCAGGCCGCGCCCGAGCCCGGGCCCGAGGTCCAGGACGCGCCACGGCCCCAGGACGCGCCCGGGGCCGACACGAGTCTGGAGGCGGAGCTGCGCAGGCTGGCCGGCTCGGTCCCCGACCCGGAGCTGCCGGTGCTGACGCTCGGCGAGCTCGGCGTCATCCGGGGCGTGCGGCTGCTCGGTCCCGCCGACGTCGAGGTCCAACTGACGCCGACGTACACGGGATGCCCGGCCATCGAGGCCATGACCTCCGACATCGAACAGGTGCTGCGTGACCACGGCATGACGGCCGTCTCGGTCGTCAAGGTCCTCGCGCCGGCCTGGTCGACGGACGACATCAGCGCCGAAGGACGCCGGAAGCTGAGCGAGTTCGGCATAGCACCGCCCCGTCATCACGCGGCGGACGAGCCTGTGCCGCTGACGCTCTCCGTCCGCTGTCCGAACTGCGGCTCGACCGACACGGAGCTGCTGAGCAGGTTCTCCTCCACTGCCTGCAAGGCCCTGCGCAGGTGCGTCTCCTGTCGCGAACCTTTCGACCACTTCAAGGAGTTGTAGATGTTCCATCCGCTCCGGGTCAGCGCGGTCGAACGGCTCACGGACGACGCGGTGGCCGTCACCTTCGACGTGCCCGCCGAGCTGCGCGAGACCTTCCACCACACACCCGGCCAGCACGTCGCCCTGCGCCGGCTCGTGGACGGCGTGGAGACCCGCCGCACCTACTCGATCTGTACCCCGGCCGCTCCGGACGGCGGCGTTCCCGTGCTGCGGGTGGGCATCCGACTTGTGGACGGCGGCGAGTTCTCGACGTACGCCCTCAAGGAGCTGTCCGTCGGCGACACCGTCGAGGTGATGCCTCCGGCAGGCCGGTTCCTCTTCCCGCCGAGGCCGGGTCACTTCGCGGCCGTGGTGGGCGGCAGCGGCATCACGCCCGTGCTGTCCATGGCCGCGACGCTGCTGGCGCGGGAGCCGGAGGCCCGGTTCTGCCTGATCCGCAGCGACCGCACGGCGGCCTCCACGATGTTCCTCGACGAGGTGGCCGACCTCAAGGACCGCTACCCGGACCGCTTCCAGCTCGTCACCGTGCTGTCCCGCGAGGAGCAGCAGGCGGGGCTGCCGTCGGGGCGCCTGGACCAGGAGCGGCTGACCGGCCTGCTGCCGGCGCTGCTTCCGGTGACCGCTGTCGACGGCTGGTTCCTCTGCGGGCCGTTCGGACTCGTCCAGGCCGCAGAGCGCGCTCTGCGCGGGCTCGGCGTGGACCGCGGCCGGGTCCACCAGGAGATCTTCCACGTCGACGACGGCTCGGCGCCGCTCTCCACCACCGTCGCCACGCCGGCCCACGCCGCCCTCACGGCAACCCTCGACGGCCGGTCGGGCACCTGGCCGGTCCAGGAAGGGGAGTCGCTCCTGGAGACGGTGCTGCGCAGCCGGGCCGACGCACCCTACGCCTGCAAGGGCGGCGTGTGCGGCACCTGCCGGGCGTTCCTGGTGTCGGGCGAGGTCCGCATGGACCGGAACTTCGCGCTCGAGCCGGAGGAGACGGACGCCGGCTATGTCCTGGCCTGCCAGTCCCATCCCGCCACGACGGAAGTGGAGTTGGACTTCGACCGCTGATCGACGGCCGGGGAGGCCGCTGACCTCCCCGGCGCGGCCACCGGCCATCGGCTACGGCCCGCCCTGAGGCCACCCCCGCCGCCACCCGGTCCGGTGCTCCACGGCCATTCCCTTCACGCCCGGCCTGACCTATCTTGACGAACCGTCAGATACGGCCGTGGCGCGGAGGGAGCGAGCAGTGGACTTCACCTTCACCGAGGAGCACCTGGCAGCCGTGGAGGCGGCCGAGGCGGTCTTCTCGGGCGTGGCGCCCGATGCGGTGCCGAGCCCGGCGATGACCGCGGGGGCCGTCGCCGACGATTTCGACCGTCCGCTGTGGGCCCGGCTCGCCGACTCCGACCTGCTCGGTCTGGTGCTGCCGGTCGAGCACGGCGGTGCCGGACTCGACCCCATCGCGCTCTGCCTGGTGCTGCGGGAGTCCGCCAAGGTGCTGGCACGCGTCCCGCTGCTGGAGACCTGCGCGGTCGCGATGGCCGTGGCGCGCCATGGGAGCGCCGGCCTCCGCAGCGAGGTACTCCCCCGGGTCGGCCGCGGCGACCTGGTGCTCACGGCGGCGGCCAACGGCCGCACCGGCCACGGTCCCGCCGAACTCGCCGTCTCCGCACACCGCCCCGCCGGGCCGGCGGGGCGCTGGGTCCTCGACGGGATGCAGACGGCGGTGCCGTGGGCGCAGTGCGCGGACCGTATCGCGGTGCCCGCCACCGCCGCCGACGACAGGACGGTCCTCGCCCTCGTACGTCCCGCCCACGACGGCGTCACCCTCGCCGAACAGGTCTCCACAAGTGGCGAGCGCCTGGCAGAGGTCCGCCTCGAGGCGGTACGGATCGAGGACGCGGAGCTGATCGACCACCCCGGCGCCTGGGAGTGGCTCCACGGGCTGCTCGCCACGGGCACCTGCGCCCTGGCTCTGGGCCTGGGTGAGCGCGTGCTGGCCATGACGGGCGAATACACGGGCAAGCGGGAGCAGTTCGGCTTCCCGGTGGCCACGTTCCAGGCCGTGGCCGTACAGGCCGCCGACCGGTACATCGACCTCCGGGCCATGGAGGCCACCCTCTGGCAGGCCGCCTGGCGGATCACCACCGGCTCCGACGGGGCGCTGCCGCCGGCGGCGGACATCGCGGTGGCCAAGATCTGGGCGTCGGAGGGGGTACGGCGCGTGGTGCAGACCGCTCAGCATCTGCACGGCGGCTTCGGCGCGGACGTCGACTACCCGCTCCACCGCTATCACGCCTGGGCCAAGCAGCTCGAGCTGTCGCTCGGTCCCGCGGCCGCCCATGAGGAGGCTCTCGGCGATCTCCTCGCCGCCCACCCGCTCGGCTAGCGGCCGGCCACGACGGCGGCCGGTCGGGAGGCACGCCTGCCCCGGCCGAGCCGTCCGTCCGAGCGGCCCAGCCGTCCTGCGGAGCCAGCCGTCCGTCCGAGCGGCCCGCCGCGATGTCAGAGCACGAAGGCGGGGGTCCCGTTCTCGGTGACCATGGGGCGTCCCGCCCCTTCCCAGGCGAGCATGCCGCCGTCGATGTTCACCGCATCGATGCCCTGCTGCACCAGGTACTGGGTGACCTGTGCGGAGCGGCCGCCGACCCGGCACATCACATGGGCTCGCCGTCCGTCGGCCACCGCCTCGGTCACCTCACCGAAGCGGGCCACGAAGTCGCTCATCGGGACGTGCAGCGCGCCTTCGACATGCCCGGCCGCCCACTCGTCGTTCTCCCGTACGTCCAGCACAAGGCCGTCGGCCGGCACCTCCGCGACGTTCACGGAGGGCAACGGGGCGAAGTTCATGAGTGATGCCTTCTCTCGTACGTGTAAGGACCCCGGTTCGTCGGCGGTCCCGTCCCGGTCCCGCCCCACCGAGGGCCCGGGAAACCTACTTCACCAGCCCCGCCAGCTCGGTCTCACGCTCGGCGACCTGCGCCAGCAGTTGCTCGGCGATCTCCTCCAGCAACCGGTCCGGGTCGTCCGGCGCCATCCGGAGCATCGCCCCGATGGCGCTCTCCTCCAGCTCCCGGGCGACCACCGTCAGCAGCTCCTTGCGCTGCGCCAGCCACTCGAGCCGGGCATAGAGCTCGTCACGCTCGCTCGGCCGGGGCGCGGCCGGTACGGGACCGGCAGCCCACTCCTCCGCCAGCTCCCTCAGCGTCGTCTCGTCGCCCAGCCCGTACGCGGCGTTGACACGCGCGATGAACTCGTCGCGCCGGGCTCGCTCCTTCTCGTCCTGCGCCAGGTCCGGATGGGACTTGCGGACCAGCTCGCGGTAGAGCTTGCGTGCCTCGTCGCTCGGCCGGACCCGCTTGGGCGCCCGCACGGGCTGCTCGGTGAGCATCGCGGCGGCCTCGGGGGAGAGGCCGTCGGAATCCATCCAGTCGTGGAACAGCTCGTCCACGCCCGGCATCGGCATCACCAGGGCCCGTGCCTCCTGCGCCTTGCGCAGGTCCTCCGGGTCACCGCTGTCCGCCGCCCGCGCTTCCGCGATCTGCGCGTCCAGCTCGTCCAGCCGCGCGTACATCGGGCCGAGCTTCTGGTGGTGCAGCCGGGAGAAGTTCTCCACCTCGACCCGGAACGTCTCGACGGCGATCTCGAACTCGATCAGCGCGTGCTCGGCCGCCCCCACCGCCCTGGCCAGCCGGGCCTCCGGCCGGTCCTGCTCGGCATCGGGCGCGGCCTGCTCTTCGTCGTTCCGGGTCGTCGGTCCCCCGGCGGCATCCTGAGTCACCGCTCCAGCCTACGGGCGCGGCCCGGGGGCCTGTCACACCCCCAGCTCAGCGGCCGTCCGACCGCTCTTGACGGCCGTCAGCAGATCCGCGTGATCGGCCTCGGTACGGTCCGCGTACATGACCGCGAACGCCGCCACGGCCTCGTCCAGCTCCTCGTTCTTGCCGCAGTACCCGGCGAGCAGCCTCGGGTCCGCGCTGTGGGAGTGGGCGCGGGCGAGCAGAGCGCCCGTCATCCGGCCGTAGTCGTCGAGCTGGGCGGGCGTCAGAGCCGCGGGGTCGACGCTGCCCTTGCGGTTCCTGAACTGCCGCACCTGGTAGGGGCGCCCCTCCACGGTCGTCCAGCCCAGCAGGCTGTCGCTGACGACCTGCATCCGCTTCTGGCCCCGTACCACCCGGCGCCCCTCGTGCACCGGCTCCTGCGCGGGGAAGCCGACGGATTCCAGATACGGCAGGAGGACGGAGGGACGCGCCTCCTTCACCTGCAGCACCAGCGGGTCGCCGCGGTGGTCGAGGAGCAGCACCACGTACGACCGGGTGCCCACGCTTCCGGTGCCCACCACCCGGAAGGCCACGTCATGTATCGCGTAACGGGCGAGCAGCGGGAGGCGGTCCTCACCGACCGTGGTCAGATACTCGCCGAGCGAAGCGGCGACGGCCGCGGCCTCCGCGTCGGGCACTCGCCTCAGCACCGGTGGCGCGTCCACGAAGCGGCGGCCGGTGGCACCCTCCGTACCGCCCTCGCCTTCCTGCACGGACTCCGTCGCCTTGGCCGCGAAGCGCGCGCTGGTGTTGTTGCGCGCCTTCGCCGCGACCCGCTCCAGCGTCCCGAGCAGGTCCCGTGCGTCCGTGTGCGAGACGAGTTCCTCGTCGGCAATCGCGTTCCACGCGTCGAGCGCCGGCAGCTTGGCCAGCAACCGCATGGTGCGGCGGTAAGCGCCCACGGTGTCGAAGGCCGCCGCCCGGCAGACGTCCTCGTCGGCCCCCACCACCCGGCCGGCCAGCACCAGAGAAACCGCGAGCCGCTTGAGGTCCCACTCCCACGGGCCGACGACGGTTTCGTCGAAGTCGTTGAGGTCCATCACCAGACGGCCTCTGGCGTCCCCGTACAGCCCGAAGTTCGCCGCGTGGGCGTCACCGCAGAGCTGTGCGCCGATACCGGTGACCGGCGTGCCCACCAGGTCGTGCCCCATCAGGCCGGCCGCGCCCCGCAGGAAGGCGAACGGGGATGCCGCCATCCGCCCGACCCGGATCGGGGTGAGCTCCGGCACACGTCCGCGGCTCGACTCCTCGACCGCCTGCACGGCGTCGGGCCGCCCGGACGTCGGCAGCATCACATGGTGCGAAGAGCGCGGCACGCGGTCGCGCAGCGCCTTGCCGATGTCCTTCGGTGACCGCACGCCGTCAGCGGTCGCCGCGCGGGGCGCGAAGCCCGGAACGACAGGAATGCGCCACCGGCCACCGAAGCCGCTCCCGGACACCCCACCGGAGCCATTCCCAGGCACCTCGGGCACCCCCACCTCATCGGCACCGATCCCGGGCAGGTCCCCCGAGCCGGTCCGCGCCACGCCCGCCGAACCGTCCCCGTCGGAATCCGTCCGCTGCTCCGACACCGACGCCGTGATCTCGCTCATGCCCGCGCCTCCCCCGGCAACGAAGGTCATCACCGTCAAGTGCCACGACCGTACCGCCGAGCCCGGACAGCCGTCTCCCTCTGTGGATAACCCTGCGCGGACCCGATTGACCAGGGCGAACCCAGAGGCCGATACACACCGGTCGACCGACGGATGTTCCACGTGAAACATCGCGGACGGGACCACCACGCGGCCAGACCTGTACCGGGCCTGCAGCAAACCTGCCGCACACCCACCAGAGACCTCCCGCACACCCACCAGAGACCTCCCGTACACCCGCCACAGACCGACCGTAAACTGCCGTAGACATGAGAAACGGGCCCCCACCAGGACTTTCGTCCGGTGGAGACCCGTCTCCGCTGTGCGCGAGGGGGGAGTTGAACCCCCACGCCCTTTCGGGCACTGGAACCTGAATCCAGCGCGTCTGCCTATTCCGCCACCCGCGCATTGGGTGTGTCCTTCGGTGGCCTGACCTGTCCGGTCCGACCCCCTGGCGACATGCAGAAGATTAGCACGGTGCACAGGGTGGATTCACATCCGTTTGTTTGGACCCCTCGAGCGAGGAACAAGGAACGAATCGAGTGGCCGGGGAACGTAGGGCGGCGTCCCCCACTCCTCCTGTATGCGTTCGGTGTGCGGGACACTGTCAGGAGGCCGCCTCTACGATCCGGTGTGAGAGGTGACACTCATCGACGGGGCAGACAAGGGGAACCAGCCGATTTCCCGACGCGTGGATACGATCAGTAAGCAGCACCAGGGCGACAACGACGGAGGAGGTGCCCCATGGGAGTCCTGAAGCGTTTCGAGCAGCGTCTCGAAGGTCTGGTCAACGGCACCTTCGCCAAGGTGTTCAAGTCCGAGGTCCAGCCTGTGGAGATCGCGGGCGCCCTCCAGCGGGAGTGCGACAATAACGCGACGATCTGGAACCGCGAGCGGACCGTCGTCCCCAACGACTTCATCGTGGAGCTCAGCACGCCCGACTTCGAGCGTCTGAGCCCGTACTCGGGCCAGCTCGGCGACGAGCTCTCCGGTCTGGTCCGCGACTACGCCAAGCAGCAGCGCTACACCTTCATGGGGCCGATCAAGGTCCACCTCGAGAAGGCCGACGACCTCGACACGGGCCTCTACCGGGTACGCAGCCGGACGCTGGCGTCGAGTACGTCACAGTCCCCCGCGGGTTCCTCGCCGGCCCCCGCGGGCCGGCCCTTCGGCGGCGACGCCCAGGCCGGCGCCCCCGGCGGATACGGTTACCCGCCGCCCGCCTACGGCGCGGGCGCTCCGGGCGCACCTCCCATGCCGGCCGCGCCGCCTCCCGGCGCACCCCCGGGCCCACGGCCCGGCCCCGCGGCCGGACAGCGGACGCCCGGCCCCGGTGCCATGCCGGGCGCACAAGTACGACGCTGGATCGAGATCAACGGCACACGCCATCAGATCTCCCGCCCGACGCTGGTGCTGGGACGCAGCACCGACGCCGATGTGCGGATCGACGACCCCGGCGTATCGCGCCGGCACTGTGAGATCCGGACCGGAACGCCCTCGACGATCCAGGATCTCGGGTCTACCAACGGCATCGTGGTAGACGGGCAGCACACCACCCGCGCTACGCTCCGCGACGGCTCGCGGATCGTCGTGGGCAGCACCACCATCGTTTACCGGCAAGCCGAAGGGTGAAGCGGGGGCAATGTCAGAGCTGACCCTGACGGTCATGCGGCTAGGTTTCCTGGCTGTTCTGTGGCTGTTCGTCATCGTGGCCGTCCAGGTCATCCGCAGCGATCTGTTCGGGACGCGGGTGACGCAGCGCGGTTCGCGCCGCGGCGCCGAGCCGCGCCCTCAGCAGCAGCGCCAGAACGCCGCACCGCCGCAGCAGCGGCAGCAGGCGGGAGGCCGCCAGCGGCGGGGGGCGCCGACGAAACTCGTCGTGTCCGAAGGCACACTCACAGGTACCACCGTCGCCCTCCAGGGCCAGACCATCACCCTGGGACGGGCGCACGACTCCACAATCGTGCTGGACGACGACTACGCGTCCAGCAGGCATGCCAGGATCTACCCGGACCGTGACGGCCAGTGGATCGTCGAGGATCTCGGGTCCACCAACGGCACGTATCTCGACCGGACCCGACTCACCACCCCGACACCGATTCCGCTGGGCGCGCCGATCCGCATCGGCAAGACCGTCATCGAGCTGCGGAAGTAGTACGACAATGAGCGAGCGGAGCGAGCGAGCCGCAGCGGTCCCCACCGGTGACCTGCACGGGCTGCTCCCGACCGGAGGGTGGGCAGTGTGGCTCGAGACCGGCTGGCGCGACAGTCGCCCGGCGAGCCGACGGGTGAGGTCCGCATGAGTCTTTCTCTGCGTTTCGCCGCCGGATCGCACAAGGGCATGATCCGCGAGGGCAACGAGGACTCCGGTTACGCCGGTCCCCGTCTGCTGGCCATCGCCGACGGCATGGGTGGGCAGGCGGCCGGTGAGGTCGCTTCGTCCGAGGTCATCTCCACGCTCGTCACGCTCGACGACGACGTGCCCGGCTCCGACATCCTGACCTCGCTCGGCACCGCCGTGCAGCGGGCCAACGACCAGCTCCGGATGATGGTCGAGGAGGACCCGCAGCTCGAGGGCATGGGCACCACGCTCACCGCGCTCCTGTGGACGGGTCAGCGGCTCGGCCTGGTGCACGTCGGCGACTCCCGCGCGTACCTCCTCCGCGACGGCGTGCTGACCCAGATCACGCAGGACCACACCTGGGTGCAGCGCCTGGTCGACGAGGGACGGATCACCGAGGAGGAGGCCACCACCCACCCGCAGCGCTCCCTGCTGATGCGGGCGCTGGGCAGTGGCGACCACGTGGAGCCGGACCTCTCGATCCGCGAGGTCCGCGCCGGAGACCGCTATCTGATCTGCTCCGACGGCCTGTCCGGCGTCGTCTCCCACCAGACGATGGAGGAGACGCTCGCCAGCTACCAGGGCCCGCAGGAGACCGTGCAGGATCTGATCCAGCTCGCGCTGCGCGGCGGCGGCCCCGACAACATCACCTGCATCGTCGCCGACGTCCTCGACACCGACACGGGCGACACCCTGGCGGGTCAGCTCAGCGACACCCCGGTCGTCGTCGGCGCGGTCGCCGAGAACCAGCACCAGCTGAACGACGGCGGCGCCATGCAGACGCCCGCCGGCCGCGCCGCGGGGCTGGGACGCCCCGCCGCGCCGAAGGCTCCGAACGGCAGCTTCGGCCCGCCCGGCTCGGGCGACGCCGGAGGGTACGGCGGCATGCCGCCCGAGGGCAGTTTCGGCGCCTACACCGACGACGACTTCGCCAAGCGGGGCGGCGGCCGCAAGTGGCTGAAGCGCTCGTTCTTCATCGTTCTCGCGCTGGCCGTCGTGGGCGGCGGTCTCTACGGCGGTTACCGCTGGACGCAGACCCAGTACTACGTCGGCGCCAAGGGCGAGCACGTGGCCCTGTACCGGGGCATCAGCCAGGACCTCGCCTGGGTCTCGCTCTCGGAGGTCCAGAAGGACCACCCCGAGATCGAACTCAAGTACCTACCGCCCTACCAGCGCAAGCAGGTCGAGGCGACGATCACCGAGGACAGCCTCACGACCGCTCGCGCGAAGGTCGACGAGCTCGCCAAGCAGGCCGCGGCCTGCAAGAAGGACGAGCAGCGCCGCGAGGCGGCCGACCGCGCGAGCAGCCCGCCTCCGGGCGAGGGCCAGGCCGGCGGCACCGCCGGCACGCCCACCACCCAGGACGCGAAGACCAAACCGACCGCAGCCTCTCCCTCCCCGGGTCCCACCCTCTCGGAGGAGGAACAGAAGCTGGCCTCGAACTGCGGCAAGCAGTAATCGTCCGTAGGGGGCCTTCTCCACCATGAGCGTTGTCACCAACACGACCACGATCGGCGCGATCGACGCGCCGAGCCGGCGGAACACGGAGCTGATGCTCCTCGGTTTCGCCGTGGCCATCCCCGTGTTCGCCTACATCAACGTGGGCCTCGCCCTGGACGGCGAGCTCCCCGCGGGCGTCCTGGGATACGGCCTCGGCCTCGGCCTGATGGCCGCCGTGGCCCATCTCGTGGTGCGCAGATTCGCCAAGTACGCGGATCCGCTGATGCTTCCGCTGGCGACCCTGCTGAACGGTCTCGGCCTGGTGCTCATCTGGCGGCTGGACCAGTCTCCGAGGCTGCTCGCACGGAGCGACTTCTCTCCGCAGGCCACGAACCAGCTGATGTATTCGGCGCTCGGCATCGCGCTGTTCGTCGGTGTGCTGCTCGTCCTGAAGGACCACCGCATCCTGCAGCGGTTCACGTATATCTCGATGGCGGCCTCCATCGTCCTGCTGCTGCTGCCGCTGGTCCCGGGACTCGGCGTACCGATCTTCGGCGCCAAGATCTGGATCCGGGTCGCCGGCTTCTCCATCCAGCCAGGTGAGTTCGCGAAGATCGTGATCGCGGTCTTCTTCTCCGGCTACCTGATGGTGAAGCGGGACGCACTCGCCCTGGCCAGCCGCCGGTTCATGGGGCTGTACCTGCCGCGCGGCCGCGACCTCGGTCCGATCCTGATGATCTGGGCGATGAGCCTGCTGATTCTGATCTTCGAGAACGACCTCGGTACGTCGCTGCTCTTCTTCGGCATGTTCGTGGTCATGCTGTACGTGGCCACCGAGCGGACCAGCTGGATCGTCATGGGTCTGTTGATGTCCATGGTCGGCGCTGTCGTCGTCTCCCAGTTCGCGGGCCACGTCCAGGCCCGTGTGGCCGCCTGGCTCGACCCCTTCGAATGCCTGGAGACCGCCGAGCCGGGCACGAGCACCGCCTTCGCCTGTGACCAGATGTCACAGGTTCTGATGTCGTTCGGCGCCGGAGGAACCCTCGGCACCGGTTGGGGGCAGGGCAACTCCGATCTGATCGCCTTCGCCGCCAACTCCGACTTCATCTTCGCGACCGTCGGCGAGGAGCTGGGGCTGGCCGGGGTGATGGCCTTCCTGCTGCTGTACGCCCTGATCATCGAGCGCGGCGTACGGACCGCGCTGGCGGCCCGCGACCCGTTCGGCAAGCTGCTCGCGATCGGCCTGTCCGGCGCCTTCGCCCTCCAGGTGTTCGTCGTGGCCGGCGGTGTGATGGGCCTCATCCCGCTGACCGGTATGACGATGCCGTTCCTCGCGGCCGGTGGTTCGTCCGTCATCGCCAACTGGGCCCTGATCGGCATCCTGATCCGTATCAGCGACACCGCGCGCCGTCCCGCGCCCTCGCCCGCCCCGTCACCCGACGCCGAGATGACCCAGGTGGTCCGACCGTGAACAAACCCCTGCGCCGGATCGCGATCTTCTGCGGAATCCTGGTCCTCGCCCTGATGATCCGGGACAACTGGCTCCAGTACGTCCGGGCCGACGAGTTGAACACGCACAAGAAGAACAAGCGCGTCGAGATCGAGCGCTACGCGCACGAGCGCGGCAACATCATCGTCGAGGGCAAGGCGATCACCGGCTCCGTCGAGACCGAGGACGACTACTACAAGTACAAGCGGACCTACACCAACGGCCCCATGTGGGCCCCGGTGACCGGTTACGCCTCCCAGGTCTTCGGCGCCAACCAGCTCGAGAAGCTCGAGGACGGCATCCTCAGCGGCAACTCGGACCAGCTCTTCTTCGACCGCACGATGGCGATGTTCACCGGCGACGAGAAGAAGGGCGGCAACGTCGTCACCACCCTCAACGGCAAGGCGCAGAAGGCCGCCTACGAGGGTCTCGGCGACAAGAAGGGCGCCGTCGCGGCGATCGACCCGAAGACCGGCAAGATCCTCGCCCTCGCCTCCACCCCGTCGTACGACCCCTCCTCCTTCGCCGGCCGGCTGAAGAAGGACGGCGAGGCGTGGACGGCACTGACCCAGGACAGTGACAAGCCGATGCTGAACCGCGCGCTGCGCGAGACGTACCCGCCCGGCTCCACGTTCAAGGTCGTCACCGCCGCCGCCGCACTCGAGTACGGCGCCGTCAAGGACATCAACGATCCGACCGAAACCCCCGAGCCGTACATCCTCCCCGGCACCCGTACAGAGATGGTCAACCACGCCAGCGGCTGCGAGAACGCCACCCTGAACAGGGCCATGGAGGTCTCCTGCAACTCCGTCTTCGCCAAGCTCGGCGACGACGTGAGCCGGGACAAGATGGTCGAGATGTCGGAGCGGTTCGGCTTCAACAACCCGGAGATCGACACCCCGGTCCGTGCCGCCGCCTCCGTCTACGACAAGACGATGAGCCGGGACGGCAACGCGCAGTCCTCCATCGGCCAGTTCAACACCGCGGCCACCCCGCTCCAGATGGCGATGGTCACGGCGGCGATCGCCAACGACGGCAAGCTGATGAAGCCGTACATGGTCGACAAGCTGGTCTCCCCGGACCTGGACGTCATCCAGCAGAACGACCCCGAGGAGATGAGCCGCCCGATCTCCGCGGAGAACGCCCAGCTGCTCCAGCAGATGATGGAGAACGTCGTCGAGAGCGGCACCGGCGGCAACGCGGCCATCGACGGCGTCAAGGTCGGCGGCAAGACCGGTACCGCCCAGCACGGCGAGAACAACAGCAAGAACCCGTACGCCTGGTTCATCTCGTACGCCAAGGACGACAACGGTTCGCCCGTCGCGGTCGCGGTCGTGGTCGAGGACAGCAATGCCCGCCGTGACGACATCTCCGGTGGCGGCCTCGCCGCCCCGATCGCCAAGGCCGTGATGCAGGCGGTACTGGACAAGTAGTAGTGACGAGCATCACTCCCGCCCTTCATACCTGCACATTGCGATACCGGTCGGGTATCAGCTGCCGATTGCGGGCGGATCAAGTACGGCGTGCCCGGTAGCCTTTGCGCGAAACAGCACACCGGAGGACCACACACGGGTGCGGTCGGGACTGACGGAGAGGGCTGGAACAGTTATGGAAGAGCCGCGTCGCCTCGGCGGCCGGTATGAACTGGGCTCGGTGCTCGGCCGCGGTGGCATGGCCGAGGTCTACCTCGCCCACGACACCCGGCTCGGCCGCACTGTCGCCGTGAAGACGCTGCGGGCCGATCTCGCCCGCGACCCGTCCTTCCAGGCCCGGTTCCGCCGTGAGGCCCAGTCCGCCGCCTCGCTCAATCACCCGGCGATCGTCGCTGTCTACGACACGGGTGAGGACATGGTGTACGAAGGGGCCTCCGGCGGGGGCCCCGGCGTCTCGATCCCGTACATCGTCATGGAGTACGTGGACGGGTCCACCCTCCGTGAGCTGCTTCACTCCGGCCGCAAGCTGCTGCCGGAGCGGACGCTCGAAATGACCGTGGGCATCCTGCAGGCGCTCGAGTACTCGCACCGCGCCGGCATCGTCCACCGCGACATCAAGCCGGCCAACGTCATGCTGACGAGGACCGGTCAGGTCAAGGTCATGGACTTCGGTATCGCCCGGGCCATGGGCGACTCCGGCATGACCATGACCCAGACCGCGGCCGTCATCGGCACCGCCCAGTACCTCTCTCCGGAGCAGGCCAAGGGCGAGCAGGTCGACGCCCGCTCGGACCTCTACTCGACCGGTTGCCTGCTCTACGAGCTCCTCACCGTCCGCCCGCCCTTCGTGGGGGACTCGCCGGTGGCCGTGGCCTACCAGCACGTACGGGAAGAGCCGCAGCCGCCCAGCAACTTCGACCCCGAGATCACGCCCGAGATGGACGCGATCGTGTTGAAGGCCCTGGTCAAGGACCCGGACTACCGCTACCAGTCCGCCGACGAGATGCGCGCGGACATCGAGGCCTGCCTCGACGGCCAGCCGGTCGCCGCCACGGCGGCGATGGGCGCGGCCGGCTACGGCGGCTACGGTCAGGGCGACCAGCCGACCACGGCGCTGCGCCAGGCGGATCCGGCCGGCCAGACGTCGATGCTGCCGCCCATGAACCCGGACGACGGCGGCTACGGCTACGACGACCGCCAGGGCCGCAGGCGCCAGAAGAAGTCCAACACCTCGACCATCCTGCTGGTGCTCGCGGGCATCCTGGTGCTCGTCGGCGCGGTGCTGATCGGCAAGGAGCTCTTCGACACCAGTGGCGGCGGCGGCCAGGTGCAAGTACCTCAGCTGGTCGGTTCCACGCTGGAGGAGGCCAACGCAGCGGCCAGGAACGCCGACGTGCAGGTCACCCAGTCCGGCACCGAGCGCTGCGACCAGCCCAAGGGCAGCATCTGCTCCCAGGACCCCAAGCCCCCGGCCAAGATGGACGTGGGCGACACCATCCAGGTCGTCGTCTCGGAGGGCGCGCCGAAGGTCAAGGTCCCCACCGTGCTCGACATGGACAGCGAGCAGGCGACCGAGATCCTCAAGGACGAGAAGTTCAAGGTCGAGATCAAGGAAATTGAGTCCTCCGAGGAGGACCCCGGCACGGTCCTCGAGCAGGATCCCGCCGGCCGCTCCATGGCCGAGGCCGGAACCACGGTCACTCTCACCGTCGCCAAGCAGGAGCTGCAGGATCTTCCGAACGTCGTCACCCAGCAGATCGTCCCGGTGACGAACCAGTTGCAGTTGCTCGGGTTCGAGGTCGAAGCGGTCGATGTCGACTCCGACAAGCCCAAGGGCGAGATCATCGCCCAGAGCCTGCCGGCCGGCAAGCACCCCAAGGGCTCCAAGGTCACCCTCCAGGTCTCCAAGGGCCCGGCCCAGACCCAGGTGCCGGTTCCGGGTGACATCTTGGGCAAGAAGGTGTCCGAGGCCCGACAGATCCTTCAGCAGGCCGGATTCACGAACATCCAGATCGCCCCGGGCAAGCCGCAGGACGAGAACGCCGTCGTCATAAATTCCAACCCCACTCCGGGCACGCCGGCCGACCCGGCCCAGCCCATCTTCCTCGAAACCATCGGTGGCGGGGGTAACGGCGGCAACGGCAACGGCGGTGGAGACGGCGGCGGCGGCTTCATCGGCGGCAGCATCGGCGACGACTGACGCGACGCTCCGCACCTCGCACAGCAGGCAGCACTGAGCCCCGGCACCTTCCAGGTGCCGGGGCTCAGCCCGTGCCGGGGGCGCCGGACGTCAGCGCAGCTCCGCCGGCGGCGTGCGTGCGTCGTCGACCTTCTCCGTACGCTCCAGCTCGCCCCAGACGATGTACCGGTAGTTCGACGTGTAGATCGGCGTGCACGTCGTCAGCGTGATGTACCGGCCCGGCTTCGTCTTCCCGGACTCCTTCGGGACGGGCTGCAGGACGTTCACGTTGTACTTCGAGGTCTTCGGCAGCGTCTTGTAGACCTTGTAGACGTACCAGGCGTCCTTCGTCTCGAAGACGATCGGATCGCCGTTCTTGATCTTGTGGATGTTGTGGAACTTGGCTCCGTGCCCGTCCCGGTGCGCGGCGAGCGTGAAGTTGCCCTCGTCGTCCCAGGGGAGGGCCGACTTGATCGGCTCGGTGTAGTAGCCGGCGATGCCGTCGTTGAGCTCCTCTGTCTCGGTGCCCTTCTTCACCAGCACCTCGCCGTCGCCCATGGCCGGCACGTGGAGGAAACCAATGCCGTCCCGCAGGTCCAGATCCTTCTTCTCCGAGCTCTCCGGGCCGCTGTTCGCCCAGTCCTCGCGGATCCGGTCGCTCTGCTTGGAGGCCTCACGGTCGGCGAGGACATTGGTCCACCACAGCGAGTAGGCGACGAAGAGCCCCAGCACCACGCCCGCGGTGATCAGCAGCTCTCCGAAGACACTGATGGCGCCGGCGATCCGGCTTCGTGCACGTGCCACTGCACCTGTTCCCTGTCTTGAGGTGTCCGGGGGTCTCAGCGTCCCGGCGTCTCAGCCGACGAGTGCGTCGGGTTTGCCCTCGCTGCGCGGCCGTTCGTCGACCATCTTGCCCCACACGATCATTCGATACGTACTCTTGAATTCCGGGGTGCACGTCGTCAACGTGATGTACCGGCCGGGCTTGGTGAAGCCGGACTGCTCCGGTACCGGACTGATCACGCTCACGTTCGACGGCACGGTCTGCGGAAGAATGCTCGACATTTCGTACGTGTAGTACTTGTCCCGCGTCTCGACGACGATCGGGTCTCCCGGCTCGAGCCGGTTGATGTACCGGAACGGTTCGCCGTGGGTGTTGCGGTGACCCGCGACCGCGAAGTTGCCCTGCTTGTCCTCGGGCATCGCCGTCTTGAGCTGTCCCTCGCCGTAGTGGCCGACCATGCCCCGGTCGAGCACCTTGTTCTTGTCGATGCCCTCGGCGATCGGCACGACGACGTCCAGCTTGGGGATGTACATGATGGCGAAGCCCTGGCCGGGTTCGAAGGCGTCGGGCTTGCGGCCGTTCGCCCAGTCCTCCTGGATCTGGTCGGTGGCCCTGTCGGCCTGCTGTCCCGCGAGCACGTTCGTCCACCACAGCTGGTAGGTGACGAACAGCAGCATCAGGACGCCGAAGGTGATGAACAGTTCACCGATGGCGCGGCTGGCCACGACCGTCGGGCTGTCCTTGGCCGCACGGGCGGCCCGCCGGGCCTCGACACGGCTGAGGGGTCTTCCCGGCTCCGCCGGCTCCACGGGCTGCGCGGCAGAACGCCTGCGGCCCCGCCCCTTGGCCGCCCTGCGCCGCTCCGCGCGACCCGGCCCGGGGGCCGTCTCGGCGGCGCGGCGTGTGTCGGACGTCCGCAGGGCCACCGTCTCGTCGTCGGGCACCAGGATCGGATCGGACACCGGGGTCCGCGGCTCCGGTTCGGGGACGTGCACCTGCTCCGGCTCCGGCGCGGTGGCCTGCGCGGGGACGGGCCCCGGCTCGGGGGCGTACCAGTCGTTCCCGTACGTCTCCGTCTCGTCCACGGGGTACGGGTCGGCCGCCCACTCCTGCTGCGGTGCCGGCGGCCGGCCGGCCGCCGGGACGTTCGCGGCCCTGAACCACGGCGATCCGTGCCCCCCGGGAGGGACGGGGTCCGTCAACGGGTCGTAGACCGGCTCGCCCTGGCTCTCCGGCTCGTACCCGTAGCGGTGTTCGTACTCGTGGTCGTGCTCATGGCCGGGGCGCACGGCGCTCACGCCAGAGCCTTGCCCACCACCGGTGCGAGCCCTGCCGAACGCCCGATCGCGCCGGCGTCCCCGCACTGCTCCAGCCAGTTGGCGAGCATCCGATGGCCGTGCTCGGTCAGCACCGACTCGGGGTGGAACTGCACGCCCTCGACCGGCAGCTCACGGTGGCGCAGCCCCATGATGATGCCGTCCGCCGTGCGGGCCGTCACCTCCAGCTCGGCCGGGAACGGAACCGGCTCGGCCGCCAGGGAGTGGTAGCGCGTCGCGATGAAGGGCGACGGCAGGCCGGCGAAGACGCCCGTGCCGTCGTGGGTGACGGGCGAGGTCTTGCCGTGCAGCAGCTCCGGCGCCCGGTCCACCACGCCGCCGTAGGCGACGGCCATCGACTGCATGCCGAGGCAGACACCGAAGACGGGCACCCCGGTGTCGGCGCAGTGCCGCACCATGTCGATGCAGACACCGGCCTCCTCGGGAGCGCCGGGGCCGGGGGAGAGCAGTACGCCGTCGAAGCCGTCCTGGGCGTGTTCCAGGGCGACTTCGTCGTTGCGCACGACCTCGCACTCGGCGCCCAGTTGGTACAGGTACTGGACGAGGTTGAAGACGAAGCTGTCGTAGTTGTCGACGACGAGAACGCGTGCGCTCACTGGGCTCCTCCCTCTCCGTCCACCGTCACGTCGCCGAACGGAAGCAGTGGCTCCGCCCACGGGAAGACGTACTGGAACAGCACGTAGACGACCGCGAGGGCGAGTACGAGTGAGATGAGCGCCCGTACCCATACATTGCCCGGCAGATGCCGCCAGATCCAGCCGTACATGCCGTCCCTTTCCGTTCGGTACGGCACCAGACTAAAGGGCCGCAGGGGCCCGTGGGTCAGGTGCGCAAAGCTGGTGGTTCGCCGTCGGTCACAGGGTGGGTCGCGTCGAGGCGGGCCCAGGCGATCAGCCGGTGGCTGCTGCCCCACTCCGGCTCGCAGGTCGTCAGCGTGAGATAGCGACCCGGCTCGTCGAAGGCGGCCGCTTCCTCGTTCATCGGCCGGGGCACCGGATCGATGACGCCGACGTCGCCCGGGACCGTCCGGTACGGCTTGTTCGCGACGCGGTAGGTGAACCAGGTCGTCCCGTCCGTGAGCACCACCGCGTCTCCGGGGCGCAGCCTCGGGAAGTCCTTGAAGGGGTCGCCGTGGGTGCGGCGGTGCCCGGCGACCGCGAAGTTGCCTCTGGCTCCGAGCACGGCCGTGGAGGCGTAGTGCCCCAGTCCCTTCTTGAGCACGTCGGCGCCGGTGCCCTGGAGGACGGGCCAGTCCCAGCCGGCGCCGAACCGGGGGATGTACATGACCGCGAAGGGCTCACCGGGCTCGTACGCCGTCGGCACGGGCTCGGGATCCTCCCGGCCCGAGGCCGGCGGCCCGGCCCCCGGGGCCGCCGCCCAGTCGGCTTCCAGACGGCCGATCTGGCGGTCGGTGGCGTGGCCGGCCTGGATTCCGGTCCAGAAGAGCAGATGGACGACGAACAGGACGATCAAGGTGCCGACGGTGATGCACAGTTCGCTGAAGGTCCGGACGAGCACACGTACCGAGATCGACACCGGCTCCCCCAAGCGCCAGAGGCTTTACCCGACGGGCTTCGCGTAGTGGAGATCCACTGTGCCCGAGTAGCCGGGAAGAGTCACCGACTCCTTCTCGTCGACCTTCCAGCCGAGCCCGTACGCCTCGACGTACAGCTGGTAGTTCTGGATGGCGGGGGAATCGGACAGGGCCTTCTGAAGCTTCTCCTGGTCGCCGACAGCGGTGACCGTGTAGGGCGGTGAGTAGACACGGCCCTGGAGGATGAGCGTGTTGCCCACGCACCGTACGGCGCTGGTGGAGATCAGCCGCTGGTCCATGACCTGGATGCCCTTGGCGCCGCCCTGCCACAGCGCGTTGACGACTGCCTGGAGGTCCTGCTGGTGGATGACCAGGTCGTTGGCCTGCGGCTCCGGGTAGCCGGGCGCGGCCCGGGCGTCCGGCGGAGCGTCGTTCAGGGTCACGGTCAGGGCGCTGCCCCCCAGCGGATCGGTGCCGGCGGAGTGCTGCAGAGCCTTCAGCTTCGCGTCCTCGGCCTGCGTGGATCCGTCGTCGCGCTGGGCGAGGGCGTCCACGTCGCCGCGCACGGCCGCGGTGGACGCCTCGAGCTCGCCGTTCTTGTCGCTGCGCTGCTGGACCAGGTCGGACAGCCGCAGCAGGGAGTCGTCCGTGCGCAGGTCTGTACCCTTGGCAGTGTTGAAACTGGTCACGAAGATCAGCCCCGCGAGGGCGAAAACGGCAGCCGTCAGCAGCCGGACCGGTCGCCAGGTGAATCGGCGATCGGGGCCTTGCGGGGAGTCGGCAGAAATGCTCAACGTACCCTTATCTCCTTCGGCACCGCGGAAGCACTACGCTAACGGACGCCCGGGGGCAGCAGTGGCCCCCCTGGTTCCGGCCCCGGCGCCAGCCACACAGTTCCCTGCGCGGTAACGCAGCGCATCGACAGGAGAGTCCCTCGTGCCGAAGTCACGTATCCGCAAGAAGGCCGATTTCACGCCGCCTCCGGCCGCGAAGGCGGTGTCCATAAGGCTCACCAACCGCAGCTGGGTCGCGCCGGTGATGCTGGCGCTGTTCCTGATCGGGCTCGCCTGGATCGTCCTCTTCTATGTGACGGAGGGCGAGCTGCCGATCAGCAGCTTCGGCAACTGGAACATCGTCGTGGGCTTCGGCTTCATCGCTGCCGGCTTCGGCGTCTCGACCCAGTGGAAGTAGTTGCACGGCAGTCGGCTGCCTGAGTCCCCGGGCGGGAGTTGTCCACACCGTTTTCCACAGGCCGGGGAAAAGGTCAGAAGATCTGTGGATAACTCTCGCTCTGTTGACGCCGATGTGACTGCGTCGGCCATGTCGATGAAGCGATCCGCCCCTTGCCGCTCCTGGAAAACCCCAGCTCAGCGACGAGGGGCACGCTTGTTCCCCACGGGATGCACAAGATCCGCCACACGCTGTGGACAACTCTGGGGAAAGCTCGGCCGCCGGAGCCGTACGGTCAGGTGATCGAAGCGGTCCTGGCGACGACCACGGCGACGGTCGCGAGCAGGACGAGCGCGCAAGTGGCGAACTGGACGGTGTTGCGGCGCTTGCCCGGCGGGGCGTGGACCAGACCGTAGGCGATCGCGACCCCTGCGACCAGGCCACCGATGTGGGCCTGCCAGGCGATGCCCTCCCAGTAGAACGTGATGACGAGGTTGATCGCGATGAGCACGGCGATGGGCCGCAGGTCGTACTTGAGCCGGCGCATCAGCACCACGGTGGCGCCGAGCAGACCGTAGATCGCACCGGAGGCCCCGAGCGAGCCCTGGTTCGGGTCCTCGAGCAGATACGTCAGGGCACTGCCGGCCAGACCGGAGATCAGGTAGAGCGCCAGATACCGGACCCTCCCCAGCGCCTCCTCCAACGGGCCGCCCAACCACCACAGCAGCAGCATGTTGAAGAAGATGTGCCAGGCCTCCTCGTGCAGGAACATCCCGGTGGCCAGGCGGTACCACTCACCGTCCGCCACCCCGACGACCTCCGTCAGGCGCGGGTCGTAGGCCAAGCCGATCATGGCGAACCGGTCGACGAACTCCTCCCGCAGCCCGAGCGCCAGGCCGAAAATGGCGATGTTGAGCCCCAGCAGGATCTTCGTCACCAGCCGCGAGTCCGCCACGACGGCGCCGCCCGCGATCGTCCGCGGCCGCGTCGCGTCCGGCCGGTGCCCCGTACCGGAACCGGTGCGGACACACTCCGGGCAGTGGAACCCGACCGACGCGTCGACCATGCAGTCCGTACAGATCGGACGGTCGCAGCGGGTGCAGCTGATCCCCGTCTCACGGTCCGGATGCCGATAGCAGGTGGGCAGGCCGTGGGCGCCCTGCGGCTCCTGCGGGCTGCCTGGCGCCTGGTCCATGAGGTCACCTCGTCAATCTGGGCTCGCGACATCGCCCCGTCCATCCTTACGGACGGACGAGGCGAAAAGGTTCCCCTGCGGGAAAACCGGCGCCGACGGGCTGCGACGCGCCTTGCCGCCGTGTCCGGGCACCTACCCCCGGCATGGCGCTCGAACGCGTCCCGCCGCCATGCCTCAGCGGGTCTCGACGACCACCGACTCGATCACGACGTCGTTGACCGGGCGGTCGGTGCGCGGGTTGGTGTCGGTCTTCACGATCGCGTCCACGACCCTCTTGCCGGCCTCGCTGCTGACCTCGCCGAAGATCGTGTGCTTGCGCGTCAGCCAGGCGGTCGGGGCCACGGTGATGAAGAACTGCGAACCGTTGGTGCCGGGGCCGGCGTTGGCCATGGCCAGCAGATACGGCTTGTCGAAGGACAGGTCCGGGTGGAACTCGTCCTCGAACTCGTAGCCGGGGCCGCCCGTGCCGTTGCCCAGCGGGTCGCCACCCTGAATCATGAAGCCGCTGATCACGCGGTGGAAGACCGTGCCGTCGTAGAGCCTGTCGGTGGACTTCTTGCCGGTTGCCGGGTGGACCCACTCGCGCTCACCCTGTGCGAGTTCTACGAAGTTCTTGACCGTCTTGGGCGCGTGGTTCGGCAGAAGCCGGATCTCGATGTCGCCTTGGTTGGTCTTCAGGGTGGCGTAAAGCTGCTCGGCCACGATCTGCCTTCCGTAAGTCGTCTCTGACGTCGCACGATCCTCGCACGGAAGGACGGCCTTACGGACAGAAGCGGCCGGGTCTTCGTCGCACCGGCGCGTTCCGTGCCGAACAGTGGCATCGTCGTCCACATGTTCCCGACGTTCCCGGCATGACCCGGATGCCCGCCCCCACATGCCGGGGCGGCGTTCAACGGGCATGATTTCGAACCGGGTGGATAGGCGGAAACAGTGCCCCAACCGGGGACAAACTCCAGTCACCCTCAGTACGCCACCGAGGAGGAGGATCCCGTGACCCGCATGGACAGCGTGCGCGCCGCGACCGGTACGGCGAAGGACAGCGTGCTGCACGCCGCGGACGTGGTGGCGCCATACGCCGGCACGGCCAAACACCAGGCCGCGCATTATGCGCAGGAGGCCCGCGTACGGCTCGCGCCGAAGGTTTCCCAGGCCGCCACAGCGGCCCGTGTTCAGTACGGCAGTCGTGTCGCACCACACGTACCGCCGAAAGTCGATGTCGCCGCGCGCCGCGCCAAGGTGCAGGCCAGGAGGGCCGCCCGGCAGGCGGCCGACTACACGGTCCCGCGCGTCGAGCACGCGATGGCCGCCGCTCAGCCCGTGCGGGAGGAGGCCGCGGCCCGTTCGGCTGCCGCTCTGGCCGCGCTGCGCGGTCAGGTGACGGCCAAGGAGATCCAGAAGCTGGTGAGGAAGCATGAGCGGCGGTCCCGGGCCGGGCGCCTCGCCAAGGGCCTCGCGGTCCTCGGTGTGCTGACCGGCGGTGCCTTCGCCGCGTGGAAGTGGTGGGACAAGCAGGCCAACCCCGACTGGCTGGTGGAACCGCCCGCCGCGACGGAGGTTTCCGACCGTGCCCCGCTGACGTCGGTCGACGGCAGTACGCAGGCCGGGCTCGACCCCGAGGTGCAGGTGAAGCAGGGCGAGGCAGAGACTGGGGACCAGGACGACCGTCGCTGACGGTCAGCCGTACTTCGGACTTCGGGCGCCGGGAGTGGAGAACGCTCCCGGCGCCTCATGCTGCGACGAGCGCGGTGAGTGCGGCCCGGATCTCCTGCTCGGCGCGGAGCTCCTCCGCGATGCGGGCGTCCTGGGCGGCACGGGCGGCCTGCGCGGCGCGGAAATCGGCCGGAGCGGCGATCGGGGAGTCGGCGGGGGCAGCGGCGGCCGGTGAACCCGCGGGAGCGGCGGCGGCCGGTGAACCTGTGGTGGCAGCGGTCGGGGCGCCGGCCACGTCGGACGTGGTGGGGGCGGCGGGGCCGGCCACAGTGAACGGGGAGCCGACCGGCGAACCCTCACCGGCACCGGTGCGCGTCTGGCCCTCGGCGAACGCGGTGGACGTGTGCCCCACAGTGGACGTGGTCGGTCCGGAGGGCGCAGCGCTCCTAGTGGAAGCGGTGGACGCGGTGGGCGCGGTCGAAGGGGTGGAAGCGGTGGGCGCGATGTCCTCGGCGGGCGCAGCGGGAACCACGGCGGAGGCCCGAGACGCGCCAGTGGAAGCCGTAGCGCCCAGCATCGCCGCGAGGCTCCTGGCGGGAGCGGCGTCGCTCGTGTCGACAGCGGGCAGGTGCCGCACGGACGGCGACGAGCCGTGCGCCTCGGCGCTGATGCGCTGCTTCATCGTCGGTGGCAGCGACCGCTCTCGTGCGGTCGGCGTCGGCCGGGTGGCCGGTCGCCTGTTCTGAGCCGGCACGGTTGCGCGCCGGGCCTGCGGCCGGACCGTCTCGGCCGGCTCGTCCGCCGACTGCGCGGCCGGCCGAGCCGCGGCGGCCGCGGCGCCGGTGGTGAGCCCCACCGAGGCAAGCAGAGCAAAGAACGCGGTGATGAACGCGTTCCACAGATTCCTGACCTTGAAGGCGGCCATGACCCCTCGCTTTCGGGTTGGTCGTTTTACATACCTTCCTCATGATGTGTACGCATCCCGAGAAGTGGGGGAGCGACGCCGCCGCTGCGCAGTTCTTCTGATGAACACCACCCGGATGGTCCAGCCCGCCGTGCCGAAGCCCCGACTTGCGGTCCCGCCGGAGCCCGTCCAGGGCTGCACCGTACTCATCACACAATGGCGAACATGCAGGTCAGCGCGGCGGAAAGGGCTCTCGCCGGACTGCTTCGGCGAGCGACCGCCCGGCAGGGTCACCGGCTCGACGAGGCTCCGGAACCCGTCATGGCGCAATGCCGAAGGGCAGTGGAGGCACCGGCGGCCGATTCGACAGACGCGCCGCGTGCCGTTAGACGGCGGTCGAGAGGCCGGCCGCGGGAAGAGAGAGCCGCAGAGAAACAGAGAGGTCCCCGACCGGCTTCGCGGTCGGGGACCTCTCTGATCCGAAGTGGAGCCTAGGGGAGTCGAACCCCTGACATCTGCCATGCAAAGACAGCGCTCTACCAACTGAGCTAAGGCCCCGGAACGGCGGAATACCCGAGGAGAAGGAACGCCCCGGCGACCGCCGTGGACCAGAGTACCGGGTCACCCCCATGATCCTGCAAAAACATCGGGCTTCCCGCCGGTACTCCCCGTCACCGACCACGCTCCGTAAGATGCACCACAAGGTTCGCGACAGCGAAGCCGCTTGGGGAAGCGATGGGGAGACGCTCATGGATGCAGCGCAGCAGGAGACAACCGCAAGAGCCAGAGAACTGCAGCGCAGCTGGTACGGAGAGCCGCTCGGTGCTCTCTTCCGGCGTCTCATCGACGACCTGGGGCTCAATCAGGCCCGCCTCGCGGGCGTCCTCGGTCTTTCCGCCCCCATGCTGTCCCAGTTGATGAGCGGTCAGCGAGCCAAGATCGGAAACCCCGCGGTCGTGCAACGCGTCCAGGCGTTGCAGGAGTTGGCCGGCCAGGTGGCCGACGGCAGCATGAGCGCCGTGGAGGCGACCACCCGGATGGACGAGATCAAGAAGTCGCAGGGCGGCTCCGTCCTGACCGGCACCAATCATTCGACCAGCACCTCGGGGGCGCCGACGGTCCGCCGTGTGGTGCGGGAGATCCAGTCCCTGCTCCGGTCCGTCTCGGCGGCCGGGGACATCATCGATGCGGCGGACTCCCTCGCCCCGACCCATCCGGAACTGGCAGAGTTCCTCCGGGTGTACGGCGCGGGGCGCACCGCCGACGCGGTCTCGCACTTCGAGTCGCACCAGAGCTGAACGAGGCGGGCAGTCGCCACCACGAGGAACCGGGGAGCTGGCGCAGCACATGGGTGAGGTCTTCGCTGGTCGGTACGAGCTGATCGACCCGATCGGGCGCGGTGGCGTCGGCGCGGTGTGGCGCGCCTGGGACCACCGCCGCCGCCGCTATGTGGCGGCGAAGGTTCTGCAGCAGAGCGACGCGCACACCCTGCTCCGTTTCGTGCGTGAGCAGGCGCTCCGGATCGACCATCCCCATGTCCTCGCCCCGGCCAGCTGGGCCGCGGACGACGACAAGGTGCTGTTCACCATGGAGCTGGTGAGCGGTGGCTCCCTGGCTCATGTCATCGGTGACTACGGGCCGCTCCCGCCGCGGTTCGTGTGCACCCTGCTCGATCAGCTGCTGTCCGGACTCGCCGCGGTGCACGCGGAGGGGGTCGTGCACCGCGACATCAAGCCGGCCAACATCCTGATGGAGGCGACCGGGAAGGGACGGCCCCACCTCAGGGTCTCCGACTTCGGGATCTCCATGCGCAAGGGCGAACCCCGGCTGACCGAGACCAACTATGTGGTGGGGACGCCCGGTTACTTCGCTCCAGAGCAGATGCTCGGCGCGGAGCCGGACTTCACCGCCGACCTCTTCGCGGCGGGCCTGGTCGCCCTCTATCTGCTGCAGGGCAGGAAGCCTGACTCCCAGGCCCTGGTGGAGCATTTCGCCGAGCACGGCACGCCGAGCGCCCCTCAGGGGGTTCCTGAGCCGCTCTGGCAGGTGATCGCGGGGCTGCTGCAGCCCGATCCGCAGGCGCGGTTCCGCAGCGCCACAGGAGCGCGCAAGGCGCTCACGACGGCCGTGGAACTGCTCCCCGAGCCCGCGCCGGACGAGGAGCCCGTCGAGGTCTTCGACCAACTCGGGCCGCTCCCGGTGGGCTTCGGACCGAACGGCCCCGAGGCAGCGCAGCAGGCACCCGGCCAGGCCGCGCCCGTACAGCAGCCCGCTCCCCCTTCGGAGACCGGCAGCTTCCATCTGGCCCCACCACCCCAGCAGCCACCCGCACAGCCACCGCACACCACTCAGCTGCACCCTGCTCAGCCGCATCCGCCGGCCGCGATGCCCGCCGTGGGCGAGTCCACGCCGAGCCCGACCCGGCTTCCCTCCTCCGCTCCTGTCGCGGCACATGCGGGCTCCCCCCTGCAGACCCAGCCGATGCAGCAGACGCCGCCGTCGTTCGGCGGGCCCGCTACTCATACGTACACCGCTCACGCGCCTCAGGTTCCACAGCGAGGCACCGGAAAGCGGCCGGGACCGCCCCCGAAGGTCGCGGTCCCGGTGCTGCTCGTCGCCGTGCTCTGCTTCGCGGTGGGGATCTGGGCGCTGACCCAGGTCTGAGCCCGCCGCACTTCCCGCCCGCTTCCCGCTTTCCCGCCGGCCTCCGCGGCCGGTCAGTGCCCCTGCGGGGGTCCGGGCTGCCCGTATCCGTACTGCTGGTGGCCGTACCCCTGCTGGTACCCCTGGACAGTGTCCTGCGCGGGGCCCTGCGGGCCGGGCTGTCCCGGCAGGGCGAAGGCCGCCGGTTCCGCGTCCCGCGGAGTACCGCGCCGGGCCAGCAGCGTCCAGACGCCGAGGCCCAGCACCAGCAGGGTCCCGAGGCCGATCCCCCCGACGGCGAGCAGCATCATGCTGTCGCCCGTCGCCGCCTCCTCGGCGCTCTTGCCGGTCTCGGCCGCCTCCTGGTCGTCCTCGGTGACCTCGAAGTCGCCGGCCGGGCCGGCGTAGGCGGGAGCCCCCTCGGGCTCGCCCTCGACGTTCACCCGGAGCGTCAGCGGCACCGGGCCTTTGCCGTACTCCTCCGCGATCTGCGGGTTGAGCGTGACGGAGAGGTAGTACCAGCCGGCGAACCTCATGGCGCCGACCGAATCGTCGGAGTCGTAGCGGTTCTCGTACGCCACGGGCGGCAGCGGGTCCAGCGAGACGGTCTTCTGCTTGCCGTCGTAGTACATGCTGGACTCGTCGTCGACGAAGCCCCTCGCCGGGTTGTACAGCGCGAGCACCAGGGCGTTGCTGACGCTCTTCGCCCCGTCACCGGTCGGGCTGTTGGCGAGATCGGCGCCGGCGAAGATCTGCTGTCCCCAGTCGACCGGCACCCGGTAGAAGAGCGTCTCGCCGGGCTTGATGCTGTCCTGCCACTCGCCCTCGCCGAGGCCGGTGGAGTCGTGGAAGCTGGTGCCGCCGTGACGCCGCTGCGGCCCGCTCGTCGGCGCCGCCGGCGAGGCCGAGGACCAGCTCTCGGGAGCCTCGGTGGGGCCGGCGGCCTTCAGCCCCGGCTCGGAGGCGTAGCGGAGCTCGACGTCCCACGTCTCCTGCGTGGACTTCTCGTCCCCGGACCGCTCCAGCACCACGTAGTACGCGCCGGCCTGCTGACAGCCGGTGCTGTCCTTCTCGATCCGCCGGCTCGCGTAGTTGGCCACCGGCCGGGCGTAGCCCGCGGAACCGAAGGCGGCGTCGCCGTCGCTGCACTCCGACCCCGACTTGTCCTCGATGCTCACCTCGAGCTTGTCGAGGTAGCCGACCTTCGTGCCCAGCTTGGGGACGGCCACCGCGGAGACGAAGGCGTTGGACTTGTCGTCCAGGTTGATGCGGTAGTAGAGCTTCTCGCCCGGCTCGATCGAGTCCCTGTACGTCGAACCGGCCGTCAGCTCGGGACCGTTGATGTTGACCGGGTTGCCCTCGACGGGCTTCGCCTCGCTGTCGAAGACATAGGGGCTCGGCTCGCCGGCCGCCCACGACTGTCCCGGCAGCGTGGCCACCACGCATGCCGCCGCCACCCCGGCGAGCGCCACCCGGCCCCTGCCGCGCTGCCTCTTCACGCGCTTCTCCTTGTGGTCGACGAGTCCGCCGGGTAGCCGGTCGGCCCGGTGCCATCCTGCCCCGGCCGCCCCTCCGCTGTCTGCGCGCGCGGGCGAATCACCCCTCTTGTCCGCCCACGACTTGGCCGCGTCCCGTCGGACGGCGACGCGGCCCTTCCCCCGGCGCCGCACACCACACCTGCGATATTTGCATTAGCAAGCGAATCGTTCACCGAAGTGAATCACGCTCCTCCGGAAACAGCCGGGACAGCACAGAGCCCCGGCCGCTTCCGCGGCCGGGGCCTATGTCCAAGAAAACGCTGCGTCTCACACACCCGAACCTGCGGGCACGGAGTCGGTCGCCTCCGTCCACAGATCCTGCTCGGCGCGATCCGCCTGGATCTGGCGGTACACGAGGAGCCCGCCGATGGCGGCCAGTGCGACCAGGAGAAGCTTCTTCACCGCGCGACCTCGTCTTTCCTTGACGTATGAGGACTTCTGGCGCCCGACTATACACACCGACCGATACCGATCGGTGACCTGCGCCCGGCGTCGGCCGGCTCATGCCGCGCCCCCAACTCCGGTGACCGACAAAGCACCAGAGCCCGGCCGGTCGGTTACGTTCACACGTGGCGGTTCGAGCGGTGCGGGGCACGGGGGGCGCATATGGGGAGACGGCGACGCAGAGGGCCCATGAGGAGCTCAGAAGCCGAGGCCATCACTCGGTATCGCCGGCTACGGCGGCAAGGTCGTCAGCAGCTGCGGTTCGACGGTCCGCGGATGCAGACGAAGATGGCGCAAGGCTGGAAGGGTGCCCGCTTCAGGCCGTCCTTCGTCCTCGTCGGACTGACTCTGTGCGCAGTCGGCGTCGTGCTCTGCGGGACCGGCCTTCTCCTCATCGGTCCACACTCGGAGCTGGCCTACGAGCTGGTTGCTCGAGGCGGTTATGCGCCGGCGGTCGGAGTGCTGATCATGGTCGGTCACCCCACCAAGGTGCTGATCGCTCGGCGGAGGTGGCGTACTCGGCTCCGCGAAGCCACCGCTCCCCCTTCCGGGGAACCTCGAGCCGACCTGGGGAGCACACCTAGGTCAATGAAGCGACTTCGGCCGGAGCCGCATGCCAAAGGCCCCCAACCGGAATCGGCTGGGGGCCTTTGTACTGGTGGGGCTAACAGGATTTGAACCTGTGGCCTCATCCTTATCAGGGATGCGCTCTAACCAACTGAGCTATAGCCCCGCCGCGCTGCGCGCTGACCTCTGAAGATTAGCGCACACGCGGTGCAGCGCCAAAATCGGAATCCCGGGGACCCCGACGCGGCGCTACTCGTCCTCGGCGAGCGTGAGCTCGACACCGCCCACAAAACCGGCGGAGAGGTTGTAGATGAAGGCCCCGAGCGTCGCCAGCGCTGTGGCCAGCACCACATCGATCACCGCGATGACCGAGGTGAAGATGAGCACCCGCGGCAGCGAGAGGAACGACTGGAGGTCGAAGCCGTTGCTCTCGTTCGAGCCGGTGGCCTCGCTGATCGTGCCGCCGACGGTCGAGAAGACGCCCATCGCGTCCATGACCATCCACAGCACGGCGGCGGCGACCACCGTGCAGATGCCCAGGGCGATGGAGAGCAGGAAGCTGACCTTCATCACCGACCACGGGTCGGCCTTGGCCACCCGCAGCCGTGCCTTGCGGGTACGCGGCGTCGTACGGGCCCCTGTGCGCGGCCTGCGCACCGCGGCGGCCGCGTCCTGGCCGGTGCGCTGCTGTCCGCCCTGCGTCCCGCCCGGCGAGGGATACGCCTGCGGAGGGTGGTACGGCTGGCCGACCTGCGGGGCAGGCTGCTCGCCGCCATACGTCTGGTACGGGGGCTGCTGCCCCCGGGTGTCCGTCACTGTGGCCCCCTGGGAGTCCGCGGCAGGGCCACGGGCACCGTTCGCTCCGGATGCGGCCGGTCCGGCGCCCGTGGCTCCACTCACGCTCTACTCCTCGTGCTCCCCGGCCGAGGACTGTGTGCCCTCGGCTGCCGCCTCGGCCGGCTCGATGTCGGCCTCCACGGTCCCTTCGACCTCTTCGGCCTCACGACCGGCCTCGGCGTTACGAGCGATGCCGACGACGGCATCGCGCTTGCCCAGGTTGATCAGTTGGACGCCCATGGTGTCACGGCCAGTCTCCCTGACTTCGTTGACTCGCGTGCGAATCACACCGCCGCCGAGCGTGATGGCGAGGATCTCGTCGGTCTCCTCGACCACCAGCGCGCCCACGAGCGTGCCGCGGTCCTCCACGATCTTGGCGGCCTTGATACCCAGACCACCGCGGCCCTGGACGCGGTACTCGTCGACAGCGGTCCGCTTCGCGTACCCGCCATCGGTGGCAGTGAACACGAACGTACCGGGCCGGACGACATTCATCGAGAGCAGTTCGTCGCCCTCACGGAAACTCATGCCCTTGACGCCGGACGTCGCACGTCCCATCGGGCGCAGCGCGTCGTCCGTGGCGGTGAAGCGGATGGACTGCGCCTTCTTGCTGATGAGCAGCAGGTCGTCCTCCGCGGAGACCAGCTCGGCGCCGATCAGTTCGTCGTCCTCGCCGCTCTCCGTCTCACGGAGGTTGATGGCGATGACGCCGCCGGAGCGCGGCGAGTCGTAGTCCTTCAGGGGCGTCTTCTTCACCAGACCGCCCTTGGTGGCGAGCACCAGGTACGGCACGGCCTCGTAGTCGCGGATCGCCAGGATCTCGGCGATCTGCTCGTCCGGCTGGAAGGCCAGCAGGTTGGCGACGTGCTGGCCGCGCGCGTCGCGGCCGGCGTCCGGCAGTTCGTACGCCTTGGCCCGGTAGACCCGGCCCTTGTTGGTGAAGAACAGCAGCCAGTGGTGGGTGGTGGAGACGAAGAAGTGGTCGACGATGTCGTCTTCCTTCAGCTTCGTGCCGCGCACCCCCTTGCCGCCGCGCTTCTGCGAGCGGTAGTCGTCGGTCTTGGTGCGCTTCACATAGCCGCCACGGGTGATCGTGACGACGATGTCCTCCTCGGCGATCAGGTCCTCGATGGACATGTCACCGTCGAAGGGCACCAGCTTGGAGCGGCGGTCGTCGCCGTACTTGTCGACCAGCGCCGTCAGTTCGTCGCTGACGATGCCGCGCTGCCGCTCGGGCGAGGCGAGGATCGCGTTGTACTCGTTGATCTTCGCCTGGAGCTCGTCGTGCTCCTGCACGATCTTCTGGCGCTCCAGGGCGGCCAGCCGGCGCAGCTGCATCTCGAGGATGGCGTTGGCCTGGATCTCGTCGATCTCGAGCAGGCCCATCAGGCCCCCTCGTGCGACGTCGACCGTGTCGCTGCGCCGGATCAGCGCGATGACCTCGTCGATAGCGTCCAGCGCCTTGAGCAGACCGCGCAGGATGTGCGCCCGCTCCTCGGCCTTGCGCAGCCGGAACTGGGTGCGCCGGACGATGACCTCGATCTGGTGCGTCACCCAGTGGCGGATGAACGCGTCCAGCGACAGGGTCCGCGGCACTCCGTCGACGAGCGCCAGCATGTTGGCGCCGAAGTTCGTCTGCAGGTCGGTGTGCTTGTACAGGTTGTTCAGCACGACCTTGGCGACGGCGTCGCGCTTCAGCACGATCACCAGGCGCTGGCCGGTGCGCGACGAGGTCTCGTCGCGGACGTCCGCGATGCCGCCGATCTTGCCGTCCTTGACCAGGTCGGCGATCTTCTGCGCGAGGTTGTCCGGGTTAGTCTGGTACGGGAGTTCGGTGACCACCAGGCACTGGCGGTTCTGGATCTCCTCGACCTCGACGACCGCGCGCATCGTGATGGAGCCGCGACCGGTGCGGTACGCCTCCTCGATGCCCTTGCGTCCGACGACCAGCGCGCCGGTCGGGAAGTCCGGGCCCTTGATCCGCTCGATCAGCGCCTCGAGCAGTTCCTCGTGCGTGGCCTCGGGGTGCTCCAGCGCCCACTGGGCGCCGGCCGCGACCTCGCGGAGGTTGTGCGGCGGGATGTTGGTGGCCATGCCGACGGCGATACCGGCGCTGCCGTTGATCAGCAGGTTCGGGAAGCGCGCCGGCAGGACCGTCGGCTCCTGGTTCCGGCCGTCGTAGTTGTCCTGGAAATCGACGGTCTCCTCGTCGATGTCCCGGAGCATCTCCATGGCCAGCGGCATCATCTTGCACTCGGTGTACCGCATGGCTGCGGCCGGGTCGTTGCCCGGGGAACCGAAGTTGCCGTTGGAGTCCACCAGCGGCATCCGCATCGACCAGTGCTGGGCGAGGCGGACCAGGGCGTCGTAGATCGAGGTGTCGCCGTGCGGGTGGTACGTGCCCATGACGTCACCGACGACGCGGGCGCACTTGTAGAAGCCCTTCTCAGGCCGGTATCCACCGTCGTACATCGCGTACAGCACGCGGCGGTGGACGGGCTTGAGGCCGTCCCGCACGTCGGGCAGCGCGCGCGAGACGATGACGGACATCGCGTAGTCGAGATACGAACGCTGCATCTCGGTCTCGAGCCCCACGGGCTCCACACGCATGCCCACGCCCGGAACGATGGGCTCCTCTTCGGGCGTCACAGGGGTGTTCTCGTCGGCCATTGCTGGTCTTCAGTCCTTTCGTGCGGTCAGCTGAGACCGACTCAGATGTCGAGGAAGCGGACGTCCTTGGCGTTGCGCTGGATGAACGAGCGCCGCGCCTCCACGTCCTCGCCCATCAGCACCGAGAACAGGTCGTCGGCCTGGGCCGCGTCGTCCAGCGTGACCTGGCCGAGCACTCGGTGGTCCTGGTCCATGGTGGTGATGCGCAGCTCCTCGGCGTTCATCTCGCCGAGGCCCTTGAAGCGCTGGATCGAGTCTTCCCTGATCCGCTTGCCGCCCCGCTTGCCCAGGTCCACCAGGGCGTCGCGCTCGCGGTCCGAGTAGGCGTACTCGAAGTCGTCCCGGCCCCACTTGATCTTGTACAGCGGCGGGCGCGAGAGGAAGACGTGTCCCGCCTCGACCAGCGGCCGCATGAAGCGGAACAGGAAGGTGAGCAGCAGGGTGTTGATGTGCTGGCCGTCGACGTCGGCGTCCGCCATCAGAATGATCTTGTGATAGCGGAGCTTCGCGATGTCGAAGTCCTCGTGGACACCGGTGCCGAACGCCGAGATCAGCGCCTGGACTTCGGTGTTCTGCAGGATCTTGTCGATCCGCGCCTTCTCGACGTTCAGGATCTTGCCTCGGATCGGCAGGATGGCCTGGTACATCGGGTTACGGCCGGACTTGGCCGAGCCGCCGGCCGAGTCGCCCTCGACGATGAAGATCTCGCACTTCGTCGGGTCGTTCGACTGGCAGTCACTCAGCTTGCCGGGCAGCGACGCCGACTCCAGCAGGCCCTTTCGGCGCGTCAGGTCGCGGGCCTTGCGGGCCGCGACGCGGGCCGTCTGGGCCTGGATGCCCTTGCGGACGATGTCCGCGGCCTCGTTCGGATTGCGGTCGAACCAGTCGGTGAGGGTCTCGTGAACGACCTTCTGCACGAAGGTCTTCGCCTCCGTGTTGCCCAGCTTGGTCTTCGTCTGGCCCTCGAACTGCGGCTCGCCCAGCTTGATCGAGATGATCGCGGTGAGACCCTCGCGGATGTCCTCGCCGGAGAGGTTGTCGTCCTTCTCCCGCAGCAGCTTCTTCTCGCGCGCGTAGCGGTTCACCAGGCCCGTCAGAGCGGCTCGGAAGCCCTCTTCGTGGGTGCCGCCCTCGTGCGTGTGGATCGTGTTCGCGAAGGAGTAGACACCCTCGGTGTACTGCGAGTTCCACTGCATCGCGATCTCGACGGCGAGCATCCGCTCGCGGTCCTCGGACTCGACGTCGATGACCGTGGGGTGGATGAGCTCGCCCTTGCGGGAGTTCAGGTACTTCACGAAGTCGACGATGCCGCCCTCGTAGTGGTACTTGACCGTCCGCGCCGGCTCCGCGATGTCCTCCGGCTCCTCGCCCGTGTCCGCACCGGCGGTGGCCTTGGCCGACTCGCGCTCGTCGGTCAGCGTCAGAGTCAGGCCCTTGTTCAGGAACGCCATCTCCTGGAAGCGGCGCGAGAGCGTCTCGAACGAGTACTCAGTCGTCTCGAAGACGTCGGGGTCCGCCCAGAACGTGACCGTGGTGCCGGTCTCGGTGGTGGCCTCGTGGCGCTCCAGCGGCGCGGTGGGGACGCCCGACTTGTACTCCTGCGTCCAGCGGTAGCCGTCCGTCCTGATCTCGACGGCGAGCTTGTAGGACAGCGCGTTCACCACGGAGACACCGACGCCGTGCAGACCGCCGGAGACGGCATAGCCGCCGCCGCCGAACTTGCCGCCCGCGTGCAGCACGGTGAGCACGACCTCGACGGCCGGCTTCTTCTCGACGGGGTGGATGCCCACCGGGATGCCACGGCCGTTGTCGACGACCCGTACACCGCCGTCGGCGAGGATCGTGACGTCGATCGTGTCGGCGTGGCCGGCCATGGCCTCGTCGACGGAGTTGTCGACGACCTCTTGCACGAGGTGGTGGAGGCCGCGCTCACCGGTCGAGCCGATGTACATGCCGGGGCGCTTGCGGACCGCGTCCAGACCCTCGAGGACGGTGATCGCGCTGGCGTCGTACGAGGCCGTGACCTCGCCGTTCCGACCGGCAGGGGTGGACGGAGTCTTCTCGTTGGGGTTGCCGGAATCGGCCACGAAGCGCCCTTTCTGGCACAGCACGAGCCGTTCACCGGCTAGCGGGGAGCGGCTGCGTCGTTCGGCATCTAATCGACGTGTCCCGCAACAGAAGCGGGACTGTCGACCAGTCTACCGGTATCGCTGACACTAATGGGGGTTTGCCGGTAGCTGAGTCCGCCTGTGGCGCCCTGAACCGTCGCCGTCCGACTCCCCATATCCGGGAAGGGGCTCCAAGAGGCTCACACCGGCTTTAAGCGCTTCGGCCTGTCAACCTCTCACTACCGTGAGGGACACCTCAGCCGCACCGTCCGGTTCCTCCCGTTACGGGCGGCGCAAAAAACCGCCGGACCCACTGATCCGGCCTGATCCGAACGAAAGGCCTCAGCCGTAGGTGTCGCCCGGACCGGTGCTGCCGGGCGCCCGCAGGGGGCCGTATCCGCGCTGCGGGCCGCCGGGGCCCAGCACCTTGATCGCGCGGACAGTGCCGTGCCCGAGGTCTTCGTTGAGCCGGGCCACCAGCCGCGGGGCCAGCAGACGCAGCTGCGTCGCCCACGCCGTCGAGTCGCACTGCACGGTGAGCAGCCGCTCGTCCGGGGCCTCGTCGTACCGCAGCGGTACGCAGTGATTGGCCAGGTCGTCGCCCACGATCTGCGGCCAGCGGCCCATCACCCCGCCCACGGCCGCCGGCGTCTCCCAGCCCCGCTCGGTGATCAGCCGGTTGATCGCCGCTCCCAGCGGCAGCGGGTCGCGGCCGTCCGCCCGAGCGCCCGAGCGCAGCCCGCCACCACGCCTGGCCTGTTTCTTCTGCTGCGCCGCCGCGCCCCGGGCCTTGGCCTGCTCCTTCGCGGCGCGCAGCGCCACGCGGGCCAGGTCCACACCCGACGCCTCGGGCGCTCCCGCGCTCTCCGGCCCGGCCGGCCGCTGGGCTCCGTCGCCGCTCATACCCGCTCCACCGCTCCGCCGGAGACCTCGTACCGGGCGCCCGCCAGCACGGCGGGCACGTCGTCGTCGACCGCCGCGGTCACCAGCACCTGCTCCCCGGGGGCCACCAGCTCCGCCAGCCGCTCCCGCCGCCGGGTGTCCAGCTCCGCGAAGACGTCGTCGAGGACGAGCACGGGTTCGTTGCCCTCGGCCCGCAGCAGGTCGTAGGAGGCCAGCCGCAGTGCCAGCGCGTACGACCACGACTCACCGTGGCTCGCATATCCCTTGGCGGGCAGTGGTCCCAGCTTCAGGACCAGCTCGTCACGGTGCGGGCCGACGAGGGTCACGCCCCGTTCGATCTCCTGCTTGCGCACCTCGGCCAGTGCCGCCGTCAGTTGCTCGGCGAGCACCTCGCGGGCGTGCGACTCCCCTGCCGGACCGGCGGAGGAACGGTACTCCAGGAGCACCGGCCCGCCTCCCGGCGCGAGCGCCTCGTACGCCTTGTCGGCCAGCGGCTGCAGGGCGGCGATCAGGTCGAGCCGCTGGGCCGTCACCTCGGCGCCCGCGCGGGCCAGGTGCTGGTCCCAGACGTCGAGCGTCGACAGGTCCATGCCGCGCCCGCCGTGCCGCCGGGCCATCGCCGCCGACTTCAGGAGCGTGTTGCGCTGCTTGAGCACCCGCTCGTAGTCCGAGCGGACACCCGCCATCCGCGGCGAGCGCGCCGTGACGAGCTCGTCCAGGAAGCGCCTGCGCTCCCCGGGGTCGCCCTTCACCAGCGCCAGGTCCTCCGGGGCGAAAAGCACCGTGCGGACGATGCCCAGCACGTCACGCGGTCTGACCTGCGAGGACCTGTTGATCCGCGCGCGGTTCGCCTTGCCGGGGTTCAGCTCGAGCTCGACCAGCTGCGAGCGCTCCCCCTGTGTGACGGCGGCCCGGATCACCGCCCGGTCCGCCCCCATCCGCACCAGCGGCGCGTCCGAGGAGACACGGTGGCTGGCCAGCGTGGCGAGATAGCCGACGGCCTCGACGAGATTCGTCTTGCCCTGGCCGTTCGGCCCCACGAAAGCGGTGACGCCCGGATCGAGAGGGACCTCGACCCGGGCGTACGAGCGGAAGTCGGCCAGCGACAGATGCGTGACGTGCATGGTGTGCGCCGACCTTCCCCCGGCATGGCTGTGCACCGCGGTGCACAGCCTTCTGACTACTTCTTGCTCTCCACCGCGTGGCCGCCGAACTGGTTGCGCAGCGCGGCGATCATCTTCATCTGCGGGGAGTCGTCCTGGCGGGACGCGAAACGGGCGAACAGCGACGCGGTGATCGCGGGCAGCGGGACGGCGTGGTCGATGGCGGCCTCGACCGTCCAGCGGCCCTCGCCGGAGTCCTGTGCGTAACCGCGCAGCTGCTCGAGGTGCTCGTCCTCGTCCAGTGCGTTGACCGCGAGGTCGAGGAGCCAGGAACGGATGACCGTGCCCTCCTGCCAGGACCGGAAGACCTCACGCACATCGGTGACCGAGTCGACCTTCTCCAGGAGCTCCCAGCCCTCGGCGTAGGCCTGCATCATCGCGTACTCGATGCCGTTGTGGACCATCTTCGCGAAGTGGCCGGCGCCCACCTTGCCCGCGTGGACGGCTCCGAACTCGCCCTCGGGCTTGAGGGCGTCGAAGACCGGCTGGACCTTGGCGACGTTCTCGGCGTCACCGCCGTACATCAGCGCATAGCCGTTCTCCAGGCCCCACACACCGCCGGAGACGCCGCAGTCGACGAAGCCGATGCCCTTGAGGCCCAGCTCGACCGCGTGCTTCTCGTCGTCGTTCCAGCGGGAGTTGCCGCCGTCGACGACCACGTCGCCCGGGGAGAGCAGCTCGGCCAGCTCGTCGATCGTGGACTGCGTCGCGGCACCGGCGGGGACCATGACCCAGACGACCCGCGGGCCCTCGAGCCTGCCCACAAGCTCCTCAAGGCTGTGGACGTCAGCGAGGTCCGGGTTGCGGTCGTAACCGACGACGGTGTGGCCGGCGCGGCGGATGCGCTCACGCATGTTGCCGCCCATCTTGCCGAGACCGACGAGACCGAGCTCCATCAGATGATTCCTCAATCGTTGTGTGCAGTACCTACCCGTGCCCGAGCCTACGCCGGGGCACGGGTGCACACCTGTGGGGTCACGCGCTCAGAAGCCGCTGCTCAGCCGCTCAGCCGCACCGGCATGATCAGGTACTTGTACGCCTCGTCCGCCTCCGCGTCCACGGCCGGCTTGCCGCTCAGCAGCGCCGGCTTGGTGGAGGTCGTGAACGACAGCTGGGCGACGGGCGAGTCGATCGCGCTCAGACCGTCCAGGAGGAACGTCGGGTTGAAGGCGATCGAGATGTCGTCGCCCTCCAGCTGGGCGTCGACCCGCTCCACAGCCTGTGCGTCGTCGCTGGAGCCGGCCTCGAGGATCAGCACGCCCTGCTCGAAGCTGAGCCGCACCGGGGTGTTCCGCTCGGCGACGAGGGCCACGCGCTTGACGGCCTCGACGAACGGCGCCGTCTCGATGACGGCCACCGAGTTGAACTCGGTCGGGAACAGGGTGCGGTACTTGGGCAGGTCGCCCTCGAGCAGCCGGGTCGTGGTCCGCCGGCCGGCGCCCTCGAAACCGATCAGGCCTTCACCGGCTCCGGAGCCCGACAGCGCCAGGGTGACCGTGTCGCCGCTCGTGAGCGCCTTGGCCGTGTCCAGGAGCGTCTTGGCGGGCACCAGGGCAACGGCCGAGGCGTCCGGGTTCTCGGGCTTCCACAGGAACTCGCGGACCGCGAAGCGGTAGCGGTCGGTCGAGGCCAGGGTGACGCTGTCGCCCTCGATCTCGATCCGCACACCCGTCAGCACCGGGAGGGTGTCGTCACGGCCCGCGGCGATGGCGACCTGCGCCGCGGCGGAGGCGAAGACCTCGCCGGGCACGGTGCCGGTCGCGGTCGGCATCTGCGGCAGGGCCGGGTACTCCTCCACGGGAAGGGTGTGGAGGGTGAACCGGGAGGAGCCGCAGACCACGGTCGCCCGTACACCGTCTGTGGAAATCTCCACCGGCCGGTTGGGGAGGGCGCGGCAGATGTCGGCGAGGAGCCGGCCGGAGACCAGGACAGTGCCGTCCTCGTCGACCTCCGCCTCCACCGAGACCCGCGCCGAGACCTCGTAGTCGAAGCTCGAGAAGCTGACCGCGCCGTCCTCCGCCTTCAGAAGAAGGCCCGCAAGGACGGGCGCCGGCGGGCGGGCCGGGAGGCTGCGGGCCACCCAGGCCACCGCCTCCGCGAGTACATCGCGCTCCACCCGGATCTTCACCCGAACCGCCTCCTGCTGTTGCTGCTGGCTCGCCCTGCTGGCCTTCGTCGTCGGCTTGATGCCGGTGACCAGTCTGACGTACGGCGGGGACAGTCGGTGCGGGTCGGGGTCAAGTCGCTGCGAGCGGCACCGGGCGGTCCGGGGCCGAGTTGTGCACAGGGCCCACTTCCAAACGAATTCCGGGCTAACTATGAGTGGCAGTAGTAGTAGGGCCTGTGGAAACCGTGGATAACGTTGTTTACGCAGGTCAGACCCATTTTTTTGTCCACCGCACCTGTGGGCGGAACCGGTGGACAACCCCGGTCTTCTGTGGACACGGAAAAGTTCTGCACACCCGGTGCACAGCCAGGGGGCACTTCTCCCCAGCGCCGTCCCCAGCTTTACCCACGTTCCCCACAGGCCAATCGACGTCCTTGGTGTGACGGCTTTCACTCGACGCGGTGAGCGGGTGTGTTTCGTTGCCGAACAGTGGACAGGGGTGTGGAGAAGCTGTGGGCAACGAAGCGCTGCCTGTGGGCTGCCGGTGGACAACGTTGATCACAGCCTGTGGACAGATTCTGTGTCCACAGGCTGTGGAGGGCGGTTGACCACAAATCCCCAAGGCACTGACCTGGGAGGACAGCATGTCCACCGATGCGCCTGTGGACCGTTTCTGGACAACTTCCCAGTCCCCAGGCTGTGGAGGGAAGATTCTCCCCACATCTGTGGAGAACGGCCCGGCCGCCCCTCGAATTCGAACACGGCCGGCGTCCGGAAACGGCGGAGGGCGCCCCGGGAACATGTCCCGGGGCGCCCTCGGACGCCGTGGCGGCCCGCTCGTCAGCCGTTCTTGATGCGGTTGGTGAGCTCGGTGACCTGGTTGTAGATGGACCGCCGCTCCGCCATCAGCGCACGGATCTTCCGGTCGGCGTGCATCACCGTCGTATGGTCGCGGCCGCCGAACTGCGCACCGATCTTCGGCAGCGAGAGGTCCGTGAGCTCCCGGCACAGATACATGGCGATCTGCCGCGCCGTCACGAGCACGCGGCTGCGGGACGACCCGCAGAGGTCCTCCACCGTGAGCCCGAAGTAGTCCGCGGTGGCCGCCATGATGGCGCTCGCCGTGATCTCCGGGGCCGCATCCTCCCCGCCGGGGATCAGGTCCTTCAGGACGATCTCGGTGAGCCCCAGATCCACGGGCTGCCGGTTGAGCGACGCGAACGCCGTCACCCGGATCAGCGCGCCCTCGAGCTCCCGGATGTTGCGGGAGATACGGGAGGCGATGAACTCCAGTACCTCCGGCGGGGCGTTGAGCTGCTCCTGGACGGCCTTCTTCCGCAGGATCGCGATACGCGTCTCCAGCTCCGGCGGCTGCACGTCCGTGGTCAGGCCCCACTCGAAGCGGTTGCGGAGCCGGTCCTCCAGGGTCATGAGCTGCTTGGGCGGCCGGTCCGAGGACAGGACGATCTGCTTGTTGGCGTTGTGGAGGGTGTTGAAGGTGTGGAAGAACTCCTCCTGCGTCGACTCCTTGCTCGCCAGGAACTGGATGTCGTCGACGAGAAGGATGTCGACGTCCCGGTAGCGCTTGCGGAAGGTGTCGCCCTTGCCGTCGCGGATCGAGTTGATGAACTCGTTGGTGAACTCCTCCGAGCTCACGTACCGCACCCGGGTCCCGGGGTAGAGGCTGCGGGCGTAGTGCCCGATCGCGTGCAGGAGGTGTGTCTTGCCGAGCCCCGACTCCCCGTAGATGAAGAGGGGGTTGTACGCCTTGGCCGGAGCCTCGGCGACCGCCACGGCGGCCGCGTGGGCGAACCGGTTGGAGGCGCCGATGACGAAGGTGTCGAAGAGGTACTTGGGGTTCAGGCGGGCATGCGGCTCACCGGGGCCGGGCGCCGGCGCGGGCTGGGCGCCCAGCGGGCCGGGCGCCCCCGAGGGGCCGCCGCGGTGCCGGCCCTGCGGTTCGGCCATGGAATGACGCTCCGGCCGGGAGTCGTACTGCCGGCGCTCCGGCGGCTGCGGCGAGCGGTAGTCGTGCTGCTGCGGGGCCGAGGCGTAGGGGTCCCTGTCCTGGAAACCGCCGAGGCGCGGCTGCTGCCACGACAGGTCCTCCTGAGTGCGCGGCCAGGAGCCGGGCTCGGGACGCTGCTGGTACTCGGGGTAGGCGGGCCGCGCCGTGGGGAGGCCGTCGTCCGAGGGACGGTGCCCGTAGGTGTCGTAGGGGTCGCCCTGCCGGTGGTCGTCGTGCTGCGGGCCCTGGTACCGGGACTGCTGCTGGGAAGGCGGCGACTGGGGGCCCGGCCCCTCACCGACAGTGTCGTCGACGGTGATCGCGATCCGGATCGGGCGGCCGCACTCCCGGCTCAGGGTCTCGCTGATGAGCGGCGCCAGCCGGCCCTCGAGGACCCGCTTGCCCCATTCGTTGGGGACGGCGAGCAGGGCGGTGTCGGCGACCAGGGCGAGCGGCTGGCAGCGCTCGATCCACTGTTTGTCCTTCGGTTCCACGCCCTGCTGCCCCTCATCGAGGAGATGCTCGAGCACTCGTGGCCACACTGCGGCAAGATCGGCAGGTACGTCAGCCACAAGGCACGCTCTCTCACAGGTCCCACGAATGTGTGGTTCTCGGGACGGGATGGGAAGACAGGCAGGAAAAGAATGCGAGTTCAGCCACGGTAGTCAGGCCGACCCGCGTGGTTCAAGTTGTTGTCCACAGCCTGTGCACAGTGGACCACGGTCTCGGCCTGGTTTGACCGGATGGCGCGGCCCCGCGTACCGTGACCAGGTCGAGTTGTCGATGGCTGCTGCCGCCTGCCTCCGATGGGCAAAGATCACGATCTGTGGTTGTGAAGCGGTGCACTCGGGCGTAAACGCGAGCTACTCGTGGGCGCACGGTGACAGCCAGGCGATGTCCCGCCGTCTACGAATCATTTCTGGAGCCCCCGAGTGAGCAAGCGCACCTTCCAGCCGAACAACCGTCGTCGCGCGAAGACCCACGGTTTCCGCCTGCGCATGCGTACCCGTGCCGGTCGCGCCATCCTGGCGAACCGTCGTGGCAAGGGTCGCACCAACCTGTCCGCCTGATCGCGTACAGGGCATGACGTGCTGCCTACCGAGAACCGGCTGAGGCGGCGCGAGGACTTCGCGACTGCGGTACGGCGAGGGCGCAGGGCAGGCCGCCCGCTCCTCGTCGTCCACCTTCGCAGCGGCACAACGGACCCGCACGCGCCTGGGGAGAGCGCCTCCCCGACGTGTGCGGGTTTCGTCGTGAGCAAGGCCGTGGGCGGTGCTGTCGTCCGCAACAAGGTCAAGCGGAGACTGCGCCATCTCATGCGCGATCGGCTCTCCGAGCTGCCCCCCGGTAGCCTGGTGGTCGTACGGGCGCTGCCCGGCGCGGGCGACGCCGAACATGCTCAGCTGGCCCGAGACCTGGACGCCGCTCTGCAGCGGCTGCTGGGAGGGGGCGCGCGATGAAGTACCCGCTGCTGGCTCTGATCAAGATCTATCAGTGGACGATCAGCCCGCTGCTCGGGCCCGTCTGCAGGTACTACCCCTCGTGCTCCCACTACGGATACACGGCCATCGACCGGCACGGCGCGGTCAAGGGCACAGCGCTGACCGCCTGGCGCATCCTGCGGTGCAACCCGTGGTCGCCGGGCGGCGTGGACTACGTGCCCGAGCGCAAGCGCCCGCGGTGGCACGAAATGCTGCGCAACGCCTTGCGCGGCGACAGCAAGGGCGGGGACTCCGCCGCTGATCTGCCTGCCCCGGGGTCTGCCTCCGGATCCCAGGGCCCGGCCGCAGAGACCTCGTCCAATGCTCAAGGAGCCTGATTAGTGGACACGATTGCCAGTCTGTTCAGTTTTATCACCACGCCTGTCTCGTGGATCATCGTCCAGTTCCACAGTCTCTACGGGGCGATCTTCGGCCCTGACACGGGATGGGCCTGGGGACTGTCCATCGTGTCGCTGGTGATCCTGATCCGGATCTGTCTGATCCCGCTCTTCGTGAAGCAGATCAAGTCGACCCGGAACATGCAGGCGCTCCAGCCGAAGATGAAGGCGATCCAGGAGCGCTACAAGAACGACAAACAGCGTCAGTCCGAAGAGATGATGAAGCTGTACAAGGAGACGGGCACCAACCCGCTCTCCTCGTGCCTTCCCATCCTGGCGCAGTCGCCGTTCTTCTTCGCGCTCTACCACGTGCTCAGCAAGATCGCCTCGGGCGAGGAGATCGGCGTCCTCAACAAGGACCTCGTGAACAGTGCCCGCGAGGCGCACATCTTCGGTGCTCCCATCGCGGCCAAGTTCATGGACGACCCGTCGAAGGTCGAGGCGCTCAACGCCTCGCTGAACGACGTGCGCATCGTCACCGCGATCATGATCATCATGATGTCGGCGTCTCAGTTCTACACGCAGCGCCAGCTGATGCAGAAGAACGTCGACCTCACGGTCAAGACCCCGTACATGCAGCAGCAGAAGATGCTGATGTACATCTTCCCGGTCATCTTCGCCGTGATGGGCATCAACTTCCCCGTCGGTGTCCTCGTCTACTGGCTGACCACCAACGTGTGGACCATGGGCCAGCAGATGTACGTGATCAACCAGAACCCCACCCCGGGCAGCAAGGCCCAGGACCAGTACCTGCAGCGTCTGCTGAAGAGTGTCACGTCTCGCGGCGAGGTCCGTTCGCGGCGCAAGCGCAACGTCGTCCAGGCGATCGTCGCCAAGGGCACGGACCGCAACGACAACGAGCGCCGGTTCATCACCGGTCTCGCCAAGGCCGGCCTGGCCGCGCAGGCGGACGGCACGGTGATCAAGAGCGAGACCGCTGTGGCCGAGGCCGAGGGCGGTGCCGCCCAGAAGCGCCAGCAGCCCAAGCGCCAGACCAAGTCCAAGCGCCAGGCGGCCACGACCCAGACTGGTGTGGACAAGCCCGCCGGGGGCACCGGCGCCGCGGCGAAGACGTCCCTGGAGAAGGACAAGCCCGCCGCGGGGCGTGCCCGAGCAGGCTCCTCGCAGGGTGATGCCAAGCCGAACACGAGCGGTGGCAAGGCCGCCGGTTCCGCACGCCAGCCCAAGTCGGGACAGCGCAAGGGTCCGCAGCGGCCCAAGCACCCGTCGTCCAAGAAGTAAAAAAGGAGTCCATCCGTGACGGAAGGCACCATCTCCGCTGCCGCAGAGGGTGGCGACACCCTGACCCGCCTCGAGCAGGAAGGGGAGATCGCGGCAGATTACCTCGAGGGTCTGCTCGACATCGCCGACCTCGACGGTGACATCGACATGGACGTCGAGGCTGACCGGGCCGCGGTCTCCATTATCAGCGACACGGCCAGCCGCGATCTGCAGAAGCTCGTGGGCCGGGACGGCGAGGTGCTGGAGGCGCTGCAGGAGCTGACGCGCCTCGCCGTGCTCCGGGAAACGGGTGACCGCAGCCGGCTCATGCTGGACATCGCCGGGTTCCGGGCGAAGAGGCGCACCGAGCTGGCCGAGCTCGGCGGCAAGGCGGCGTCCGAGGTGAAGGCCACCGGCGAGCCGGTGCAGCTGGACCCGATGACGCCCTTCGAGCGCAAGGTCGTCCACGACGCCGTCGCGGCGGCGGGTCTGCGCAGCGAGTCCGAGGGCGAGGAGCCGCAGCGCTTCGTCGTCGTACTTCCTGCCTGACCGCTTTGTTCTGTCGGCCCCGTCTGTTCGCAGGCGGGGCCGATCTTTGTCAGCCTGTTAGTCAGCCACCACAGTCCACATTGCGGCAGTGCGGTACGGAAGGACGGTCCTCGTGACGGAGGAAGCACAGCTTCCCCAGGCGCCCGAGACGGCACGGAAGGTGTTCGGTGAGTACTTTCCAGCGGCCGTGCGCTACGCGGAGCTGCTCGCGGACGCAGGGGTCAAGCGCGGTCTGATCGGTCCTCGCGAGGTGCCGCGACTGTGGGAGCGGCATCTGCTGAACTGCGCCGTCCTCTCGGAAGTGGTGCCGGAGGGCGTCACGGTCTGCGACGTCGGCTCCGGAGCCGGGCTTCCCGGCATCCCCCTGGCCCTGGTGCGGCCCGACCTGAAGATCACCCTGCTCGAACCGCTGCTCCGCCGGACGAACTTCCTGCAGGAAGTGGTGGAGGTGCTGGGCCTGGACCACGTGACGGTGGTGCGGGGGCGGGCCGAAGAGGTCCTCGGGAAGCTGGCTCCGGTGCATGTGGTGACCGCGCGAGCGGTGGCTCCCCTGGACCGGCTCGCCGGCTGGGGTGTCCCCCTGCTGCGCCCCTACGGCGAGATGCTGGCGCTCAAGGGCGACACGGCGGAGGAAGAGATCCAGGGGGCCAGGGCCGCACTCAGCAAGCTGGGTGTGGTGGAGACCTCGGTCCTTCAGGTCGGGGAAGGGCTTGTCGATCCGTTGTCCACTGTCGTGCGGGTCGAGGTCGGGGAGAGCCCGGGCGGTGTGAGGTTCGCCGCAAAGCGGGCCAAGGCGGCTCGGACGAGTCGTACCCGCCGTCGCCGCTGAGCCATACACGTAGCCATACGTACTGATTTCGGAGTGTCGTCCCGGTCTGGTTGTGCGGCCTGTGCATCGTGTTTCACGTGAAACGTCGCTCACTGCTGCAGGGAATCATCAGCCGCGGCCGTGCGGCCGCCCCGTCGAAGGGCCGCAAGCCCCTCTTGCGGGCTACGGATTTGTCCACAGGCGTGGATTCCTCCACAGAACCACGGGCCTCGCTGGTTCACGACCCCGAAAGCATGGCACGCTCTGTTCATTGCGAGCCTGATGTCGAGGAGAGTGAATCCTTGCGGTCCGACGCCAACATCGCGGGACCGATGACCGATCCGGTCCCCGGTCCCCGTACCGAGTCCGCGGGGGAGGATGTTTCACGTGAAACACCGCCCCCTATGGACGACACCCCCATCGGCCGTGCTGCTCAGCTGGCCGTGGAGGCGCTGGGGCGTGCCGGTGAGGGTCTGCCCCGACCTGAGCAGACGCGCGTCATGGTTGTCGCCAACCAGAAGGGCGGCGTGGGAAAGACCACCACCACGGTCAATCTCGCGGCCTCGCTCGCGCTGCACGGCGCACGTGTACTTGTGGTCGATCTGGATCCGCAGGGCAATGCGTCTACGGCTCTGGGGATCGATCACCACGCCGAGGTTCCCTCGATCTATGACGTCCTTGTAGAGAGCCGGCCTCTCTCCGAAGTGGTCCAACCGGTCCCGGACGTCGAAGGACTCTTCTGCGCCCCCGCCACCATCGATCTCGCCGGTGCGGAGATCGAGCTGGTGTCGCTGGTGGCGCGGGAGAGCAGACTGCAGCGGGCGATCCAGGCCTACGAGCAGCCGCTGGACTACATCCTCATCGACTGTCCCCCCTCGCTGGGTCTGCTGACGGTCAATGCCCTCGTGGCAGGTGCGGAGGTGCTGATCCCCATCCAGTGCGAGTACTACGCGCTGGAAGGGCTCGGGCAGCTGCTGCGCAACGTGGACCTGGTGCGCGGTCACCTCAACCCCACGCTGCATGTCTCGACCATCCTGCTCACCATGTACGACGGCAGGACGAGGCTCGCCTCGCAGGTCGCGGAGGAGGTGCGCACCCACTTCGGCGAGGAGGTCCTGCGCACGAGCATCCCGCGCTCGGTGCGTATCTCGGAGGCGCCGAGTTATGGGCAGACGGTGCTGACCTATGATCCGGGGTCCAGCGGCTCGCTGTCGTATCTCGAGGCGGCCCGGGAGATCGCTCTGCGGGGGGTCGGGATCCATTACAACCCGCAGCATGCCCACACGGGCCGGAACAGTCAGCAGAACATGTCGGAGGGGATCCAGTGAGCGAGCGACGTAGAGGATTGGGGCGTGGGCTCGGTGCGCTGATTCCTGCCGCTCCGCAGGAGAAGCAGCCGGATGCCCAGGGGGCCTCGGCCTCTGCGGGGACATCGCCCGTGCTGACTGCGGAGAGAGGGGTGGCGGCGGCCAAGGTCGCCACACTGCCGGCCGCATCAGCGCCGCCCGAGGTACCCGCCCCCTCTCCTGAGGGAGAAGCTGCCGCGGATCAGGCGATCACTCCGGCAGGCGCCCACTTCGCCGAGGTGCCGCTCGGGGCGATCACTCCGAACCCGCGCCAGCCGCGCGAGGTGTTCGACGAGGACGCTCTGGCGGAGCTGGTCATCTCCATCAAGGAAGTGGGGCTTCTCCAGCCGGTCGTCGTCCGACAGCTGGGGCCGAACCGCTACGAGCTCATCATGGGCGAGCGCCGCTGGCGCGCGTGCCGCGAGGCCGGGCTCGAGCGGATCCCCGCGATCGTCCGGGACACCGACGACGAGAAGCTGCTCCTGGACGCTCTCCTGGAGAACCTGCACCGGGCTCAGTTGAACCCGCTGGAAGAGGCGGCCGCCTACGACCAGCTGCTGAAGGACTTCAACTGCACGCACGACCAACTGGCGGACCGGATCGGCCGTTCTCGTCCCCAGGTGTCCAACACGCTCCGGCTGCTGAGGCTTTCCCCGCCGGTCCAGCGGCGGGTTGCCGCGGGCGTGCTGTCCGCGGGCCACGCTCGTGCCCTGCTCTCCGTGGACGACTCGGACGGGCAGGACCGGCTGGCCCACCGGATCGTCGCGGAGGGTCTGTCGGTCCGGGCGGTCGAGGAGATCGTCACGCTCCTCAACTCGAACCCTCAGAGCTCTCCCAAACCCAAGGGCCCCCGAGCCGGCGCACGGCTGTCGCCGGCGCTGTCGGATCTCGCCTCTCGGCTCTCCGACCGCTTCGAGACGCGCGTGAAGGTCGACCTCGGCCAGAAGAAGGGCAAGATCGTCGTCGAGTTCGCCTCGATGGACGACCTCGAGCGTATTCTCGGCACCCTGGCGCCCGGCGAGGGGCGTGTTCTGGAGAAGAGTCTCGGCGAGGACCCGGCGGAGGACCAGGACGCCTGAGTTCACCGTTCGGCGCTCTCAACAGGGCGGGTCGCCTTCCGTACTCCGGAACGCGACCCGCCCTTTGCCGTGGTGCGGTATCGGTGCCGGGGCTGCGTGGTTACGATGCGTTCTGGTATGACGCATCCACCTTGAGCCACTTCGGAGAGAAGGCGACGGCCATGCGATCGGTGAGCTGCGGCCAACTGGTGACAGCAGGTCTGGGGCTCGGGGCGGTGGGTGGCTTTGTCAGCAGCCTGCTCCTCGAGAGGAGCGCGCTGGCGGTCGCTCGCAGCGCGGCAGACGAGGGAAGAGAGGAACAGCTTCCATGGGACGTCGGCTCGCACCGCTCACGCTGGACAACCTTTCGGACCTTCCCAAGCGCTGTCGGGCGTGTGTCTTCTGGGAACTCGATCCGGTCAGCGGTGAGGCCGCGGTAAAGGCCGGAACTCCCGAGCTCGAGAAAGAGGCGTGGATCTCGGCCGTGCTCCTCGAGTGGGGTTCCTGCGGCCGGGTCGTCTACGTCGACGACGTTCCCGTCGGCTTCGTTCTCTACGCTCCGCCGGCCTATGTGCCCCGGTCCATGGCCTTCCCGACGAGTCCTGTGGCAGCGGACGCGGTGCAGTTGATGACGGCGTGGATCATGCCCGGTTATCAGGGACAGGGGCTGGGGCGGGTCATCGTCCAGACGGTCGCCAAGGATCTGCTGCGGCGCGGGTTCCGGGCCATCGAGGCGTTCGGCGACGCCCGGTGGAAGGAGCCGGCCTGCGTGCTGCCGGCCGATCATCTCCTCGCCGTCGGTTTCAAGACCGTGCGCCCGCACCCGACGTACCCGCGCCTGCGGTTGGAGCTGCGGACGACGCTCTCCTGGAAAGAAGACGTGGAGCTGGCGCTGGACCGCCTGTTGGGAGCCGTACAGAAGGAGCCGGCGCTCCGGCCGCTCTGACGGCGGAGAAACGAATGGGCCCGCCCCCCGAGGGGGACGGGCCCATTCATGTTTCACGTGAAACGGTGGAGCCGCGCTCACTCTCCGATGAAGCCCTCGAGGTCACGCACGATCGCGGCCTTCGGCTTGGCGCCGACGATGGTCTTGGCGACCTCACCGTTCTGGTAGACGTTCATTGTCGGGATCGACATGACGCCGTACTTGGCTGCGGTTGCCGGGTTCTCGTCGATGTTGAGCTTCACGATCTGGATCTTGTCGCCGTGCTCGGCCGCGATGGCTTCGAGGGACGGCGCGACCTGGCGGCAGGGGCCGCACCAGGCTGCCCAGAAGTCCACCAGTACGGGCTTGTCGCTCTTGAGGACGTCCTCCTCGAAGGAGTCGTCAGTCACGTTCTTCAGGGCGCCGGCCACGGCGGCCTCCTTAACTCTCTGCGGGGTGTGAGGTGAGTGGATCCGGGAGTCAGACCACGGGGGTCTTCTCGGGCTCGGCAGCCTTCTCGCTGTCCGAGAGGGCGGCCAGGAAGCGCTCGGCGTCCAGGGCCGCGGCGCAGCCGGTGCCCGCGGCGGTGATGGCCTGACGGTAGGTGTGGTCGACGACGTCACCGGCGGCGAACACTCCGGGCAGGTTGGTGCGCGTCGAAGGAGCCTCCACCTTGAGGTAACCCTCGCCGTCCAGCTCGAGTTGTCCCTTGAACAGCTCGGTCCGGGGGTCGTGGCCCACCGCGATGAAGAGGCCGGTCACCGCGAGCGGCGACTTCTCGGACGTCTGCGTGTTGTTGAGCGTCAGACCCGTGAGCTTCGGGTCGCCGTGAATCTCCGCGACCTCGCTGTTCCAGGCGAAGGAGATCTTCGGGTCGGCGAACGCGCGCTCCTGCATGGCCTTGGAGGCCCGCAGGGTGTCACGGCGGTGGATGATCGTGACGGACTTGGCGAAGCGGGAGAGGAAGGTGGCTTCCTCCATGGCCGTGTCGCCGCCGCCGACGACGGCGATGTCCTGGTCCTTGAAGAAGAAGCCGTCGCAGGTCGCGCACCAGGAGACGCCGCGGCCGGACAGCATGTCCTCGTTGGGCAGACCCAGCTTGCGGTGCTGCGAACCGGTGCTGACGATCACGGCCTTGGCGCGGTGGACGGTGCCGGCGGTGTCCGTCACGGTCTTGATGTCACCGGTCAGGTCGACCGACACGATGTCGTCCGGGACGAGTTCGGCACCGAAGCGCTCCGCCTGGGCCCGCATGTTGTCCATGAGGTCCGGCCCCATGATGCCGTCGCGGAAGCCGGGGAAGTTCTCCACATCGGTCGTGTTCATCAGCGCCCCGCCGGCGGTGACAGCGCCCTCGAACACCAGCGGCTGGAGCGATGCCCGCGCGGTGTAGAGCGCGGCTGTATACCCCGCGGGACCGGAGCCGATGATGATCACATTACGGACGTCGCTCACGGGTTTCTTCCTCGTCTCTGCAGACTGCCAACTGCCTACGGGGCGGTTTCAGGACTCTCACCCCACCCAACGGATCCTACGGGGCGTGCATTCCCGTAAAACCGGAGCAGCACCGGCGATGTCTCGGACTCTGTCAGTAACGAGGAAAGGACTGCGTGAGAAGCAGTTCGCCCGTGGGGTCGGCCGGGCGGTCGACACAGTCGGCGTCGATGACATACGCCTGGACCCGGGTGCTGTCCTTGGGGTGTGCCATGAGGACGAGATAGGCGGCTGTGCCTTCGTAGGTCCCCTGCTCGACAGCGATCGGGGTGTCGGCCCGTCCTGTCCCCTGCTGGACGCAGTCCGGTACAGCGGCGTCCGGACTGCTCTTTGGGGAGACGCCCGTCGGAGCGCTGTTCTGGGAAGGCGCCTTCTCGATCCTCGGCGCGGCCTCCTGTGTGGGTGCGGCCGCCAGAAGCGCGTGGACACGGCTGTCGAGAGTGCTGCCGGAGAATTCCGCGCCGTCGCGCGCCGTCGCGCTCACGCTCGATTCCTTCTGGGCCGTCGTCGCGGCATCGTCGCTGGAGCCTGTCTGCACCGACTGCAGGAACATCACACTGACACCCACAGCGGCGGCACCGAGAACGGCGCTGAGGACGGTGGTGCGGCGACGACGCGCCTTGCCCTTCCGCCCAGGACCGGTCGAGGCGCGGGGGTGCCCTGCCGGCCGGACGGAGAGGGCCGGCTGCTCCGCTGCTGGAGGAGGCAGCACTGTTTCACGTGAAACGGGATCCGCTTCATCGCGGGTAGTGGAGTCGAGCAGAGCTTCAGCGGCCAGAGCGGCGTCGATGCGGCCCGCGATCTCGGCCGGCATACGTGGAGGCCCCGGCAGCGTGCCCAGCAGGCCACGGATCTCTCCCAGAGACGCCTGCACGTCCGAGCAGAGCCCGCAGTCGTCCAGGTGCCGTCGCACCTCCGCCGTACGGGACGCAGGGAGGATGCCTTCGGTGAGGTCGGAGATCTCCGAGACGTCCGGGTGCCCAGTTGTGTCGGCCCTGCCGGTCGAGGATGTCACGCGCGCCCACCTCCGCCCTTCACTGCCGCAGGGTCACTCGGCCCTGTCTCCCTTGGTCCCGACGCCGGTGGGACGGATGTCCCCGGCGTCCGGTTCCTTCCCACGCCGACCTCGCTGTTATCCCCGTCCTGACCACGCAGATGTCTGAGCATGGGAAGGAGGCGGGCCCGGCCCCGGGCGCAGCGGCTCTTCACCGTTCCGGTCGGTACCTCCAGCACGCGCGCGGCCTCGGCGACCGGGTAGCCCTGCATGTCGACGAGCACGAGGGCGGCGCGCTGGTCGACCGGAAGTCTGGCGAGGGCGGCCAGCAGCTCGCGATGAAGGTCGTGACGCTCGACGGGGGCCTCTGCCGACTCGTGCGGCTCCAGGAGCTGCTCCAGGCGCTCCGGGTCGTCGACGGGTGAGGTTCTGCGGGAGGCGGTCTTCCGGGCACGGTCGAGACACGCGTTGACGGTGATGCGGTGCAGCCATGTGGTGACGGCGGACTGACCCCGGAAGGTGTGGGCCGCGCGGAAGGCCGAGACCAGGGCGTCCTGGACGGCGTCGGCCGCCTCCTCGCGGTCCCCCAGGGTGCGCAGGGCGACGGCCCACAGCCTGTCGCGGTGGCGCCGGACGAGCTCACCGAAGGCGTCGGGGTCACCGTCGACATGGCGTGCCAGAAGTTCCTGGTCGCTTGCGTCGCCGAGCGTCGCGTTGTCCAACGGTGAGCCCCCTCCCCGTTCGTCGGTGCGGCTGTCCGTCAGCCCGTGAACTTCACGTCCTCGATGCCCTGCTTGTGTCCGGCGCCGTTGTACCCGTCCTGCGCGGAGTAGGGCATCGCGGTCATCCACAGCAGCACGTACCGGCTCTTGGCGGCCTTCTCGGCCGTCAGTGTGAGATCGGTTCCGTTGGTCTGCCCGGTGGCGATCTTCTCCATCGAGTCGACAGAGCCGGACGGCGACAGGGAGTCGACCGCGTAGAGAGTCATCGTGGTGTGGTTGCCGCCGTAGCGCAACGCTATGGAAGCACCGGAGACCTCCTTGTCGGACCCCAGGTCGTAGACGATGCCCACACCCTTCTTGACCGCGGGCACCAGCTCCGGCCCGTCGATGAAGTACCCGGTGCGCCAGTCGCTCGCCGTGTCGTCGTCATAGGTGGCATCGACCTTGCCCGCGTTCTGCGGCCTGCCGTCCGGCGCGTACTCCTGGGCGCCCTGGATCGCCAGAGGCTCGGGCGCCACGGGCTTGTCGTCGTTTCCTTCCGAGCCCGCCGTCTCCGAGGTCTTGGGCTCTTCCCTGGAGTTGCGGTCGTCCAGCAGCTTGTCGGCGATCTGCCAGCTGCCGAGACCGAGGGCCGCGATGAGCAGCGCGGAGACGGCCCACTTGAGGGCCTTGCCGGTGCGGGTCTGCAGGGGCGGGGGCGGCGTGGGCGCCTGTTGGGTGGTGGCGGGCGCGCCCGGCCTGTTCACCGGCCGGCCGTGGTTCACCTGCTGATACGTGGTGCGCTGATACTCGGGCGGTGCGGTGAAGGACGGCTCCGGCGGCCGGATGCGCGGCATCGCGGCCACGGCCTTGGCCAGTTCGTCGGGTGTGGTGCACGGCGATTCCTCGCGGGACGCCGTGGCACCGTCGTTGATCAGGGCGCGCATGGCGAGCTCGGAGAGGCCTCGGTGCACGCCGGCCCGCACCTGGTCGGGCGCGACCAGGCCGACTCCCTTGGGCAGCCCCGAGAGGCCGTACGCGTCGGTCTCGTAGGGCCAGCGCTGGGTCAGGGCGGCGTACAGCAGGGCGCCGATCGCCTCGGTGTCCGCCCGCTGGGGGCCGTCGGAGGAGATGCCGCGGAGGGCGGCGTTCACCGCCAGGCCGCGGATCCGGTACTGGCCCGTGGAGGTGCGCAGTACGGCCCCCGGCGTGAGCCTCAGATGGGCGAGGCCCTCGCGGTGGGCGGCGGCCATGGCCTGGGAGATCTGGTCGACGAGCTGGTACGCGTCGTGCGGCTCGAAGGGTCCGGCGGCCAGCAGAGCGGTGAGCTCGACGGCGTCGGGGAGCCACTCGTGCACGACGTAGACGAGGTCGTTCTCCTCGACGGCGTCCAGCACTTGGACGAACCGGGGATCGCCCAGCAGCGCCGAGGAACGGGCCGCTGCCAGGACGGAGCGCGCCCGGGGGTGGTCGGACGGAAGGATGTGCACGCCGACGGCGCGCCGCAGTTTCTCGTCGACCGCACGCCAACTGCTGAAACCGTCCAGTCGGGTGACGCACTCCTCGAGCCGGTAGCGTCTGGCGAGCTTGTGACCGCTGTGGAGTTCGGGCGTGGAGTGGGGCGGCCGGCCGCCCTGCTGTTCAGCGTCCTTTTCCGGTGTCTCCTTCGGCGTCGCGTTTCCGGAGTCCGCCGTAGGGGACTTTGCCGTCTGGGATTCCGCCGCCCCGTCGGTCGTGGCCTTGCCCGCCTTGGCGGTCAGCGGTTCGTCCCCGCCGTTGTCGGCCACGTCGACGGCAGCCGTGCTACGTTCCGCCACCGTCGTTCCTGCCTCCCCATCCGTTGCGCCATGTCCAACAGCCATGCCAATTGTGCCCACAGTCCGACGCTATGCACGACACACGGGGTCCGACGATGGTTGTGCGGGAGCCGTTCGAGGCCGCCTGCGTTGCGTCGTTTCCGCAGGCCTAGCGACCGAGACGGCCACGCACCATTCCGACCATGGCGTTGAGTTCCTCGATGCGCATTCGCCGGGCGGCCACGAAGAAGACGCCCATGAGCACCACACCACCTGCCACCAGCGCCACCAGCGAGCCGCCGGCACCGCTGCCGAGGGCCATGAGCACACCGTAGGCAACGGCCCCGGCGACCACTGCCGCGGGCACGGAGGCCATGGAGAGCCGGGCGTAGGTACGCATGACGTGGGAGCCGTCCAGATCGCCGCCGAGGCGGTTCTTGAGCCTCCGCCAGGCGACGCCCACGCCGACTGCGTAGGCGAGACCGTAGGAGGCGGCCATGCCGACGACGGCCCACCGGGCGGGCAGCAGCACGTAACACAGCGCCGAGGCGGTGGCGTTGACGACGGCGACGATGACCGTGTTGTAGAAGGGCGTCCGGGTGTCCTCGTAGGCGTAGAAGCCGCGCAGCACCACGTACTGCACGGAGTACGGGATCAGGCCGAGACCGAAGGCCATCAGGATGAAGCCCATGCCCCGGGCGGCCTCGAGACCGGTGGAGGCGAACAGCAGCGTGGACATCGGGAGTCCGAGCGCCAGGAAGGCGAACGAGACCGGGACGATGGCGACGGCGGAGTTGCGCAGGCCCTGGGAGATGTCGTCGCGTACGGCGCCGGGGTCGTTGTCGTGGGCGGCGCGGGAGATCCGGGGCAGTAGCGCCGCCATCACGGAGACGGTGATGATGGCCTGCGGCATGCCCCAGATCAGCTGGGCGTTGGTGTAGGCGATGAAGCCGGCGCCCTCGGCGCCGGAGGCCTTTCCGGCCGCCGTGGCGAGCTGGGTGACGACCAGTACACCCGCCTGGTTCGCGAGGACGAAGAGCACGGTCCACTTCGCCAGCTTCACGGTCTTGCCGAGTCCGTGGCCCTTCCAGTCGAACCGGGGGCGGAAGCGGAAGCCGGTCTCGCGCAGATACGGGATCATGGCCAGCGCCTGGACGACGAGCCCGAGCAGGGTTCCGACGCCGAGCAGCCGGACGCCCTCCGGGGGGATCGTCTGCACACCCATCTGGGACTCGGCGGAGGTGCCGTAGACCCAGATGAAGAGCCCGAAGGTGGTGATCATGACGATGTTGTTCAGGACCGGGGTCCACATCATCGCGCCGAACTTGCCACGGGCGTTGAGGATCTGCCCCATGACCACGTGGATGCCCATGAAGAAGATCGTGGGCAGGCAGTAGCGGGCGAAGGTGACCGCGACGCTGTTGGCCGCCTGATCGGAGGCGATCGTGTCCGACATCAGTCGGATCAGCAGTGGCGCGGCGAAGACCGCGGCGGCGACGATCGCGCCGAGGGCCACCATGACGAGCGTGAGCAGGCGGTTGGCGAACGCCTGGCCGCCGTCGGCGTCGTTCTTCATCGCGCGGACCAGCTGCGGGACGAAGACCGAGTTGAGACCGCCGCCGACCGTGAGGATGTAGATCATCGTCGGCAGCGTGTAGGCGATGGTGAAGGTGTCACCGAGGAGCGCGGCGCCGAGGGCGGCCGTGATCACCAGGCTGCGTACGAAACCGGTGAGCCGGGAGACCAGGGTTCCCGCCGCCATCACGGCGCTGGACTTCAGCAGGCCGCCGGCCCGGCCGGCGGGCTTCTTGGGCGGTGGCGGCGCGGGCAGCGGTTCGGGGGCGGGAGCGGGAGCGGGAACGGCGGACTGCTGGTCCCGGAAGAGGTGGGCGAACGCGTCGGGCTCGGGCTTGTGCTCACCGGCCTGGGAGACCAGGTCGTCCACCCCGGTGAACTGGGTGGTCCGTGCGTCGTCGCCGTAGGGCAGACGACGGGACGGGCCCTCGGGTTCCGGCGGGGGCGTCTGCGCCCAGATCCGGGGGTCGGGGGCGTACTGGGGGGCCGCGGGCTGCTGATAGAGCGGCTGCGGTTCCTGATATGTGCCCGGAGGCGGCGGGGGGTGTGCCGAGCGGTCGTAGAGCGCCTCGTCCACCGGGTCCTGGGCGGACAGATCCTGGGCCTGGAAGGGGTCGCCGGCGTAGGCGTCCCCGACGTAGGGGTCCTGCGCGTATGGGTCTGACGAGGGCTGCTGCGGCGGGAACGAGCCTGCCTGGTCACCACCCGCGCCCTGACCGCGGTCACCGTCGTACGGCGCGTTCATGACTACCCCACCTCATCGTCCCCGGCCGACCGGCCACGACATCGCTCAACGGTCCACTTTCTCACCAGCGCCCGACGGGTTACCGCTTTCCGGTCCGGTGTCAGGCCCGAGGTCACTCGGCTGCTCGGGATCGGAGCCGTCGGTGTCACTCTCCGTGTCAGCCGTGTCGTGATCGTCTGCGGCATCGGCATCGGCATCGGCATCCGCGGCCGCTGCGGCGGCGCGCTTGCGCTGGGTGTACATCCTGACGCCCGCGAGGACGAGCAGGAGGACACCGCCGGCGAGGACGAGCATGACGGTCGGGGTGATCTCCGAGACCTTCACCGTGAACGACATGGGCCGGCCGTAGGGGGTGCCGTCGGCGGTGTAGAGCTGTGCGGTCATCTGGACCTGGCCGTTGGCGTTGGCGGAGGCCGGGAATTTCACCGACTGGCTGTGGCCGCCCTCGACCGTGATCGGCTGCTCCGCCACTCCCTTGTTCCGCTCCCCGTTGAGGTGGAGTCGGTTGGGATTGGTGGACTTCAGCCGCAGTACAAGGTCGTCGATGCCCTGGACCAGCTGGTTCTGCACCGTGACCGGGATGGTCGCGCTGCGCCCCGAGAGGGTCACGTCCGACTTCTCGATCAGCTGGACCTCTTCGGTGAGGCTCTGCAGATACGAATGGACCCCGGACCGGTACTGCTGTGCGGCCGCCGGCTTGCCCCGCCAGGCCGTCGACAGCTCACGGTCGACGGCGCGCCCGAAGGGGGCCTCCACGCGGTCGGCGGAGGTGAGGATGACCTTGAACTTGTCGAGGGTGCTCTGGGTCTGCCGGATGTCCTCGAAGGCCTGGACCGGCAGCTCCTGCTTGCGCAGCCGGGCCGGGTACCGGGAGGCGGCGGGCACCTTGGTGTTCGCGGCGGAGTCAGGCTTGGCGGACGCCGCGGCGACCAGGTCCACCGGCTGCGTCCAGCGCTGCGGCTCGAGCGCCCGCAGGGCGCGGGCCATGGACTGGGCCTGGGCGATCGTGGGCACGCGCTGCGGGGCCACGACGATGCTCCGCTGGTTCTCCGGGTCCTGGAGGGTGAGGGCCAGCGACTGCGCGAGGAAGTTCTGTACGGCGAGCGTGGACTCGCCGGCGCGGGTCATGTCGCCCTGGAAGGCGGTCGACAGCCGGGCGTCGGCGACCACGGCCGTCGTGCCGCCACCGATGGGGCGGGCCGCGGTGGGCGTGTAGGAGAGGTTGTCCTGAAGGCTGTCGCTGCGGGCGATCACCTTGTGCGCCCCGGCGGAAGTGGCCACATCGACGATCGAGGAGTCGATAGCGCCCTCGACCGGCCAGGCGAAGTCGAGCGACGGCTTCACATGGAGGATCGTCTCCACCGTCACCTCAGCCACCGCCGTGGCCGGCTGGAGGTGGCTGAGCGAACCGGAGACCGACTTCCCCCTGTGCGCCAGCGAGGCGAGATCCGGGTCCGCGAAGGGGAGAGCCACCACCTTCTTGTCCTTGACGGCGGCCTCGAGGGCGTTCAGCCATCGCTTGGCCACATCCTGGTTCTCACCGGGGACGGTGGAGTCGCCGGCCTTCACCCGGTAGTTCCCTCTCATGGCGTCCACCGTGGCCAGGAGGTCCGGGTCGACGACCCAGGTGACCGGCAGCTCCCTGCCGAGCGAGACGAGCTGGTCGAGCCGTCCGCCGGGGGCGAGCTCGGCGGCCAGGGCCTCGTCCTCGAAAACAGGCGTCTGCTGTTCGTCCGAACCGGTCTCCGAGGTGAGATGCGTCGACGAGATCAGCGGCCAGAGGTAGGTGAGGTGTGTCTTCTTCTCCATGCCCTTCGGCTGCCAGGGGAGGAAGGTCCGCTCGATGCCCAGCACCTGCTCGTATGACTGGTTCGACGTCTGCCCGGCGAGGGAGACCCCCAGCTGGTAGACGCCGCCGTCGTCGTCGAGGGGGAGCTCGTCGGCCGGCACCGAGAGGGTGAAGTCGTAGCTGACGCCGGACACCAGCTTCGGGAGCTCGACGCTGTACTTGTCGTTGATCGTCGGAGCGTCGACACCGTAGGTGTAGCCGGTTCTCTTCGCGGCCCGGTCGACGGCGGTCCGGCCGACGAGCTCCGGACCCACCCGGAGATCGACATGGGCATCGGTGATCGTCTGCCGGCCCTTGTTGACCACTGTTCCCGAGACGGTGATCCGGTCCTTCTCACCGGGCGCCTCGGGCGTGAGCGTGTCCAGGGACACATCCACGGTCCGTGACCCGGTGGGCTCCTCCGCCGCATGGGCCGGCGTCGCGGCGGGACCGCACAGCAGTCCGGCCACGAGTGGCACGCCGGTGATCAGGGAGGCTGTCCGACGCAGCCACCGGCGCGCAGGAGAGATGCGCATCCCCTGGAAGTCTGCCGCCTCGGCCACGCGCTGTCCGTCCCTCGTCGTCTGCTGCCTTGGGTGGTTCTCCGCCTGTTGCGTCCACGCATGGTAACGAGGCCCGCTGTGTCGAAGTGCCGCGGAGTGGTCCGCAAGATCAGGAGGTGCGTACCGCGCTCAGAAACGGGGACGACCCGGTCGGCCCGGGCACGTACCCTTTTCTGTTGTGCCGAACGCCAATGAAGACAACCCCACTGCCCTGAGCCAGGTGCAGCGCCGCGCGGTGAGTGAATTGCTGCGGGTGTCGCCTGTCGCCGACGATCTGGCCCGCCGTTTCCAGGATGCCGGATTCGGTCTCGCACTGGTCGGGGGCTCGGTCCGCGATGCGCTGCTCGGCCGGCTCGGGAACGACCTCGACTTCACGACGGATGCCCGGCCGGAGGATGTGCTGAAGATCGTCCGGCCGTGGGCGGATTCCGTGTGGGACGTCGGCATCGCCTTCGGCACGGTCGGTGCTCAGAAGAACGGACAGGTCGGGGACGCCGAGCAGCGCTTCGAGATCGAGGTGACGACCTACCGGTCGGAGGCGTACGACCGGACGTCGCGCAAGCCGGAGGTCTCCTACGGCGACTCGATCGAGGAGGACCTGGTCCGTCGCGATTTCACGGTGAACGCGATGGCCGTGGCGCTGCCGGAGAAGGAGTTCATCGATCCGCACGGTGGTCTGGAAGACCTCGCCCTGAGGGTCCTGCGTACCCCCGGTACCCCCGAGGAGTCCTTCTCCGACGACCCGCTGCGCATGATGCGGGCCGCGCGCTTCGCCGCGCAGCTCGACTTCGAAGTGGCGCCCGAGGTGGTGTCCGCCATGAAGGCCATGGCGGATCGCATCGAGATCGTCTCCGCCGAGCGTGTGCGCGACGAGCTGAACAAGCTGCTGCTGTCGGCTCACCCCCGTAAGGGGCTCGCGCTCCTGGTCGACACGGGCCTCGCCGCCCATGTGCTGCCCGAGCTTCCGGCGCTGCGGCTCGAGAGTGACGAGCACCACCGCCACAAGGACGTCTACGAGCACTCTCTGACGGTGCTGGATCAGGCCATCGCCCTGGAGGAGAACGGGCCCGACCTGGTGCTGCGGCTGGCCGCCCTGCTCCACGACATCGGCAAGCCCCGCACGCGGCGGTTCGAGCCGGACGGCCGCGTCTCCTTCCACCACCACGAGGTGGTGGGGGCGAAGATGACCAAGAAGCGGATGACGGCTCTCAAGTACTCGAACGAGATGGTCAAGGACGTCTCGCGACTCGTGGAGCTGCATCTGCGCTTCCACGGCTACGGAACCGGCGAGTGGACCGATTCCGCGGTTCGGCGGTATGTGCGCGACGCGGGGCCGTTGCTCGACCGGCTGCACAAGCTGACGCGGTCGGACTGCACCACGCGGAACAAGCGCAAGGCCGGAGCCCTCTCCCGCGCTTACGGCGGGCTCGAGGAGCGCATCGAGCAGCTCAAGGAGCAGGAGGAGCTGGACGCGATCAGGCCGGACCTGAACGGCAACGAGATCCAGGAGATCCTGGAGATCGGCCCCGGTCCGGCGATCGGCAAGGCCTACGCCTTCCTCCTCGATCTGCGGCTGGAGAACGGGCCGATGGAGCGCGAGGCCGCGGTGTCGGCGCTCAAGGAGTGGTGGGCGGCTCAGTCCTGAACGTCAAAGGGCGCGATGTTTCACGTGAAACATCGCGCCCTTTGACGTTCAGCCGACGGCCGGGTGCCGACCGTTTCACGTGAAACATCGACCCCGGGCCGGAAAGCTGCGGCGGGGTCGGGTCGAATGATGCGGGCACGCTATAGCTCTCGGCCGGCCCGGCTCCAACGGCCCAAGATGGCGGCCACCGCCCCGTAGATCACCGCGACCATGACGACCAACGGAACCGACCGGCCGTCAGGGGGAAGCATGAGGGCGGCGACGGCCGCCGCGCCGACGAAGGCGACGTTGAACAGCACGTCGTAGAGAGAGAAGATCCTGCCCCGGAAGGCGTCGTCCACGGACGTCTGCACCACGGTGTCCGTGGCGATCTTCGCGCCCTGGGTGACAAGGCCGAGCACGAACGCGGCGACCAGCATCGGGCCGGCGGCGAACGGCAGGGCCAGGGCCGGCTCCAGGACGGCGGCGGCCGCCGCGCAGGCCACCATCCATCCGAACCTGCCGAACCTGCCGATCGCCCACGGCGACACCACGGCCGCCGCGAAGAAGCCGGCGCCCGAGAACGCGAGAGCCACGCCGAGCAGGGCGAGTCCGCCCGACTCGTCGGTGGACCACGAGTAGCGGCTCAGCATGAGCACCATGACGGTCAGCGCCCCGTAGCAGAACCGCAGCAGCGTCATTGCGGCGAGCGCGTGGGCCGCGGCCGGGCGGTGGCCCAGGTGTCGCATCCCGTCCAGCAGTCCGCGTGCGGTGGAGGCGAGCGTGGCGCCCAGACGGGGCTGGACCACGTCCTGGTCGGGACCGAGCAGTTCGCGGCCCATGCGCAGTGATGCGAGGGCCGCGCAGAGGTAGAGCACCGCTCCGAGCAGGACCACCACGGCGTCCGAGCCGGAACCGACCACTCGGGCGAGGAAGGCAAGACCGCCGCCGGCGGTGGCGGCCAGTGTCCCGGCGGTGGGTGAGACGGAGTTGGCCATCACCAGACGGTCGGGGGCGTCGACGACACGCGGCAGCGCTGCCGAGAGCCCGGCCAGAACGAAGCGGTTCACCGCCGTGACGGACAGGGCCGAGGCGTAGAAGAGCCAGTCCGGGACGGAGGCGAGGATCAGCAGGGCGGTGCAGCCGGCGAGCAGGGCCCGCAGCAGATTCCCGTAGAGAAACACCTGCCGGCGCCGCCAGCGGTCCAGCAGGACTCCGGCGAAGGGGCCGATGAAGGAGTACGGGAGAAGCAGCACGGCCATGGCGGAGGCGATCGCCGCCGGAGAGGTCTGCCGCTCCGGAGAGAAGACCACGTACGCGGCGAGGGCGACCTGGTAGACGCCGTCGGCCGACTGGGAGAGCAACCGTACGGTCAGTAGTCGGCGGAAGTTCGGCAGGCGCAGGAGTACGCGCAGATCACGTACGACGGGCATGCGAGCAAGCGTCACATACGCGGAGGGTCCCCGGGCTTACCACCCGGGGACCCTCCGCGTCGGCAGGCGTGAACGCTTAGCGCTCGGCCTCGCCGTGGATGAACTTCTCGACGTTCTCGCGGGCCTCGTCGTCGAAGTACTGCACCGGCGGGGACTTCATGAAGTACGAGGACGCGGAGAGGATCGGGCCGCCGATGCCGCGGTCCTTGGCGATCTTCGCGGCGCGCACGGCGTCGATGATGACACCCGCCGAGTTCGGGGAGTCCCAGACCTCGAGCTTGTACTCCAGGTTCAGCGGGACGTCACCGAAGGCACGGCCCTCGAGGCGCACGTAGGCCCACTTGCGGTCGTCCAGCCAGGCCACGTAGTCCGACGGGCCGATGTGGACGTTCTTCTCGCCCATGTCACGGTCGGGGATCTGCGAGGTGACGGCCTGCGTCTTCGAGATCTTCTTGGACTCCAGGCGCTCGCGCTCGAGCATGTTCTTGAAGTCCATGTTGCCGCCGACGTTCAGCTGCATCGTGCGGTCCAGGATGACGCCCCGGTCCTCGAAGAGCTTCGCCATGACGCGGTGCGTGATGGTGGCGCCGACCTGGGACTTGATGTCGTCACCGACGATCGGGACGCCGGCCTCGGTGAACTTGTCCGCCCACTCCTTGGTCCCGGCGATGAAGACCGGAAGAGCGTTGACGAAGGCGACCTTGGCGTCGATGGCGCACTGCGCGTAGTACTTCGCGGCGTCCTCGGAACCGACGGGCAGGTAGCAGACCAGTACGTCGGCCTGCTTGTCCTTGAGGGTCTGGACGATGTCGACCGGGGCCTCGGGGGACTCCTCGATGGTCTCGCGGTAGTACTTGCCCAGACCGTCGAGGGTGTGACCACGCTGAACGGTGACGCCGGTGTTCGGCACGTCGCAGATCTTGATGGTGTTGTTCTCGCTGGCGCCGATGGCGTCCGAGAGGTCGAGGCCGACCTTCTTGGCGTCCACGTCGAAGGCGGCCACGAACTCCACGTCACGCACGTGGTAGTCGCCGAACTGGACGTGCATCAGACCCGGCACCTTGCCGGCCGGGTCGGCGTCCTTGTAGTACTCGACGCCCTGCACCAGCGAGGCGGCGCAGTTGCCCACGCCGACGATGGCTACGCGAACCGAACCCATTGGCGGTTGCTCCCTGTGTGATCTCGGTATTTCTGATGAAACCCTGCGGTGCGGGGTCTCACTTGGTGGTGTCGTCGGACGGATCCGGCGAGGTGGAGCCCTGGAGAGATGTCCCTCCGGAGGACTCGTCGTCCCTGTGCCGGGGCAGGCCGTCCTTCGCTCCTGATGTGTCGTCCTGCTGAGCGGTGCTCTCGGGCGAGGGTCGTCGCTGATCCCGCCCTGCCCGCTCACTCTCGATGAGCTCGTTGAGCCAGCGCACCTCGCGCTCCACGGACTCCATGCCGTGGCGCTGCAGCTCGAGGGTGTAGTCGTCGAGGCGCTCGCGGGTGCGGGCCAGCGAGGCGCGCATCTTCTCCAGGCGCTCCTCCAGCCGGCTGCGGCGGCCCTCGAGCACCCGCATCCGCACCTCGCGCTCCGTCTGTCCGAAGAAGGCGAAGCGTGCTGCGAAGTGTTCGTCCTCCCACGCGTCCGGCCCGGTGTGGGAGAGCAGCTCCTCGAAGTGCTCCTTGCCTTCCGCCGTAAGCCGGTAGACGATCTTGGCGCGCCGACCCGCGAGCGAGGCGGCGAGGGCGTCCTCGGGAGCATTCCCCGGTTCCTCGATCAACCAGCCGTTTGCGACCAGCGTCTTGAGGCAGGGGTAGAGGGTCCCGTAGCTGAAGGCCCGGAAGATCCCCAGTGACGTGTTGAGCCGCTTGCGCAGCTCGTATCCGTGCATCGGGGCTTCACGGAGGAGACCGAGAACGGCGAACTCGAGGATGCCGGAGCGCCTGCTCACAGTCGCCTCCTTCGCCGGTCCCGATCGTTTATGCCGTGCTGATGTATCGAGTCGATACATCAGCACGATAGAACGGCACGACTGCGGCGACAAGGGGGCCCGCAGTGAGCGGCGTCACATCGTCAATACGGCGGTGTCGAGTGCCTGATTTGGGGCGAACTTCAGGCCTAGGTGGTTTTGGCCGTGCGTAGTCTGTGCGGATGCAGACCACCGGGAACCATGTGACGCCCCCACGCGTCATCGCCGTGGATGCACGACGGACGAGCCCCTCGCAGGGCATGTCCGTGTCCATTTCGGGGGGACCGGAACTCAACTGCCGCTTCCAGGCGTCTTGCCTGCCCGAGGAGTAGTCGTTCGATGAGCGAGCACCGTCGCAAACAGCCGCAGCCACAGGGTGGCGGGCGTGCCGCGGCCAGACGCGCCGCCCAGCAGCCTTCAGGCCGTCGGGGCGTCCCGGCGGCCTCTTCCTCCGTTTCCCACGGCGAGGAGCGCCCCTACGGGGGCCGAGCCGAGGCCCGGCGTGCCGCGCAGCGGGGCGGCGGCCGCCGCGGTGCCGGCGGTCATGACGTCCAGGGTCGCCGCGGCGCCCCGCCCGGCAAGAAGCGGCTGATCGATTACCCGCGCCATGACAAGTACGGATGGCGCCGCTGGGTGCCGTCGTGGAAGCTCGTCACCGGACTGTTCCTGGGGTTCCTGGCCAGCCTGATGGCGGCGGGGACGATCGCGTACGCCATGGTCGGGATCCCCGAGCCGGCCAAGATCGCCGGGGCCCAGAACAACGTCTACTACTGGGAAGACGGCTCCCAGATGGTCGCGACCGGTGGTGAGGTCAACCGGCAGATCATCGACATCGGGAAGATCCCCAAGGAGATGCAGAACGCGGTCATCTCGGCGGAGAACAAGACCTTCGAGAAGGACTCGGGTATCGACCCGATGGGTATCGGCCGCGCCCTGTTCAACATGGCCCGGGGCGAGCAGACCCAGGGTGGCTCCACCATCACCCAGCAGTACGTGAAGAACGCGCGGCTGGACAACCAGGAGCAGACGCTCAGCCGTAAGTTCAAAGAGCTGTTCATCTCCATGAAGATCGACTCGGAGATGGACAAGTCCGAGATCATGTCGGGCTACCTCAACACCTCCTACTACGGCCGGGGCGCCTACGGCATCCAGGCCGCCGCCCGCACGTACTTCGCCAAGGACGCCGAGAATCTGAACGCGAGCGAGTGCGCCGTCCTGGCCTCGCTCCTCAAGGGCGCGACCTACTTCGACCCGGCCGGCGCCACCTCCGTCGACGCGGCGGCGACGCCGAAGGACAACCGCGAGCGGCTGACGAAGCGCTGGCGGTGGATCCTCGACGAGATGGTCAAGGACAACCGCCTGGACGCCGCGGAGCGCCAGAAGTACACCGAGCTTCCCACCATCCAGGAGCCGCGGAAGAACGCGCAGCTCGGCGGCCAGATCGGTTACCTGGTCGACCTGGCCAATGCCAACTTCGTCAACAGCTACGACAAGGAAGTGGACCTCTCCAAGGGCGGCTACGAGATCCACACGACCTTCGACAAGAAGAAGGTCGCCGAGCTCGAGAAGGCCGTCAAGAAGGTCATCAAGGAGAACATCGACCCGAAGAAGCGCCCCAAGACGGACACCCACGTCCAGTTCGGCGGCGCCTCGGTCGATCCCCGGACGGGCCAGATCGTCGCGATCTACGGCGGTGAGGACGCGACGAAGCACTTCACCAACAACTCCGACGCGACCGGCGCGCAGGTCGGATCGACGTTCAAGCCGTTCGTCCTGGCCGCCGCGATGCGCGACGGAGTCCGCGATCCGGAACTCGGTCCTGACCAGGGAGCCGAGACGCGCCGGATCGTCAATCCCGACAAGAGCCGGTACAGCGGCAAGAACAAGCTGAAGATCAAGAACTGGGACGGCAGCGTCTGGCACAACGAGGAAGGGAAGGAGTGGCTCCAGACCAACGACGGTCAGGAGGACTACGGCAACATCAGTCTCCGCGAAGCCATGATCCACTCCGCGAACTCCCCCTATGTGCAGCTCGGCATGGACATCGGCATCCCGAAGGTCCGTGAGGCGGCCATCGACGCAGGTCTGCTCGAGTCCAGCCTGACCAAGGGGAACGTGCCCTCCTTCTCGCTCGGCATCTCCGAGCCGAGCGCCATCCGCATGGCCAGTGCCTACGGGACCTTCGCCGCCGAGGGCGAGCAGCGTGAGCCGTACTCGGTGAAGTTCGTGGAGTCCGAGGGCGTGAAGATCTACGAGAACGAGCAGGAGGACAAGCAGGTCTTCGAGAAGAACGTCGCCAACAACGTGACCGACGTTCTCGTGGATGTGGTCGAGAAGGGCACCGGCAAGAACGCCCGTATTCCGGGCCGCGAGGTCGCGGGCAAGACCGGTACGACCGACGGCAACAAGTCGGCATGGTTCGTCGGGTACACGCCGCAGCTGGCGACGGCCATCGACATGTACCGCCTCGACGACGACGAGAAGAGCAAGAAGCGCGAGTTCCTCGAGATGTACGACACCGGTGGCCAGGACAAGATCCACGGTTCGTCGTTCCCGTCCGAGATCTGGCAGGACTACATGTCGAACGCCCTCAAGGGCGAGAAGGTCATGAAGTTCCCCGAGGCGGAGCCCATCGACGGTGAGGCCGTCTACGGCGGCGGCGCCCCCAGCCCGAAGCCGACCCCGAGCGAATCCCCCTCCCAGTCCCCGTCCCCGAGCCCCTCGGAGACCCCGTCCCAGAAGCCGTCGAAGACCCCGGGGCGGCCCACGGAGTCCTGCAACCCGTGGGAGGACTGGACCTGCAGCGTCGACGGCGGCACCGACGGCGGCACCGACGAGGGCGGCGGCAACGGGGGCGTGACGACGAGCCCGGAGCCAACCACCAGTGACGGCAGCACGGAGACCGGCGGAAACGGCAACGGTGGCGGAAACGGCAACGGTGGCGGTGGCTTCCTCGGAGGCTCCGACGGAGAAGAGTGACGTGAGGGCGTCGCCGGCCGAAGACGGCTGACGGCGCTCGTCCCGCACCACCGGCGAGGGCCGCCGCACCCGGAAGGCGCACCAGATGCGCCGGACACCGGGGCGGCGGCCCTCGCCGTGTCCCTGGCTCCGTACGGCAGGATGTGCACCATGCCCAGCGCAGAACAGACGAGCGTGTACGAGGACCCGCCCGGCGCACGCCCCGAGCCCCCCGACGTGCGGCCCACGCGGCGTGACCGGATCGCCGCGGCAGGCAGCGAGCTGATCGGCGGCCCGGCGGGACGGTGGGCACTGCGCGGGGGCAACGGCCGGTTCACGCCCGTGCACGTGGTGGCGCTCGTCGCCATCGGGATGTTCGCGCTCGGCATGGTGCAGAAACTGCCCTGCTACAACTGGGCCTGGTTCAGGGGAACGAGCTCGCAGTACACCCACGCCTGCTACTCGGACATCCCCCACCTCTTCGTGGGCCGCGGCTTCTCCAAAGGGCTGATCCCCTACTTCGACCGGCTTCCCGGCGACATGGAGTACCTGGAGTACCCCGTGCTGACCGGTGTGTTCATGCAGGTCGCCTCCTGGTTCAGCGGCCTGGGCGGCAGCTCGGGCCAGGACCAGCAGCAGCTGTACTGGATGGTCAACGCGGGGATGCTGATGATCTGCGCCGCGATCATCGCCGTCTGTGTCGCCCGGACCCACCGCCGGCGCCCCTGGGACGGGCTGCTGGTCGCCCTCGCTCCGGCGTTCGCGCTCACCGCCACGATCAACTGGGACCTGCTCGCCGTGGCGCTGACCGCGGCGGCGATGCTGATGTGGTCCCGCGGCAGGGTTCTCGCGTTCGGCATCCTCATCGGACTCGCGACCGCTGCCAAGCTCTACCCCGTGCTGCTGCTGGGGCCGCTGCTGCTCCTGTGCTGGCGGGCCGGCAAATGGCGCGAGTTCACCACGGCGACGCTGGGCGCGGCCGCCGCCTGGCTTGCCGTCAATCTGCCCGTGATGCTGCTCGCGCCCGAGGGCTGGAAGAAGTTCTACACCTTCAGCCAGGAACGAGGGATCGACTTCGGTTCCTTCTGGCTGATCATCACGCAGCGCACCGGCGAATCGATCGACGTCGAGAAGGTCAACACCTACGCCACCCTGCTGATGCTCCTGGCCTGCGCCGGCATCGGCCTGCTCACCCTGAGGGCGCCCCGCCGGCCCCGTTTCGCCCAGCTCGCCTTCCTGGTCGTGGCCGCGTTCATCCTGACCAACAAGGTCTACTCGCCGCAGTACGTGCTGTGGCTGACTCCGCTGGCCGCGCTCGCCCGGCCCCGCTGGCGCGACTTCCTCGTCTGGCAGGCGTGCGAGGTCATGTACTACCTGGGCATCTGGATGTATCTCGCCTACACGACCAGCGCCAAGCACCAGGGGCTGCCGGTCGAGGGCTACCAGCTGGCCATCGCGCTGCACCTGCTCGGGACGCTGTATCTGTGCGCCGTGATCGTGCGCGACATCCTCATGCCGGAACGCGACGGTGTGCGCCAGGACGGCTCGGACGATCCCGGTGGCGGCGTGCTCGACGGCGCGCCGGACGTGTTCGTCCTGGGGGCGGCGCAGCAGCCGCCGCGCCATGACGCGGCGGAGACCGAGCAAGGGCTGCGCGTGGAGTGGGGCGTTTCAGCCGCCGCTTCCGCCCCTGCCGGCTCTTCCGGCGCCGGAGGCGGTACGGGGCCGCAGCCGTCCGTCTGAGCCCTCTGCCGCCCTCCGGACGCCGCGTGGCGGCTCCGGAGGGGCCGGCGGGCCGGTCTAGCGGTCGACCAGCCGGTCGAACTGGGTGGTGGTGTGCCGAAGGTGCGCGACCAGCTCGTCCCCGACCTTCGGCTCCTGGGCGTCGGCGGGCACGAAGAGGATCGAGACCTGCATGTGGGGCGGCTCGGCGAACCAGCGCTGCTTGCCGGCCCAGACGAACGGCGACAGATTGCGGTTGACCGTCGCCAGACCGGCCCGTGCCACACCCTTGGCGCGCGGCATCACTCCGTGCAGCGCCTTGGGGGCCTCCAGGCCCACGCCGTGCGACGTGCCGCCCGCCACGACGACGAGCCAGCCGTCGGACGCCGCCTTCTGCTGGCGGTAGCCGAAACGGTCTCCCCTGGCCACGCGCGTGACGTCGAGCACCGCACCGCGGTACTCCGTCGCCTCGTGGTCGCCGAGCCACATCCGGGTGCCGATGCGGGCGCGGAAGCGGGTCTGCGGGAACTGCTGCTGCAGCCGGGCCTGCTCCTGGGCGCGCAGATGGCTCACGAACATCGTGTGCAGCGGGAGCCTGGCGGCGCGCAGCCGGTCCATCCAGCCGATGACCTCCTCGACCGCGTCGGAACCGTCCGTGCGGTCCAGCGGAAGGTGCAGGGCGAAGCCCTCCAGCCGTACGTCCTCGATGGCGGCGTGCAGCTGGCCGAGGTCCTGTTCAGAGATGCCGTGCCGCTTCATCGAACTCATGCATTCGATGACGACCCGCGCGCCCACCAGCGCGTGCACGCCGTCGACCGACGAGACCGAGCGGACCACCCGGTCCGGCAGCGGCACCGGCTCCTCACCGCGCCGGAAGGGCGTGAGGACCAGCAGGTCGCCTCCGAACCAGTCCTTGATCCGTGCCGCCTCGTACGTCGTGCCCACGGCCAGCATGTCGGCGCCGAAGCGCGCGGCCTCCTCCGACAGCCGTTCGTGTCCGAAGCCGTAGCCGTTGCCCTTGCAGACCGGGACAAGACCGGGGAACTGGTCGATCACCGATTTCTGGTGCGCCCGCCAGCGAGCGGTGTCGACGTAGAGGGAGAGCGCCATGGCCGGCCCGGAACCTTTCTGGTGGCTGCGGTTGTCAGGTCTGTACGAGAGCTACGAGACTACGGAGTCGTCCGCGTCGGCGTCAGCGGCGCGACATATAGAGGTCCAGCGCCTTGTGGAGCAGCTTGTTGAGCGGGAAGTCCCATTCGCCGACGTACTCGACGGCCTCGCCACCGGTGCCGACCTTGAACTGGATCAGACCGAAGAGGTGGTCCGTCTCGTCGAGCGAGTCGCTGATGCCCCGCAGGTCGTAGACGGTGGCGCCCATGGCGTACGCGTCGCGGAGCATCCGCCACTGCATCGCGTTCGAGGGCCTGACCTCACGCCCGATGTTGTCCGAGGCGCCGTAGGAGTACCAGACGTGGCCGCCGACGACGAGCATGGTCGCCGCCGACAGGTTGACCCCGTTGTGGCGCGCGAAGTACAGCCGCATGCGGTTGGGGTCCTCGTTGTTGAGCACCGTCCACATGCGCTGGAAATACGACAGCGGGCGCGGCCGGAAGCGGTCGCGCTCGGCCGTGATCTCGTACAGCCGCTGCCACTCCTCGAGGTCCTCGTAGCGTCCCTGGACGACCTCGACACCGGCCTTCTCGGCCTTCTTGATGTTGCGCCGCCACAGCTGGTTGAAGCCCTTGAGGACGTCGTCGAGCGAGCGGTTCGCCAGCGGCACCTGGTAGACGAAGCGCGGCTGGACGTCACCGAAGCCGGCGCCGCCGTCCTCGCCCTGCTGCCAGCCCATCTTGCGCAGCCGGTCCGCCACTTCGAAGGCGCGCGGCTCGATGTGCGTCGCCTCCACGTCCCGCAGGCGCTTCACGTCCGGGTCCTGGATACCGGCCTTGATCGCCGGCGCGTCCCAGCGGCGGATGACGACCGGCGGGCCCATCTTCACCGAGAAGGCGCCCTGGTTCTTGAGGTGCGCCAGCATCGGCTGCAGCCAGTCGTCCAGGTTCGGGGCGTACCAGTTGATCACCGGTCCCTCGGGGAGGTACGCCAGATAGCGCTTGATCTTGGGCAGCTGGCGGTAGAGGACCAGGCCCGCGCCGACGAGTTCACCGTTCTTGTCGAACCAGCCGAGGTTCTCCGAGCGCCATTCCGTCTTGACGTCCGCCCATGCCGGGACCTGGCAGTGACTGGCCGAGGGCAGGGTCTGGATGTAGGCCAGATGCTGCTCACGACTGATGGTCCTCAGGGTCAGGCTCATGCGGGGCGCTCCTCGGCAGGTGTGTCCCCATGGGTCAGGGGCTCCGGCTCTCGCGCCGAAGCCTACTGGTCTGCGGCCGGGCCCCGAATGGGCGTGCGCGGGAGCGGGTCGTGACCGGCCCGCTCCCGCTCCCCTGTCTGTCGTGTTTCCCGCTTCCTCGCGCTGCCGGCCGGGGCTCAGCCGAGGACGCCGCCGAAGAGGCCGCCGTGGGCCATTCCGAGGAAGAACCCCACGGCAGATGCGCCGAGTCCGATGATCAGCAGGAAGCGCTCACGGGTCGTCACCGATATGAACTGCCCGTACGCACCGGTGACGATCCCGACGAGCCCCGCCCACGAGCTCAGCAGATGCAGGTTGTGGAACATCGCCGTGATGAAGGCAAGGGCGCCGAGGACCAGTGTCACCGCCATCAGGGTGTCCTGGAGCGGATGGGGCTTGCCGTCCGTGTTGAGGAGGGAAGCGGGGGACTGACGTCGCATTGCCTGTGCCATGAGGCACCTCCTGGCTGTGCCGGAAGGCGGCGCATGGTAGCGCCGCGCGCACCCGATGTGTACAGATTGCGGCCATCGGTCACCGGATTTCAACCGGAAGCCCCAGTGCGGGTACTGTGTACGGTCTGCACCGGTGTCTGCCCAGGCCACGTGGCGATCTCCACTCGACGAGAGGGATTGTCAGTGGCTGCCGATACCGTTGCTCACGCATCACGACCCTCCTGCCACGGATCGACCGTGGCCGCTGAGTCCAAAGGAGGTGGGTTCCACATGCGTCACTACGAGGTGATGGTCATCCTCGACCCCGATGTCGAGGAGCGCGCTGTCTCTCCGTTGATCGAGAACTTCCTCTCCGTTGTCCGTGAGGGCAACGGAAAGGTCGAGAAGGTCGACACCTGGGGCCGTCGTCGTCTCGCTTACGAGATCAAGAAGAAGCCCGAGGGCATCTACTCGGTCATCGACCTGCAGGCCGAGCCTGCGGTCGTCAAGGAGCTCGACCGCCAGATGAACCTGAACGAGTCGGTCCTCCGGACCAAGGTCCTCCGTCCCGAGACCCACTGAGCAGCTAGCTCAGAGGTCATCGGGTTCGAGTAGCAGCAAGCAGCCAGAAGCAATCCCCGCCGAGAGGTTCACCCATGGCAGGCGAGACCGTCATCACGGTCGTCGGCAATCTCGTCGACGACCCCGAGCTGCGCTTCACCCCGTCCGGTGCGGCGGTCGCGAAGTTCCGCATCGCGTCCACTCCCCGCACCTTCGACCGTCAGACCAATGAGTGGAAGGACGGCGAGAGCCTCTTCCTCACCTGCTCGGTCTGGCGTCAGGCGGCGGAGAACGTCGCCGAGTCGCTTCAGAAGGGCATGCGCGTCGTCGTGCAGGGTCGGCTGAAGCAGCGGTCCTACGACGACCGCGAGGGCGTCAAGCGCACGGTCTACGAGCTGGACGTCGAGGAAGTCGGCCCCAGCCTCAAGAACGCCACGGCCAAGGTCACCAAGACCACCGGCCGCGGTGGCCAGGGCGGCTACGGCGGCGGTGGCGGCGGCGGCCAGCAGCAGGGCGGTAGCTGGGGCGGCGGCCCCGGCGCCGGTCAGCCGCAGGGCGGCGGAGCACCCGCCGGTGACCCCTGGGCCACCGGTGCTCCGGCCGGCGGCGGCCAGCAGCAGGGCGGGGGCGGCTGGGGCGGAAGCTCCGGCGGTTCCGGCGGCGGCTACTCGGACGAGCCGCCCTTCTAGGGCGGCCTGTACCACACTTCTTGATCACACAGGAGAAACACCATGGCGAAGCCGCCTGTGCGCAAGCCTAAGAAGAAGGTCTGCGCATTCTGCAAGGACAAGACCGTCTACGTGGACTACAAGGACACGAACATGCTGCGGAAGTTCATTTCCGACCGCGGCAAGATCCGTGCCCGCCGCGTGACCGGCAACTGCACGCAGCACCAGCGTGACGTCGCCACGGCCGTCAAGAACAGCCGTGAGATGGCGCTGCTGCCCTACACGTCCACCGCGCGATAAGGGAAGGGTGACCTAGACATGAAGATCATCCTCACCCACGAGGTCTCTGGCCTCGGTGCCGCCGGCGACGTCGTGGACGTCAAGGACGGATACGCTCGCAACTACCTGGTCCCGCGCGGTTTCGCGATCCGCTGGACCAAGGGTGGCGAGAAGGACGTGGCGCAGATCCGCCGCGCCCGCAAGATCCACGAGATCGCGACCATCGAGCAGGCCAACTCGATCAAGGGCCAGCTCGAGGCCGTCAAGGTGCGCCTCGCCGTTCGCTCCGGCGACGCCGGCCGCCTCTTCGGCTCCGTCACCCCGGCCGACGTCGCCTCGGCGATCAAGGCCGCCGGTGGCCCGGAGGTCGACAAGCGTCGCGTCGAGCTCGGTTCGCCGATCAAGACCCTGGGCTCGCACCAGGTGTCCGTGCGTCTGCACCCCGAGGTCGCCGCGCAGGTCGGCGTCGAGGTTGTCGCCGCGTAAGCGCTGTGCTCTGCTGAGCAGCAGGAAGGGCCGCACCCCTCGGGGTGCGGCCCTTTCCGCGCTCTGTGGAACGTCTGCCGAGTGTCTCAAAGCCGGTCTGTTTCACGTGAAACGCCGACAGCCGGCGGAGTACCCGTTTCACGTGAAACGGTGCTCAGCGAGTCGCCCCGGTCACGACCCAGCGACCCGAACTCGCCCGCCACCAGAGGGTCAGCAGCCGGACGGTCATCATCAGGGTCATCGCCCACCAGAGCGCGGTCAGGCCGCCGCCGAGGGCGGGCACCAGCAGTGCGACGGGAGCGAAGACCGCCAGGGTGAGCAGCATGGCGACCGCCAGGTACGGGCCGTCGCCCGCGCCCATCAGCACGCCGTCCAGTACGAAGACCACCCCGGCGAGCGGCTGGGACACCGCGACGACCAGGAGTGCGGGAATCAGCGTGTCCTGCACCGCCGGATCGCCGGTGAAGAGTGGGGTGACCAGTGGTCGGGAGGCCACGACGAGGATTCCCAGCACGACGCCTGATGCCACGCCCCACTGCACCATCCGTCGGCACGCCTGCCGGGCGCCTGCGGCGTCACCGGCGCCCAGGTAGCGGCCGATGATGGCCTGTCCGGCGATGGCGATGGCGTCCAGTGCGAAGGCCATCAGGCTCCACAGGGAGAGCACGATCTGATGGGCGGCGATCTCCGTGTCGCCGAGCCGGGCCGCGACAGCCGTGGCGATCATGAGTACGGCCCGCAGAGAGAGCGTCCGCACCAGCAGGGGGACGCCCGCCTGGGCGCTGGCCCGGATACCGGCGGCGTCGGGGCGCAGCGAAGAACCGTGCTTGCGGGCTCCCCGGACCACGACGACGAGGTAGGCGGCCGCCATGCCGCACTGGGCGATCACCGTGCCCCAGGCCGAGCCGGCGATACCCAGGTCCGCTCCGTAGACCAGAGCCACGTTGAGCCCGGCATTGGCGGCGAAGCCGCAGACCGCGACGTACAGCGGGGTGCGGGTGTCCTGGAGACCCCGGAGGACTCCGGTGGCGGCCAGCACGATCAACATGGCGGGAATGCCGAGACTGGAGATCCGCAGATAGGTGATCGCGTGCGGTGCCGCCGTCTCCGAGGCGCCGAAGACTTCGACCAGCCACGGGGCGGTGGGCAGGAGGACGCTGATGACAGCGATGCCGAGTCCCAGCGCCAGCCAGATGCCGTCCATTCCCTGGCGGATGGCGGCCTGGAGATCGCCCGCCCCCACCCTCCGGGCGACGGCGGCCGTGGTCGCGTAGGCGAGGAAGACAAAGACGCTCACCGCGGTCATCAGCAGTGCCGCGGCGACGCCGAGACCCGCCAGTTGCGGGGTACCGAGATGGCCGATGATCGCGCTGTCCGCCATCACGAACAGCGGCTCGGCGACGAGGGCGCCGAAGGCCGGAACGGCGAGTGCGATGATCTCCCGGTCGTGCCGCCGACGCCGTTCCTTCGGCTCTGCCGGTACCTGTGTCATGGCCGCCAATCTAATCTTCCACAGGTAAGAGATGCAATACGGTCGCACTCCTTACCGATGAGTGTGTTGACGGTTCGTCCGTGGACCGCTTGTTCTGATCTTGGCCCGGGCGGGAAAGTTTTTCTCCCCCACAGGCGGTGGATGCTGAAAGACCAGCTCAGAGGGGTTATGGGGGCGGCATCGTGAACTTTTCCACAGTGCTGTCCCCCGGTCCGTGCACAGGTTGCGGAGACTTCTCCACAGCATCTGGTCCGTAGTCCACAGGGCCTGTGGATAACCAGATTGGCTGACGGTGCCCGCGGGCCTACCGTGGACCGTCGCCCGGCGTGCGGAAACCCCTGTGCAAGCGGAGTCGGGCGGCTCGTTTTGTCAGAGTCGTGGCGTAGAAAGAGTGCCACGGCGTAGGTCCGTGGAGCGGACTGGGAGGAGGTGGCCCGGGTGAGCATTTCCGAACCCTTGGACGACCCGTGGGCAGCCGAAAGTCCGGGGGACCGGCTCCCCGCCTCCCGTCAACGCCGCGGCGACGGACGCGGCCGTGAGGACCAGGACCGGGGCAGGGACGGCGGTGGCTGGGACGGAGGATCCTCCGGCTTCGAGCGCGTCCCGCCGCAGGACCTGGACGCCGAGCAGTCGGTGCTGGGCGGCATGCTGCTGTCCAAGGACGCCATCGCCGACGTCGTGGAGATCATCAAGGGTCACGACTTCTACCGGCCGGCCCATGAAACGGTCTACCAGGCCATCCTCGACCTTTATGCCAAGGGCGAGCCGGCCGACCCCATCACGGTGGCGGCGGAGCTCGTCAAACGGGGCGAGATCACCCGGGTCGGCGGAGCCCCGTATCTGCACACCCTCGTCCAGTCGGTGCCCACGGCCGCCAACGCCTCGTACTACGCGGAGATCGTCCACGAGCGCGCTGTGCTGCGTCGGCTCGTGGAGGCCGGTACCAAGATCACACAAATGGGGTACGCCGCCGACGGGGACGTCGACGAGATCGTCAACTCCGCCCAGGCCGAGATCTACGCCGTCACCGAGCAGCGCACCAGCGAGGACTATCTTCCGCTCGGCGACATCATGGAGGGCGCGCTCGACGAGATCGAGGCGATCGGTTCCCGCAGCGGTGAGATGACCGGTGTACCGACTGGCTTCACGGACTTCGACTCCCTCACCAACGGCCTGCATCCCGGCCAGATGATCGTCATCGCCGCGCGTCCCGCGATGGGTAAGTCGACGCTGGCACTGGACTTCGCGCGTGCCGCCTCCATCAAGAACAACCTGCCCAGCGTGATCTTCTCCCTGGAGATGGGACGCAACGAGATCGCCATGAGGCTCCTGTCCGCCGAGGCCCGGGTGGCGCTCCACCACATGCGGTCCGGCACGATGACGGACGAGGACTGGACACGACTGGCCCGCCGGATGCCGGACGTCTCCCAGGCCCCGCTGTACATCGACGACTCCCCGAACCTCTCCATGATGGAGATCCGGGCGAAGTGCCGTCGGCTCAAGCAGCGCAACGACCTCAAGCTGGTGGTCATCGACTATCTGCAGCTGATGCAGTCGGGCGGTTCCAAGCGGGCCGAGAGCCGCCAGCAGGAGGTCTCCGACATGTCCCGTAACCTCAAGCTCCTGGCGAAGGAGCTCGAGGTCCCGGTGATCGCGCTGTCCCAGCTGAACCGTGGCCCCGAGCAGCGCACGGACAAGAAGCCGATGGTCTCGGACCTCCGTGAGTCGGGCTCCATCGAGCAGGACGCGGACATGGTGATCCTGCTGCACCGCGAGGACGCCTACGAGAAGGAGTCACCGCGCGCGGGCGAGGCGGACCTGATCGTCGCCAAGCACCGTAACGGCCCCACCGCGACGATCACCGTGGCGTTCCAGGGCCACTACTCCAGGTTCGTCGACATGGCGCAGACCTGAGGGGCGCGCTGTGGGTTCTCAAATCCCGTACGGGCAACCGATCACACTGGTGACACCCCTGCCGGTGAGCGGATAGTTTGCGGGAGAACAGAGAGAAGAGTTCGCATGGACTCCCGGATCGCCCGCATCCGGCGCAAGCTGGCCAAGGTGCCTTATGCCGCACTGCGAAGCCACTCCTTCGGCGAAGACAAGCACGGGTTCCGCCTCGAACCGCCGCTGCCGGACGCAAAGATCGCCGAGTTCGAGGCCGACCACCACATCGAACTTCCCGATCCTTACCGCACTTTCCTGACCACACTGGGCGGGGGCGGCGCATCGCCTTTCTACGGCCTGCTGCCGTTGCAGTCATGTCGGCTGTTCACGATGGACCCCCGAGGCGAGCCCAGCTGCCCTCGGGGGTTCACCTTCGCCGGCGGCCCGCCTCACCGAAGTGACCTTTTCCTGCACATCGTCGAGGCAGGGTGCACCGACCTGGTGCTTCTCGGTATCACCGGTCCCCTGACCGGCCGCGTCATCACCGGAAACGCCGACGGCTTCTGGGGCCCCAACGTCTCGTCGGCCACCGACTTCCTGGCCTGGTACGAACGCTGGCTCGACCACATGCTCGACGGCCGTGACAACCATGACCTGGAACTGACCTCGCCCGCCCTGCGAGCGCCTCTCGATCGCGCCCTGAGGAAGCACCGCGGCCAAGAGGATCTGTCACGCAACCAGGAATCCGGAGTCATGTCATCCGATTGAGGACGGGCCGGAGTCGCTGGTCGCGGGGGCGATCACATGACATCGAGGCTGAGAACCTACAGTGCGACGAAGTGCCCTCGCTCGAGGGCGAGATCGTTGTCGGTCCGAGGGGGGAGAGGGCGGGATGGCGCTGAACAAGAAGGGCTCTCGGCGGATCACCGTCGACGGGTTGGAGTACCGCTGGCGGATCCGGAGGAAGCCCTCCTACATGCAAGGACTCTGCTGGATACCGATGACCTACGCGGTCGAGGCGGCCAAGCCCGGCCATCCGGGCACGACTCTGGTGGTCACCACCAGCCAGGCCCATCCCGGCAACTGGTTGGGTGTCGAGGCGGAGCCCATTCGCCCTGCTCATGTGGCTGCGAGTATTCGAGAAGCACGGAATCAAGGCTGGGACCCGGTGTCGGCCGGTTGTCCGTTCCAGCTCGATCGATCCGCGGGATTCGTCTCCCGGCCGTGAGGCACAGCGGAGAGGTTCGGCGCATCCCGAAGACGAGTGATGAGCCCTGTCCGTGTGTCCCGGTAATGCGGTCGACGTAGCGGGCCGGTGGCGATAGACCTGCTGCATGACGTCCTCTTCGGAAGAACTGCTCCCCGGTACGCGGCGGGCTCTGCTGCACCGGATCGCCGTCGCTCAGAGCGAGGGCCGTGCGCCGTCGTTCGCTGCCGCCGTCCAGCGTGACGGGCACCTGGTGTGGACGGGCGCCCGTACTTGTGTGGACGGGCATGCGCCGGACGCCGACACTCAGTACCGCATCGGTTCCATCACCAAGCCGTTCACCGCGGTTCTCGTGATGCGGCTGCGCGACGAAGGGCTGATCGACCTCGAAGACGCCCTGGAGAAGCATCTGCCCGGCACCGGTGCCGGCGAGGTGACCGTCGCTCAACTACTGGGGCACAGCGCGGGGTTGAGTGCCGAGGCGCCGGCACCCTGGTGGGAGCGGACGCCGGGCTCGACGCGGCCCGAACTGTCCGACGTGCTCGGCGACGGTACGGGGACGCATCCCGCGGGCCGGCGGCACCACTACTCCAACCCCGGGTACACCTTGCTCGGTTCCCTGGTCGAAGCGGTCCGCGGGGTGTCGTGGGAGGAGGCGCTGAGACAGGAGGTCTTTGAGCCGCTGGGGCTGTCCAGGACGAGTACGCAGCCGCAGGCGCCCCATGCGGGTGGCTGGGCGGTCCATCCATGGGCGGATGTGATGCTTCCGGAGCCCGCGGAGGACCTCGGGCTGATGGCCCCCGCCGGACAGCTGTGGTCCACCGCCGCGGACCTGTGCCGGTTCGCCGCCTTTCTCGCCACAGGGAACGACCTGGTGCTCGGCGCGGAGACCGTCCGGGAGATGCGGACGCCGTCCGTACCGCTGGAGGCGGGGGAGTGGAACAGCTCCTACGGGCTGGGGCTGCAGATCATCCGGAGCGAGGGGCGCACCCTCGTGGGCCACACGGGCTCGCTGCCGGGGTTCCTCGCGGGACTGTGGGTGAGCGTGGAGGACGGCGTCGCCGCCGTGGCGCTGGCCAACGCGACCTCAGGCCCGCCGGCGGCGACGGTGGCCGCGGATCTCCTACGTATCGTCGCCGACGCCGAGCCGCGTATCCCAGAGCCGTGGTGCCCGCTGCCCGAGGTCGATCAAGAGCTGCTGGCACTGACCGGCCCTTGGTACTGGGGAACGAACGCCTACGCTCTGCGCCTGGTCTCCGACGGAGGTCTGGAGCTGGACCCGCTGCGTGGCGGGGGCCGCCGTTCTCGCTTCCGCGCCGGTGCGGAGGGGACGTGGACCGGTCTGGACGGCTACTACGCAGGGGAGACGCTGCGGGTCGTACGCCGGGACGACGGTTCCGTGAGCCATCTGGATCTGGGCTCGTTCGTCTTCACCCGGGAACCCTATGAGCCCGGGGACGCCGTGCCCGGAGGCGTGGACCCCGCCGGTTGGCGAGGCTTCCGGTTCTGAGTCGCCGCTGAACCGTATGCCGTGTTTCACGTGAAACAGCCCGCGTAGGTTGTCCCGCTCGGGCGGCCTACGCGGTGCGGGCGGGAGCCTTGAGTTCCTTGACGGCCTTGACCAGCGGGGCGAGTTCGGGGTTCTTGGCTGCCTCGTCCAGGGCCTCGCGCAGAGCGGTGTCATTGGTGGGCCGTGCCTCCGAGAGCAGTTGGAGGCCGGCCTCGCTCACATCGGTGTAGATGCCGCGGCGGTCGGTCGGGCAGAGGTAGCGGGAGAGCAGACCGCGGTCCTCGAGGCGGGTGACGAGGCGCGTGGTGGCGCTCTGGCTGAGCACGACGGCGTCGGCCACCTGCTTCATCTGGAGGTGGCCGCCCTCGCCGTCGTGCTGCCGACTGAGTACGTCGAGGAGGGAGTACTCGCGGGCGCTGAGGTTGTGGTTGGCCTCCAGGGCCCGCTCCAGGTGGGACTCGATCCGGCCGTGCAGCAGCGAGAGGGCGCACCATCCCTGAGCCAGGGCGGTCAGGGCGGGGTCGGTCGCTGTCATGTGTCTCCTCCTCGACGTCGGAGCGGCTTATCCCAAGGGTAGTCCATGAATGCAATAGACCGCGTATGCAAGTAAGCGGCTCCTGCGGGCTCTCCCGGCTAGCCCGCAGCCACCGTCAGGGGTGCGAACCGGCGTGTCCAGTCGCCGGGCAGTTCGGGGATACCGAGGGTCATCACGGCGTTGAAGGCGATCGGCGCCAGGCCCCGCTCCTTCACCCAGGTGAGGAGTTCGTCGTGGCGCACGTCGATGTCCGTCCGCAGCGGCCGGTCCGTGCCGGCGGCCAGCGAGGAGACCAGGGCCTTCGCCGTCTCGGTGTCCCGGGCGATCAGGGGGCCGATGACATGGGTCTCCATGTTCGGCCATGCCGCCGCGTATCCCGTCAGCACCCCCTCTTCCTCCGCCACCCGGAGCTGATCGGCGAAGGCGGGAAGCCGCGCGATCATATGGGTGCGGTCGAGACCGAAGACCTCGTGGTCGAGGCGGAGTATCGCGGGCAGGTCCTCCGCCGTCGCCGGGCGGGTCTCCACCTGCGGCTGCGGCCCGGAGGGGGTGAAGCGGCCCCGGACCATCTCCGCGCGACCGGTTGTGGTGAGGCCCAGCTCTTCGTAGAGCGGCCGGCCGTAGGGAGTGGCATGGAGGGTGACCGGGAGGCTTCCGGTCTCCGTGAGCACATGCTTCATCAGACGCCGTCCGACGCCCTGCCGGGCATGGCGCTCCGCCACCAGCACCATGCCGACGGCGGCGAGGCCGGTGCCGTAGTGGGTGACCACGCAGGCGGTCACCAGTCCCTTGCCGTCGGGGTCGTCGATTCCGTAACCGGTACCTGCCGCGAGCAGCAGGCCCCACTTGTGCTCCTCGCGGGGCCAGCCGCGGTCCTCGGACAGATCGGCACAGGCTGCCAGATCGTCCGCAGTCAGCCGTCTGATGGGCAGGTCGGAGAGCGGTGTCTGCATGGGGTCAGGCTGTCCGACGCAGTGATCGTTCGTCCACCCCTTTTGGTGAACCGGCGGATACACGCAGCCGACGCCCGCGGCGCGTCAGCCCCCATGGCTTGAGGACGGAGATGACGGTCATGAAGACATAGGCGGACAGGGACACCGCCGGTCCCATGAGCAGGTCGCGCGGCTCGGCGACGACGCCTCCAGAGGCGACCGTGTCGGCCGCTCGGTTGACCTCCGGCCGGAGCATGAGGACGGACGCCGTGACGGTGGCAAGGGTCAGCCAGAACTTGGTGAAGACCCAGCGGTGCCGGGCCAGACCCCACTTGGTGCCCAGCGACAGCACCAGGCCGCTGGCAAGAGTGAGCAGAGCCACCGGCAGGACGAGCCAGTCGGTGAAGACCTTCATCGACGGGTACGACGCCTCGATCATGGCGGCCGATTCCGTGGTGTACGCCGCGAGCGCCAGCGCGAGCAGGCCAAGTGTGAGACCCAGCCAGCCGGCGGACGCGGAGACATGGACGACGAGGATGGCCCGGCGAACGGGACGTTTGAGTGGTTTCACGTGAAACACGGTGCCGGTGCAGGAGGTCCCGCCGCGTCTGACGGCGGGAGTACCCGTGGCTACTGACCTCGGCGTACTTGAGCGGGCGCCCGCGACTCCGTGCCCGCGATCCGGACGACCCTCGATCCGCGGGTTCGACGGCGCCGCTCGGCTCAGCCCAGGTCGGGCGCGTGCATGGCGCGTACGCCTTCGATATTGCCGTCCAGGTAGTGGCGCAGTGACAGCGGCACCAGATGTACGGCGGCGATCCCGACGCGGCTGAACGGCACCCGGACGATCTCGTACTCGCCGCGGGGCTCGTCGATCTCGGGGCCGTGCCGCAGGGCCGGGTCCATGGACTCCAGACGGCACACGAAGAAGTGCTGCACCTTCACACCGGTCACGCCGCCGTCGGCGATGTGCTCGACGGTGTCGACGAAGCACGGCACCACATCCGTGATCTTGGCGCCGAGCTCTTCGTCGACCTCGCGGTGGAGGGCGTCGATGACGGTGGCGTCCTCCGGCTCGACCCCGCCGCCCGGCGTCAGCCAGTACGGATCCATCCCGGGCTTGGTGCGCTTGATCAGTACGAGGTCGTCGCCGTCGAGCAGGATGGCGCGTGCGGTGCGCTTGACCACCGGTCGTTCGGTCATGGCAAGAGAGTGGCCCATGTCTCCGCTTCTGAAACGCGTGCGGGTGTTCTGGTGCCGTGTCCGTCACCAGGCGACGGCCGCGCTCAGCAGCCCTTCGTGTGCGCGGGCGATGTGCGAGTGGGCGAGGGTGCCGGTCCGTATGACGAGGAAATAGGTGCGCAGCGGCGGCACGGGAGGGTCGAGGAGAGCGATCACGCGTCCCTCCGCGAGGGCTTCCTCGCACAGATAGCGGGGCAGTACGGCGAGCCCGGCGCCGGAGGCCGTGGTCTCCAGAACGGCTCTCAGGTCCGGTGCGATGACGGTGCCTGCCGCAGCCGGCGGGGAGTCGAAGACGGCGTGCCAGTAGCGCGAGACGAACGGCAGGGATTCATGGACCTCCACCACCGGAAGCTGCTCCAGGACGACATGGCCCTTGCGGAGCACCGTGGGCCCCAGATGCGCTGCCCACCGGGGAGCCGCGACGAGTACGTGCTCCTCGTCGCAGAGCGCGGTCGCGGTGAGCAGCCTGCCCCGTGGCCGCGCGGTGGCGATGGCGAGGTCGTGGTGGCCGGCGGCAAGTCCCTCGAGGACTTCCTCCGCGTTTCCGAAGGAGGCGCGTAAGGCGAGCCCCTGGTTGATCAGAGGCGTGAGCGCGGGGAGTGCGCGGACCGAGGTGAACTCGGGCGGGCCGGCGAGATGGAGGGTGCGGGTCCCCGCCTCGCTGTCGAGCCGGGCCTCCGCTATCTCGATGAGGGCGTCCAGGTGAGGAGCCGCCCGGTGGGCGAGCTCGTCGCCGATGGTGGTGGGGGTGACGCCGCGCGCCCGGCGCAGGAAGAGCGGCTTGCCCAGCTGACGCTCCAGCGTGCGGATCTGGCCGGTGACCGCGGGCTGGGAGAGTCCGAGCAGTGCGGCGGCGCGCGTGAAGGACCCGGCCCGGTGCACGGTGACGAATGTGCGCAGCAGGGCCAGATCCATGCCATGCCCTTCCCGATCCGACGTTCCCCCCGAACCAGGCCAACTATAAATATGTCGATAGGTCTCTGTCGCTACTGTGATTGGACACTGACGCTGAGTCAACTAGCCTTGTCGACACGGTTCTTGGCGCGCGAGGACCGAGGCGGTCCGAGCCATGAGGGGGGAGGCTCGGACCGCCGTTCACGTGCGGCGCCCGCCATGGCCCGCGTGCCACGGCGGGCACGTGCTTCACGCGGTGGGCACGGCCCCGTCCAGCGCGCGCAGCACATCGGCGACCAGGTCCTCGCCGTCCTCCGCCCCCGCCGAGAAGCGGATGAAGCCCTCCGGGACGGCGTCACCGCCCCAGCGGCCGCGGCGTTCGGCCGTGGAGCGCACCCCGCCGAAGCTGGTCGCGTCGTCGACCAGCCGCAGCCCCTCGAGGAAGCGCTCCGCGTGGTCGCGGTCGGGCAGACAGAAGGACACCACACAGCCGAAGCGCCGCATCTGCCCCGCCGCGACCTCGTGCGCGGGGTCGGTCGGCAGCCCCGGGTGGCGCAGACCGCTGACCTCCGCGCGGCCGCCGAGCGCGCGGGCGACGGCCAGTGCGTTCGCGCTCTGCCGGTCGGCGCGCAACTGCAGCGTGGCCAGCGACCGGTGCGCGAGCCACGCCTCCATCGGACCGGGGATCGCCCCGACGATCTTCCGCCAGCGCCGTACCCCGGCCGCCAGCCGCGGGTCACGACAGGTCACGTGACCCAGCAGGATGTCGCCGTGGCCGGTCATCCCCTTGGTGTCGCTGGCCACCGAGAAGTCGGCGCCGAGCTCCAGGGGGCGCTGGCCGAGCGGCGTGGCCAGGGTGTTGTCGACGGCGACGAGCGCGCCTGCCGCGTGGGCCGCGTCGGCGAGCCGCCGTACGTCGCACACGTCGAGCCCGGGGTTCGAGGGGGTCTCGATCCACAGCAGCCGCGCCCCGTCGAGCAGGGCCGCCTGGGCGTCGCCTCCGGTGGGGGCCGTGCGGACCTCGATGCCGAAGGCCCGCAGCTGCTCGTGCACCAGCGGCAGGGCCTGGTATCCGTCGTCGGGCATGACGACGACGTCTCCCGATGTCAGCTGCGACATGAGCACGGCCGAGATCGCCGCCATGCCCGAGGCGAAGGAGACGGTCTCGACCGTCTCCCCGGGCGCCTCGAGCTCACCGATGGCCCGCTCCAGGTGGGTCCAGGTCGGGTTCTCGTCCCGGCCGTAGGTGTACGGGCCGGTCGGGTCGCCCGGGAGGTGGAAATGGGCGGCGAAGACCGGTCCGGGCAGGGTCGGTTCGTACTTCACCGGCTCGGGCAGCCCGGCCCGTACAGCGGTGGTGCCGTCGCCGTGGGGGGCCGCGGTCGGGTCGTTCACGGTCAGTCCTTGTCGGGCAGGACGAGGTTCAGCGCCCACGAGACGATGGAGATGATCAGGCCACCGAGGACCGCCGTCCAGAAGCCGTCGACGTGGAAGCTCAGGTCGAAGGTGTCGGCGAGCCACGAAGTGAGCAACAGCATCAGCGCGTTGATCACCAGGGTGATCAGACCCAGGGTCAGGATGAACAGCGGCAGGGTCAGCAGCTTGACCACAGGCTTGACGAGGAAGTTGACCACGCCGAAGAGCAGCGCGACCAGGAGCAGCGTCCACGCCTTCTTTCCGGTGCTCTCACCGGTCAGGGTGATGTCCTGCAGCAACCACACGGCCACCCACAGGGCACCTGCGTTGGCGATCGTCTTGACTAGGAAATTCATCATGTGTCTGATCGTGGCAGACGTGATCGGACCAAGTGCAGGGGCGGGACCACGATGAAGGCATTCAGATTGGACGACCTGGAGGCGGAGCGTGCCGCGAACGACGGTGCGTATCTGCAGTTCCTGCGCGAAAGGAACATGTCGGTCGGTCTGTATGCGCTGGACGCCGGGGAGACCGACCCCCAGCTCCCCCACCGTCAGGACGAGGTCTACTTCGTGGTGAGCGGCCGGGCGTCGATCACTGTGGGGACGGAGACCACGCAGGTCGCGCGGGGCAGCGTGGTGTACGTGCCGGCGGGGGTGCCGCACAAGTTCCATCACATCAGCGAGGACCTGCGGGTCATGGTGGTCTTCTCTCCGCCTGAGGGCTGACGTCCGGTGCCTGATCCGAACGGCAGACCCTAGGGGGACGGTCAGGGGAGTTCAAGGGCTCGCGGCCCCCTGTCGGCGTTCTCGGCCGCCTAGCATCGAAGGCAGGCAATACGGAGAAACGAGGTAGGGGCGATGGCTGTGCAGGAGATATTCGCGGGGATGCCGTGGTGGGTGAAGTGGGTCGCCGTCCCGGTGATCGCGCTGGTCGTTTTCGGCGGACTCATCGTGAGCGTCGTCGGATTCGTGGTCGGGCTGCTCTTCAAGCTGCTGGTCTTCGTCGCCCTGGTCGGCGGACTGGTGTTCCTGGTACGGAAGTTCATGGCGGCCTCCGGGTCGCGCGGTGACTGGTAGCCGAGCGGGCGGCCGCGGGGCCGCCCGTTAACCCGGGAGGGGGAAACGACCGGAACGATCCGTGTTCCGAACGGTGCTGCCATTAGAGTGGTTCAACGCTGCCGCCGCCGGGAAATGGCCGGAGCAGGATCGCTCTCACCAGCGCTTCGGCGCGGCGCGGAGCTGAACGGCCGTTCCAGGACCTGGGGCTGCGGCGGCCGCGGGGGCGGCCCCCGCGGGCGGGCGCGCTGCCCGTCACCACGCCTGGGGGTGACCTGTGGCCGGGGGAACGAAAGCCGCTCCCGCACCGACTCTGATCGGCTCCGTACAGCGGGCGCTGAGACTGCTGGAGGCCGCCGGCGCACATCCGGACGGGGCCCCCGCGAAGCTGCTCGCGCGCGAGGCCGGAATACCGCTGCCGACCGCCTACCATCTGCTGCGCACGCTGGCCCACGACGACTATCTGCGGCGCCGGAAGGGCCTGTACGTCCTCGGGGACGCGGTGGAACGGCTGGTCACCGGCGGATCACCGGAGAGCCGCCGCAGCACCCTCGAGGGGTCCCTCGCCCACTGGCGGGACGCGATCGGCGTCCCTGTCTACTTCGCCGTCTACCGCGAGGGCGAGATCGAACTCGTCGCCGTCTCCGACACGCCGTACGCCCCGGCGGTGCCCGAGTGGGCCGACTTCCGTGAGACCGCGCACGCGCACGCGCTCGGCCAGTGCCTGCTGGGCCAGCTCGATGAGCCGGCGCGCAGCGACCATCTGAGCCGCCATCCCGTGCAGCCCGTGACGCCGTACACCGTGCCCGACCGGCGCACCCTGCTCGACCGGCTGGCGGCCCATCGGTGCATGCAGCCCGTCGTGGAACGACAGGAATATGCAATTGGCACAGTCTGCGCTGCTATTCCGGTCACGCTCGGTTCCGGAGTCGCGACGATGGCCATTTCCCTACCCGTCGATCAAGAGGCCAGACTGCTTCCGGCGGTTGAGCAGTTGCGCACGGCAATCGGTGGGCTGTTGGGGTCACTTGCCTTCTCTATCAGTATCTGAAATATCACTCCTTGTGATCTGCTAGCCCTTCCACCACGATGACGCAAGAGGGCCTGGGGGATCGTTCCTGGCCGCTTTCTTCTTGCTTTGCCGTACGGGTTTCATTCAATGCTTCATCTGCGGGGTATGTGATGCGCGAGTCGGTCCACGCCGAGATTCAGATGAGCTTTCTCGTCTCCGAGGAGCTCTCCTTCCGGATTCCGGTCGAACTGGGTTATGAGACCAGGGATCCGTATGCCGTCCGGATGACCTTCCACCTGCCCGGTGACGCGCCGGTGACCTGGACGTTCGGGCGGGAGCTGCTGCTCGACGGGATCAACGGGCCGAGCGGGGACGGCGATGTGCACATCGCGCCCGTCGGGCCTCGGACCCTCTCCGACGTCAGCATCAGGCTCCGTGTCGGCCGTGATTCGGCGCTCTTCCGGGCGGGGGCTGCGCCGCTCGTCGCGTTCCTCGACCGTACGGACAAGCTGCTGCCCATGGGCCAGGAGCTCACGCTGGGTGACTTCGAGGTGAACCTGGAGGAGGCGCTCGGGCGCATCCTCGCCGAGGAGAACGCCGGCTGACGTGCCCCCGGCGCCCGCGGCGTCACCGCTTGCGCCGTCGTCCCCTGCCCGCGCGGGCCGGCGCGGCGTCCGGCGCCGCCGCCGGGCCGGGGCGGTCGGCGGAGACCACCAGCGTGGCGAGCGCCGTCGTCACCGGCACCGAGGCGACCAGCCCGATCGAGCCCACCAGGGTCCGTACGATCTCCTCGGCCACCAGCTCGCTGTTGGCGACGGTGCCCACGCTGGACTGCGCGATGGAGAAGAGCAGCAGCAGCGGCAACGCGGCGCCGGCGTAGGCGAGTACGAGCGTGTTGACGACGGACGCGATGTGGTCGCGGCCGATACGGATGGCGGAGCGGTACAGGGCGCGCGGGCCCATGTCCGGGTCGGCCTGGTGCAGTTCCCACACCGCGGAGGTCTGCGTCACCGTCACGTCGTCGAGCACGCCGAGCGAGCCGATGATGACCCCGGCGAGCAGCAGACCGCTCATGTCGATCTCCGGATACAGGCCGTGGATCAGACCGGTGTTGTCGTCGGTGTTGCCGCTCAGGCTGGCCCAGCCGATGAACAGCGAGCCCAGCAGCCCGATGAGCAGCAGCGAGATCAGGGTCCCCAGCACCGCGACGGAGGTCCGCGCGGTCACGCCGTGACACAGATAGAGCGCGATCAGCATGATGGCGCTCGCCCCGACCACCGCCACGACCAGCGGATTCGAGCCCTGCAGGATGGCCGGCAGGATGAACAGCGTCAGGATCGCGAACGAGGCCACGAGCGAGATCAGGGCCATCACCCCGCGCAGCCGGCCCACCAGGACCACGACGACGGCGAAGATCGCCGCCAGCAGCGCCATCGGGAAGCCCCGGTCGATGTCCGTGACCGAGTACTGGAGGTCGCGCGGCGCGTCGGGGGCGTAGGCGACGACGACGCCCTGGCCCTCCTTCAGCTGCCGCGGCGCGTCCGGCTGGACGATCTCGACGAAGGTCCGGCCCTTGTCCTTGCCGGTGGTCACCTCGACGGTCGCCTTCGCGCACTGCCCCTGCTGCGAGTTGACCGCCTCGCGCCCCTGGGGCGTGGAGGTGTCACCGGTCGGCGGGACCTGGGCGGCGTTGACGTCCTCGCAGTCGACTCTCTGGAGCGACACCACCTTGCCCTGCTCCGTCTGCCGGTCGAAGCCGACGCCGGTGCGCTCGTGCCCGGGCGCCCCGCCGGGCCACAGGACGGCGAGCCCGACGAGGACGGCCGTCGCGAAGGGGATGAGTACGGCCGCGATGACCCTGCGAAGGTGCTGGGAGACCGGAGCGGCGGGCCCATGAGCGTGCGCATGACTGTGGGCGTGGCCGTGCGGTTTCGGGGGCTGCTGCGATGAAGTCACGGACCGATCATCGCAAGAGCGGGAGGGGCCCTCTGTTCAGCGCGCCAGACATGACGCTAGCGTGGTGGCACCTTTGCACACGCGGGAGCTCGGAGCACCGGGCTGAGAGGGCGCTGACCTTCGTACATCCGTACGGGACAGCTGCGCCGACCGCCGAACCTGTTACCGGGTAATGCCGGCGTAGGGAGTAGGTCTCATGACCGTATCGGACGCAAGCACGCCTGCCTCGAACCAGAACGACGAGGCCGGGAAGTCCATCGGCTGGCACAAGGGATACGTCGAGGGCTCGCGCCCCGACCTCCGTGTGCCGGTACGCAAGGTGCACCTCACCAACGGCAAGGACGTGACGCTGTACGACACGTCCGGCCCGTACACCGACCCGAACGTCGACACCGACGTACGCCGTGGGCTGCCGCCGCTCCGGGAGAACTGGATCATCGGCCGCGGCGACACCGAGGAGTACGCGGGGCGGCCCGTCCGCCCCGAGGACGACGGGGTCAAGCACACGTCCCCGCGCGGCGGGCTCCGCAACCTGGACGCGGTCTTCCCCGGCCGCCCGCGCCAGCCCCGCCGGGGGCGCGACGGTCGGCCCGTGACCCAGCTCGCCTACGCGCGCCGGGGCGAGATCACGCCGGAGATGGAGTACGTCGCCATCCGCGAGAACGTCTCCCCCGAGGTGGTTCGCGAGGAGATCGCGGCCGGCCGGGCCGTGCTGCCGGCGAACGTGAACCACCCGGAGATCGAGCCGATGATCATCGGCAAGCGGTTCCTGGTTAAGGTCAACGCCAACATCGGCAACTCCGCCGTCACTTCCTCCATCGAGGAGGAGGTCGACAAGATGACCTGGGCGACCCGCTGGGGCGCCGACACGGTCATGGACCTGTCCACCGGGCGCAACATCCACACCACCCGAGAGTGGGTGCTGCGCAACTCCCCCGTGCCGATCGGGACCGTGCCGCTGTACCAGGCGCTGGAGAAGGTCGACGGCAAGGCCGAGGAGCTGACCTGGGACGTCTACAAGGACACGGTCATCGAACAGGCCGAACAGGGCGTCGACTACATGACCGTCCACGCGGGCGTGCTGCTGCGCTACGTTCCGCTGACGGCCCGCCGCAAGACCGGCATCGTCTCGCGCGGCGGCTCGATCATGGCGGCGTGGTGCCTGGCGCACCACAAGGAGTCGTTCCTGTACGAGAACTTCGAGGAGCTCTGCGAGATCCTCGCCGCCTACGACGTGACGTACTCCCTCGGCGACGGCCTGCGGCCCGGTTCGATCGCGGACGCCAACGACGAGGCGCAGTTCGCGGAGCTCAGGACGCTCGGTGAGCTCAACACGGTCGCCAAGCGCATGGGCGTGCAGACCATGATCGAGGGCCCGGGCCACGTCCCGATGCACAAGATCAAGGAGAACATCGACCTCCAGCAGGAGATCTGCGAGGAGGCGCCGTTCTACACGCTCGGCCCGCTGACCACCGATGTGGCGCCCGCTTACGACCACATCACCTCCGGCATCGGAGCGGCGATGATCGCCTGGTGGGGCACGGCGATGCTCTGCTACGTGACGCCCAAGGAGCACCTGGGCCTGCCGAACCGCGACGACGTGAAGACCGGCGTCATCACCTACAAGATCGCCGCCCACGCGGCCGACCTCGCCAAGGGGCACCCGGGCGCGCAGGAGTGGGACGACGCGCTGTCCGACGCCCGCTTCGAATTCCGGTGGGAGGACCAGTTCAACCTGGCTCTCGACCCGGACACGGCACGGGAGTTCCACGACGAGACGCTGCCCGCGGAGCCGGCGAAGACCGCGCACTTCTGCTCGATGTGCGGTCCGAAGTTCTGCTCGATGAAGATCAGTAGAAGCATCACAGAGCGGTTCGCCCCGGATCTCGCCGTGACCGGCGACGATGACGTTGAAGCGGGCATGCTGGCCAAGTCGAAGGAGTTCGCGGAGGCGGGCCACCGCGTCTACCTGCCTATTGCGGACTGATCTCCTGACGTCTCAGCGTCCCTCGGCATACGCTCCGGGGGACGCTGTCGTCTCTCACGAAGCGTGCCGCGGCAGGACAAGTCTTGGTGGCACGGCCCGGGCGGCGACCTCTGTCTGGACTGGTCTCCGGTGCCGGTCGACGCGTTCGCGGGACCGGAAGACGTCGCCGAGTTCCACGTCAGCGTCCATGAACAGCCGATCAAGCCAAGTGCCTTGCCCCGATCGGTCAGCGAGTCGGGCCTGTGTCCCTCGCAGGTTCCGGTAAGCACGGCTCTGACGACCCGGATGGGTGCGGCCGGGCCGCGGGTCTGAGCGCATCGGCTCCGTCAAGGATGGGTCGGCTCTCAGCTCACTCCAGAATGGCGAGGTGGTCGGCGGCGCCCCCGCGCCACTCGATCAGGAAGAGGGTCGCGTCGTCACTGGTGCTCCCGCCCCTTTCCTCCTTCAGGGCATGTGAGAGCGAGCGCACCACCGCCCGCACTCCCTCCTCGGTCTGCTCGATGCGGTTGACCCAGTGGAGGAGTTGTTCCTCGCCGAACTCTTCTTGGCCGGCTTCGTGCTCCTCGATCAGGCCGTCGGTGAAGCACAGCACCCGGTCGCCGCGCTCGAGCTTTTGCTCGCTGACCTGGGGCTTCTCACCTCCGAAGCCGACCGGGAAGGTGGTGGGGCCGTCCAGCTGCCGCAGGACCTGGTGGTTGCGGATCAGCAGCGGTGCGGGGTGGCCCGCGTTGACCCACTGCAGGTGGCCGGATGCGATGTTCAGGCGCATCATCTGCGCCGTGACGAAGTGTTCCGGGCCGAACTGCTCGGCGATGGCCCGGTCCATGAACGCGTAGATCTCGGACAGGCCGATGTCGGCCCGTCTGGAGTGCCGGTAGGCGCCGATGGCGACGGTGGCCATCGTGGCGGCGTTGAGGCCGTGGCCCATCGCATCGAGCACGGCCACGTGCAGGATGTCGTCGTTGAGGGCGTAGTCGAAGCTGTCGCCGGCGACGTTGTAGGCGGGTTCCAGGATTCCGGCCACCGCGACCTGTGGGACGGACATCGCCAGCGGCGGTAGCAGAGACCACTGGATCTCCGCAGCCACGCTCATGGGTTCGCGGCGCCGGGCGAGGAAGAACTGGTCGGTGTAGCTGTGCTTGGTGACCAGCATGTCGGCGATCAGGCCGGCGAGCCTGCGCAGCAGGCGCCGGTCGTCGTCATCGACGGTCTCCAGGGTGAGGGCGAGGACTCCCACCTGGTCGCTGCCGTCCAGCAACGGTAGATACATCCGCAGGCCGTCGGCCTGCGGTACCTCGACAGGGGTTGCGTTCAGGAAGGCCGTGCCGGCGTGGGAGTCCCCGATCGGCTCGGGCTCACCGACGCTCAGCCCCCTGCCCGGCAGCGGCATGAGCAGGAGCTGTGCATAGTCCTGCAGGAGGATCGAGATATCCCGGCCACCGACCCGGGCCACCTCTTCCGCGATCAGCGGGGCGATCAGCTGCGGCGGCATCTCGTGCGCCCGGTCCAGCAGCACCCCCAGCAGCCGCTCACCGAACCCCTCCGACCGGTCCACCGTGTCCTTGCCGGGCTGCCGATCGCCCTCCGCCATAGCCGTGCCCTTTCACGTCACCAGCCCTGATTCGCCTTCGCCTGCACGCCGGCTGTCTCCGACGAGTGGGTCGCCGGGGCAGCCGTGTGCTCGGCTTCGGTGCCTTGCTGCCAGGATCCGCTTGATCACTACCGTCGCGCCGACCGTGCGCAACGGCCCCGGCGCATACACACCGGGGCCGCCCATCCGGGCCGGTCGCACGTGAGATGTGCGCCGACCCATTCACCATGTTATGCCTGTGCCACTTATCCGGCACAAAGGGCTTTTTACCTCATGCGTTCCTTGATCGGTAAGGGCTCGGCGCCGTGTCAGCCCCGTTCGGTCTCTTCGGCCTCCATGAGCCGGATTCCCTGATGCGTCAGCGTGACCATTGCGGGTGTGTTTTCCTGTGCCCAGTCGACTGTGACGAGTCCCTCGCCCGCCAGGTATGCACACGCTGCGGCCAGGTCCTGCTCAGGCATGTGGAGATCGTCGCGCAGCTTCGCCCCGGTGACGCCAAGGAGGCGATTGCCTTCCGTGGCCTCGTACAGGGTCTGCATGACCGCTTCGCGGTAGCTCTTCCGCTCATGGAGTGTTGCCATGATTGCTGCCCCCTCGTGCCGGGCACCGACGAGGGTCCTTGTCTGCGTCATCCGCGGCCCCGTCGCGGTGGGTGGTGGCGACGGGTGATCCGGCATGTTCTGCCGGCCGTCGTATCTTCCGGCTCCGTCGGCCGATTCCCGGCAAGGCGTCGCCGTAGTGGAATGCTGCGATCCGCTCATCGTGCCGGTCATTGAGCAGATGGATCAGCAGCCCTCCGATGACGATCATGGCGATGATCACGGACATGGTGATGGCGATCTCCACGACCTCACATCCCTCGGACGCAACGCGTGGATCCGGGCGGGTTCGGGTTCTCAGCCGTCGCTGAGGCGCGCCCGCCGTCGGTCTCCCACTCCTCTTCCCGGTCCAGCGATTCCTGCGCCTCCCGGGAGGTGTCCTCGTTCGTCATCAGAGCGCCGGCGGGGGCGAGCCCGCCGGGGGTGGTTGCGGCGGCCATCAGCCGTGCGGCGCCGGCCGCGCCGGTCTCCGGCGGGATCACCAGCAGGTCCCAGCGGCCCGCAGTGTAGGAGAGCAGGATCAGCTTGTGCGGGTCCTGCTCGTCGGCGAACCAGCCCACGTGCACCGTGTGCCCTGCCACGGGCACCTTGCGCGGGATCACGGGCCAGTGGGTCGGGTTCACCGTCACACGCGTGATCCGGCCCCAGCGCGCGTCCAACACGGCGATGAGTGCAGGCAGTTCGCGAGAGAGATCGCGAGAGCGAGGCCACCAGGCGCCGTCCAGGAGACCCGGGGCGGCCCCACCCGCGGTCAGAGACAGGCGGACCGGTGGTGAGGTCACGCGCTCACTGACAGTCATACGATCGAGGGTCGCGGTCATGGCGCGGACCTGTCCCCGGGGACTGTCTTCGACGCCCCGGTGTTGTCGCTCGCCGAGAACGACACCGGCGTGGGAGCCGGCGTGCGAAGTACTCCCGGTGGTTCCACTGTACTCCGGGCACGGTCCGCTGAACCTCGCGTGACCAGCCATTTCATCCACGAGGAGCTTCTGCTCGATGAAGATCTCCCAGGACATCCGCCGCCGGCACGGCGGCGACCAGGAGGGGATCGAGGCCGGCATGGACGAGAAGTCACGGGAGTTCGCCGCCGCGGGCAACCGGGTCTATCTGCCGATCGCCGACTGAACCGTCGGACGGACCGCCCGCCACCTCCGGGAGGTGGCGGGCGGTGGTCCCTCCAAAGCGGCGCCCCGGGGCGGCCCGGCGAACCTGCCCGGTCCCCGCCCGGCGGCGCCTCCGTATGGTTCCCGCATGAGAGGTGGTCTCTGGGGCGCGGGACTGAGCGACTGGTACGGGCCTGCCACGCCGGTCGTTCGCAGCCTGCGCGCGTACCGGCCGAATCGTCGCGGACACATCAAGCTCGTGCGCTGGTTGCGCGTGGTGCTTCTGCGGCTTCTGGCATGTGTCATGGCAGGGTTCGCCGGCGTGGTCGCCCTGGATGAGGAGATCACCTTGCCCGACGGGTACCGCGCCGTGCTGGGCGCCTGCGTTCTGGCCGGCGCGTCATGGATCTGGCGGTGCTCCCTCATCAGGGTCGTTCTGCGCCCCGGCCAGATCGTTCGCTTCGGCATGTTCCGGCATACGGTCGTGCCCGTCGGCGCGGTCAGGCGGCTGCACCGCGATTCCTACCGCGGTGCGCTCAAGCTGGAGACGGTCGGCGGCGAGGAGATCGACTTCTACTGGTTCGAGGGATCTCTCTGGGACCTCGTCTACGACTTCTCCGCCGTCTGCGCCGACGCCATGCGCGCCCACGCACGGAGGGCTGTCCGAGATCCCGGCAGGGTGGGCGACGCTGTCCTGTCGCGCCGAGTCACCTGGTCGGTCGGGGCCGAGCTGCTCGCCGCCGGTGCCGTTGCCGGTCTGGTCGCCGGACTCGTTGCCGCAGTGCGGGGTTGAATTCCGCTCGATGAAGTCCTGAGAGAGCCGCGGGCCGGTGTCGTGTCTGCGGCGTAAGCGGTGTCAGCTCCGACGGCACGCGAGCCGCGCACCGCCGGCTGCACGGACACGGCTACGTCGCGGTCCTGGTGCCGATCCTCGCCGTGAGCGTCCGCCGGCTGCACGACACCGGCCACTCGGCGTGGTGGCTGCTGATGTACTTCGTCCCGCTCGCCGGTGCCATCGTCATGCTGGTCTTCATGGTCTCCGAAGGCCAGGCCGCGGAGAACAAGTACGGCGCCAACCCGAAGTCGCTGCCCGCGGCAGTCTGATCCGGGGTTCCGGCCGTGCCGGAACACATCGAGCATGGGTCCGGACGGGCGTTTCACCGTCCGGACCCATCGCTTTGCCGACGTGCGGCCGACACACCATGCCCGGGCCCGGGCACCGGTCCAGCCGGTGGTCAGTCCGGGCGGTGGTCGGGGCCGCCGAAGTCGGGGCTGGTGAAGTCCGGGCTGGTGAACGTCGGGCGCTGGCCGGTGGCCGCCCCGTCGGCGGGGCTGGAGAAGTCCGGTCCGCTGTATCCCATCTTCGGCATCCGGCTCACCGGCCGCGGCGGCTGCGTGGACGCCGGGTCGGCGCTGGGATCGGCGAGGGCGGCCCGCAGGAAGGGCAGGATGCCGCGTTCCAGCAGGGCGTGGCGCCAGGCGTCCTTGGCCCGCGACACCTCGTCGGGCAGCTCACCCGCCGGGCTGTCGTCCGCCACCTGGGCGGCCCCGTTGCGCAGGGCCGTCAGCAGCAGTCCCACCGCGGCGACCAGGATCGCGGCAGCCGTCAGCGCACCGAAGAACCACCCCGCCGTCAGCAGGGAGTCGGCGAAGGCCAGGGCGGGCGTGAGCATCTTCAGGACGTAGCCGACCAGGAGGAAGATCGCCGCCGCCGTCCCCGCGAGGAGCGGTGCCAGCACGGCGATGACCGCGGCGAATCCGGCCCCGCCCTCTGCCGTCTCGTCGGCCGCGGACCCCAGGACGGAGCCGCGCACCGAGGTGGCGGACCTGGGCGCGCGCAGCTGCCCGCGCACCTTCACGTAATGCTCGTACTCGGCGGCGGCGGAGGTGGTGATCAGCGCCGTCGCGTTCAGTGCCATGGTGCGCAGTTGCTCGGTGTTGAGGCGCAGACCCACCGCGGCGAGGTCCGGCCGCTCGTGGGCGTTGCGCAGTGCCTCGTCGAGGACGCGCTGGTATTCGGCGCGGTCCTCGTTCAGCAGGTGCGGAGCGCTGTTCATGTGCATCCCCCGATGCTCCGCCCGCCGGACGGCCCGTCTTTCCCGGGCAGTTGGGCGTAAGCGGAGGAGAGTCTGCTACGGATACGCCGATGGTAGAGCGGTTACGGCACAGCGTGACAGAGGGTTTCCGTAAATCGCCTGCCGCGAGTGACCTCAGTTGGGCAGCGGGAGCTGCTGGACAAGGAGCTTTCCGGCCATGGTCACGCCGCCGTCCATGGCGATCGCGAGCCCGTCCGCGTACACGTGCGGGCCCTCGACCACCGGGCGGTCGCCGTCCTCGCCATCCTCGGTGCCCACCTCGCCCAGCAGATACGGAATGGGGCTGTGACCGTGGACGATGCGCCTGCCGCCGTAGGCGCCGAGCAGTTCGCGCACCGCCTGCGGGCCGCCGTCGTCGCGGAAGGCGAAGCGCTTGGTGAATTTGCGGAACAGGTCCCAGCACTCGTCCGCGTCGTTCCGGGTGAGGATCGCGTGCACGGTGTCGTTGACGTCCGCGATGGTCGACCCGTAGTCCAGATAGGCGGTCGTGTCGGAGTGCAGAAGCAGGTGGCTGTCCTCCTCGACGATCGCGTCGAGCCTGGCCATCCACTGCAGATGGACCTCCTGCAGCCGGTCCATGTCGGCCTTCTGCCCGCCGTTGAGAAGCCAGGCGGCCTGGAAGGTGGCGGTGCCGGCACCGGAGTTGACGGGTTTGTCGCCGAAGCGTTTGGCGCCGAGCAGCAGCAGTTCGTGGTTGCCCATCAGGGCCTTGCAGTAGCCGCCGGCGGCGGCGGCCTCGGCCGAGAGGCGCATGACGAGGTCGATCACCCCGATGCCGTCGGGGCCCCGGTCGGTGAAGTCCCCGAGGAACCAGAGCCGGGCGTTGCCCGCGGCCCAGCGCCCTTCGGCGTCGATGAGTCCCTGCGCGGTCAGGGCCGCCACCAACTCGTCGAAGTAGCCGTGGACGTCGCCCACGACGTACAGCGGGCCGAGCCCCTCGGATGCGGGCAGGTCGGCCGGGTCGACATGGACCTGGACCGTGTCGCCGGGGCCGCCCCGCCTGATGACGGGCAGATCGCGTGCGGTGGGGGTGTAGCCCTCCGGTGGCTCGCCCTCGGGGAGGGCGTTCCCGGGATGGCCCGGAGGGACCGGGCCCGTCGTGTCCGACTGCACGGGAACCTGCGCGTACGGCGGTACGCGGAAATCGCGCAACGTCGCCGTCCGCACCACGGGTCCTTGACCGGCCCCCTGAGTCATCGACCCCTCCACCACCGTCGCGCCGCCGTTCACCTCTCGGCCCAGCCTGGTCCGGGTGGTCCGCGGTGTCGTTCGCCCATCATAGGAATGAGCCAGGCAGTGTGTGACGCACCAGGGGTGGTGAATCCTCGAGCACCCCCGGTTCACCGGTTGTTTCGTCCCGATTGGGGAGTTCCGCTCCCTCGCGCGGCACGGGCCGGGCGTGTCCGGCCGGCTCCGCGGGACGCGCCGCGCTTTGTCGGACCGGCCCGCGGGACGTACCGCGGACCGTCGAGTTCTCCCGGCCAAGAGCCCCGGCTCAGCGGGTTCTAGGGCCGCGAGGGGGACCGCGGAGCGCTCACAGTCGTCCGCGGGGGGCGGCGCTGCGACGACGTCCTGACGATCAGTTCCGTGGGTATCACCTGCTCGATCGGCAGGTCCTTGTCGATTCCCTCGATCGCGTCGATGAGTAACTGGACGACCGCCGTGCCGATTCTGCGCGGCTTGAGCGAGAGCGTGGTGATGGGCGGCTCGGTCGTGGCGTAGACCGTCGACTCGCTGCAGCACACGAGCAGCAGATCGTCGGGGACCCGCAGTCCGTAGCGGCGGGCGGCGGCGAGCAGATCGGTGCCGTTGGGGTCGAAGAGCCCGTACACCGCGTCCGGCCGGTCCGGCCGGGCCAGCAGTCGGTCGGCGGCGACGGCGCCGGCGCACGGGTCGTGCGCGGGGTAGGACTCGTAGACGGGGTCCTGGCCGACGCGTTCGCACCAGTGGAGGTAGGCCGTGGTCGAGAGCCGCGTATAGGTGTCGGTGGTGGTGCCGGTGAGCAGACCGATCCGGCGGGCGCCGGCGGCGGCGAGATGGTCGAGCAGGTCGAGTACGGCGGCTTCGTGGTCGTTGTCCACCCAGGCGGTGACCGGGAGGGTGCCGGCGGGGCGGCCGTCGGAGACGACGGGCAGTCCCTGGCGGACCAGTTCGGTGACGACCGGGTCGTGGTCGGAGGGGTCGATGACGACGGTGCCGTCGAGGGCGACGTTCGACCAGACGTCGTGTCTGGAGGTGGCGGGCAGGATGACCAGCGCGTAGCCGCGTGCGAGAGCGGCCGAGGTCGCGGCTCTGGCCATCTCCGCGAAGTACGCGAACTCCGTGAAGGTGAAAGGTTCATCCCCGTATGTCGTCACGGTCAGGCCGATCAGGCCGGACTTCCCGGTACGGAGGGTGCGGGCCGCGGCTGACGGGCGGTAGCCCAGCCGGTCCGCGACCTCTCGGACGTGTCGGCGGGTGGCGTCCGGGAGCCGGCCCTTCCCGTTGAGGGCGTCGGAGACGGTCGTGATGGAGACGCCGGCCGCGGCGGCCACGTCTCTGATGCCTGCCCGACCCTGTCTGCCGCCCCGGCGGGTTGTGTCCGTCCGGCTCACCTGGTGCTTCCCTGCTGCTGTCATGGCGTGCCGATAGTAGGGCTCGCACAGGGGGGCCTACCGGTCGCATATGCACGCGTTGACAGGCACGTTTCTGCATGATCATTGAGCCTCTATTCCCTTGTAAGCAAAGGGAGTTGAAGGCTCAGAGCGTGGAGTGTCCGGTGCTGGGTCGCTGATGCCTGGCGAAGGGGCCATGTCTCGAAGAGGTCTCAACTCATCATTACGGGTGACGCGCGCCACGGCGCGAGCCACCGGCGCGCGCCATGGCGTCCGGCGCTCCCCCCGTATTGCGCCCTTCGCCCCGCTTCCGGTCGGGTCCGGCGTGGGTCCTTCGTGTCCGGCCATTCGCAGCAGCGGCGAATCCTCATAAGGTGAGCAGTATTGGTTGAGCGGTACCGATGTGCACGGACGGTCGAGGAGGACCTGCGGTGAGCGAGACGAGCCCCAAGCTGCGCGCCGAGCTGGACGGCATCCCCACGTACAAGCCGGGCAAGCCGGCGGCGGCCGGCGGCCCGGTGGCCTACAAGCTGTCCTCCAACGAGAACCCGTATCCGCCGCTGCCCGGTGTGATGGAGAGCGCCATGGCCGCGGCGCAGAGCTTCAACCGCTACCCCGACATGGCCTGCACGGGCCTCATGAACGAGCTCGCCGACCGGTTCGGGGTGCCGGTGACCCATCTGGCCACCGGCACCGGCTCCGTGGGCGTGGCGCAGTCGCTGCTGCAGTCCACCTCCGGCCCCGGCGACGAGGTGATCTACGCCTGGCGCTCCTTCGAGGCGTACCCGATCATCACGCAGATCAGCGGCGCGACGTCGGTGAAGGTCCCGCTCACCGAGGGGGAGGTGCACGACCTCGACGCCATGGCGGACGCCATCACCGACCGGACGCGGCTGATCTTCGTGTGCAACCCCAACAACCCGACCGGCACCGTGGTGCGCCGCGCCGAGCTGGAGAGGTTCCTGGACCGGGTGCCCTCCGACGTGCTGGTGGTGCTGGACGAGGCGTACCGGGAGTTCATCCGTGACGCCGACGTCCCCGACGGTCTCGAGATCTACCGGGACCGGCCGAACGTGGCAGTGCTGCGCACCTTCTCCAAGGCGTACGGCCTGGCCGGCCTGCGGGTCGGCTTCGCGGTCGCCCACGAGCCGGTGGCCGCGGCGCTGCGCAAGACGGCCGTGCCGTTCGGTGTCACGCAGCTCGCGCAGGACGCGGCGGTCGCCTCGCTGCGCGCCGAGGACGAGCTGCTGGGCCGGGTCGGCTCCCTGGTCACCGAGCGCGCCCGGGTTCACCACGCTCTCGTGGAGCAGGGCTGGACGGTGCCGCAGACGCAGGCGAACTTCGTCTGGCTGCGCCTCGGTGAGCGCACGCTCGACTTCGCCGCGGCGTGCGAGAAGGCCGGCGTCGTGGTCCGGCCGTTCGCGGGTGAGGGCGTGCGGGTGACGATCGGCGAGTGCGAGGCGAACGATGTGTTCCTGCACACAGCCGAGACGTTCCGCAAGGGCTTCTAGAGGCCTGCGGCTTGTCGTGCTTATGACCCCTCGGCCGGTTCGACCAGCTCGACCCTGAGCGGGTCACCGGAGCGGATACTCGCAGGCAGGCGGGGGTCGCCGTCGATCCGGCCCAGCAGGTTGCACGGGCCGGCGAGGCGGCACTCGTCGCCGCGCGAGATGGGCGTCGGTCCGTACGGGAGGGCGAGGGCGTCGCCGTCGGTCCAGAAGACGACGGTGCCGGGCTCCACCACCTGGCGGGCGCCCGGCTCCGGGGCGACGCTGACCGGGGTGGCGAAGTAGACCTCCTCTCCCCACGTCTGCGCGGTCGCGGAGAACGGCAGAACCCCCATGAGCGCCTTGCTCGTGGGGGTTTCTTCGATGGTGGCGGTCAGGTGTCCGGTCGGCCATGAGACGCGTATCTGCATAGCCGAAATTCAACAATATGTTGAAGTTCTTGGGAAGGGTCCCGCAAGGGTGACCCCCCGATCGAAGGTGCGGATTTCGTATGCGCCATAATGCTTGTGAATGTGAACGCGTTCACAAGCACGCCCCGGTTCCTCCTGGAATCAGTGGAAAGGGAGGGGTCGGCTGCCGCTCGACCGCGGCGACGTAAGGAGAGACGACGTGGACCTCGCTCTGGCGCCCGAGACCTTGGCGCGATGGCAGTTCGGCATCACCACCGTCTACCACTTCCTGTTCGTACCCCTCACGATCTCGCTCGCCGCGCTCACCGCCGGCCTGCAGACCGCCTGGGTGCGGACGGGCAAGGAGAAGTACCTCAGGGCCACCAAGTTCTGGGGCAAACTCTTCCTGATCAACATCGCCATGGGCGTGGTCACGGGCATCGTGCAGGAGTTCCAGTTCGGGATGAACTGGTCCGACTACTCCCGGTTCGTCGGCGACGTCTTCGGCGCACCGCTCGCCTTCGAGGCGCTGATCGCCTTCTTCTTCGAGTCCACCTTCATCGGGCTGTGGATCTTCGGCTGGGACAAGCTGCCGCAGAGGATCCACCTGGCCTGCATCTGGATGGTCTCGATCGGCACGGTCCTCTCCGCGTACTTCATCCTGGCGGCCAACTCCTGGATGCAGCACCCGGTCGGCTACCGGATCAACGAGGAGCGCGGCCGGGCCGAGCTCACCGACTTCTGGCTGGTACTGACCCAGAACACGGCGCTCACCCAGTTCTTCCACACCATGACGGCGGCCTTCCTGGTCGGCGGCGCCTTCATGGCGGGCATCGCGGCCTTCCACCTGGCGCGCAGGAAGCACATCCCGGTGATGCGGACCTCGCTGCGGGTCGGTCTGGTCACCGTCGCCGTCGCCGGTCTCATGACCGCGGTCAGCGGCGACCTGCTCGGCAAGGTGATGTACGAGCAGCAGCCCATGAAGATGGCGGCCGCCGAGGCGCTGTGGGACGGGGAGGCGCCCGCGCCGTTCTCCGTCTTCGCCTACGGCGACGTCGACAAGGGACACAACAAGGTCGCCGTCGAGATCCCCGGCCTGCTGTCGTTCCTGGCGCACAGCGACTTCGACTCGTACGTCCCCGGCATCAACGACGTCAACGAACAACTCCAGGAGACATACGGCCCCGGTGACTACCGGCCCAACATCCCCGTCGCCTACTGGGGCTTCCGCTGGATGATCGGCTTCGGCATGGCGTCGCTGACCATCGGCCTGATCGGACTCTGGCTGACCCGGCGCAAGTTCCTGCTGCCCCGCGCGCTGCGGACCGGAGAGGACGAGGTGCCGAATCTGGTGCTGTTCCGGAACAAGGCGCTCAGCCCCCGGCTGGGCAGGTGGTACTGGCTGATCGCGCTGTGGACGATGGCCTTCCCGCTGATCGCCAACTCCTGGGGCTGGATCTTCACCGAGATGGGCCGGCAGCCGTGGGTCGTCTACGGCGTGCTGCGCACCCGTGACGCCGTCTCCCCCGGTGTCTCGCAGGGCGAGGTCCTCATCTCGATGACCGTCTTCACGCTGCTCTACGCGGTGCTCGCCGTGATCGAGGTCAGGCTGCTCGTGAAGTACGTCAAGGCGGGACCGCCCGAACTGACGGAGGCCGACCTCGCCCCGCCCACCAAGATCGGCGGCGACGACCGTGACGCCGACCGGCCGATGGCCTTCTCCTACTGAGGCCCGTGAGGAACTGCTGAGGCATGGAACTCCACAACGTCTGGTTCGTACTCATCGCCGTCCTGTGGATCGGCTACTTCTTCCTGGAGGGCTTCGACTTCGGCATCGGCGTCCTCACCAAACTGCTGGCGAAGGACCGCACCGAGCGGCGCGTGCTGATCAACACCATCGGGCCCGTCTGGGACGGCAACGAGGTGTGGCTGCTCACGGCGGGCGGTGCGACGTTCGCCGCCTTTCCCGAGTGGTACGCCACCCTCTTCTCAGGCTTCTACCTCCCGCTGCTGCTCATCCTCGTCTGCCTGATCGTGCGCGGGGTCGCGTTCGAGTACCGGCACAAGCGGGCGGAGGAGCGCTGGCAGACCAACTGGGAGCACGCGATCTTCTGGACCTCGCTGCTGCCGGCGTTCCTGTGGGGCGTCGCCTTCGGCAACATCGTGCGCGGCGTGAAGATCGACGCGGACAAGGAGTACGTCGGCGGCCTGGTCGACCTGCTCAACCCGTACGCGCTGCTCGGCGGAGTGGTGACGCTCGCCCTCTTCACCTTCCACGGCGCGGTCTTCGCGGCGCTGAAGACGCTGGGGGACATCAGGACCCGGGCCAGGGCCATGGCGGTGAGGCTGGGGCTGCTGACCATGGTTCCCGCGGTCGGCTTCCTGGTGTGGACCCAGGTGTCACGCGGCGACGGCAAGAGCCTGGTGGCCTTGGTCGTCGCGGTGGCTGCGCTGACGGGAGCGGTCGGAGCCGTCAAGGCGGGCCGGGAGGGCTGGTCGTTCGGCCTCTCGGGCGTCACCATCGCCACCTCGGTGGCGATGCTCTTCCTGGCGCTCTTCCCGGACGTCATGCCGTCCTCGCTCGACAGCGCCTGGAGCCTGACGGTCACCAACGCCTCGTCGAGCCCGTACACGCTGAAGATCATGACCTGGCTGGCGGCGGTCGCCACACCGCTGGTGCTGCTCTACCAGGGCTGGACGTACTGGGTCTTCCGTAAGCGGATCGGCACCCAGCACATCGCCGACGCCCACTAGCGGGGGATGTTTCACGTGAAACCGATCGATCCGCGGCTGCTCCGCTACGCACGTGCCACCCGGGGTTTCCTGGCCGCGGTGGTGGTGCTCGGGGCCGTCGGAGCGGCCCTGGTCGTCGCACAGGCCATGCTCATCGCCGAGTTGGTGGTGGGGGCGTTCCAGCGTGGGCTGTTGGTCTCCGATCTCGCCACCCCCCTGGCGCTGCTGGCCTTGGTGGCGGTCGGCCGGGCGGCCGTGTCCTGGCTGACCGAGCTGGCCGCGCACCGGGCGAGCGCCGCGGTGAAGTCCGAGCTGCGGCGCCGGCTGCTGGACCGGGCCGCCGAACTGGGGCCCGGCCGGCTGAGCGGGCAGACCACCGGATCGCTCGTCGCGCTCGCCACCCGTGGTGTCGACGCGCTGGACGACTACTTCGCGCGGTATCTGCCCCAGCTCGGACTCGCGGTCGTGGTGCCGGTCGCGGTGCTCGCGCGGATCGTGACGGAGGACTGGGTCTCGGCAGCGGTCATCGTGGTGACCCTGCCGCTGATCCCGCTCTTCATGGTGCTGATCGGCTGGGCCACGCGGGCGAGCATGGACCGCCAGTGGCGGCTGCTGTCCCGGCTGTCCGGCCACTTCCTCGACGTGGTCGCCGGGCTGCCGACACTGAAGGTGTTCGGCCGGGCGAAGGCGCAGGCCGAGTCGATCCGGACGATCACCACCCAGTACCGGCAGGCGACCCTGCGCACGCTGCGGATCGCGTTCCTCTCGTCGTTCGCGCTGGAGCTGCTGTCGACGCTGTCGGTGGCCCTGGTCGCCGTCGGCATCGGAATGCGCCTGGTCCACGGCGACCTGGATCTGTACACGGGGCTCGTGATCCTCATCCTCGCCCCCGAGGCGTATCTGCCGATCCGGCAGGTGGGGGCCCAGTTCCACGCCGCCGCCGAGGGGCTCTCGGCGGCGGAGGAGATCTTCGAGGTGCTGGAAACGGCACCCCGCCGATCGGGCGGCGCCCCCGTCCCGGGCACGCTGCGGCTGGAGGTCGACGCGGTCACGGTCCGCCATGAGCGCCGCGGCGAAGCGTCGCTGGAGAGCGCCTCGCTGGTGGTGGAGCCGGGGGAGACGGTCGCCCTCGTGGGGGAGAGCGGCGTCGGCAAGTCCACGCTCCTCGACGTTCTGCTGGGCTTCGTGGAACCGGCGGAGGGGCGGGTGCGGGTCGGCGGGACCGATCTCGCCGATCTGGACATGGAGCGGTGGCGGGAGCAGATCGCCTGGGTCCCGCAGAGGCCGTATCTCTTCGCCGGGACGATCGCGGAGAACGTACGGCTCGCGCGGCCGGACGCGGACGACGCGGCGGTCCGGACGGCGCTGCGGGAGGCGGGGGCGTACGACTTCGTCGCCGAACTCCCCCTGGGGCCGGACACGGCGATCGGGGAGGACGGCGCGGGTCTCTCGGCAGGGCAGCGGCAACGGCTGGCGCTGGCCAGGGCGTTCCTCGCGGACCGGCCGCTGCTGCTCCTCGACGAGCCGACGGCCGCGTTGGACGGAGCCACCGAGGAAGGAATCGTCGAGGCGGTGCGCCGGCTGGCGCGGGGACGGACGGTGCTGCTGGTCGTGCACCGGCCGGCCCTCCTGGCGGTGGCGGACCGGGTGGTCACCCTCTCCCGTACGGCGCCGGCGCCCGTGGCATCCGGCGTGCGGGCAGGCGCCGTTGGGGCGGGGCGGCCCGACGCTTCCACAGACACCGTGGGGGTCGAGTTCACCGCGCCGCCGGCGTCGCCGGGCGCGAAGGGCTGGCCGCCGCTGGTACGGGTGCGGGCTGCCGCCGGCCAACTGCGCGGCCGCCTCGCGCTGGCCCTGCTGCTCGGCAGTCTCGCCCTCGGCTCCGCCGTCGGGCTCATGGCCGTGTCCGGATGGCTCATCTCCCGCGCGTCCGAACAGCCGCCGGTCCTCCATCTGATGGTGGCGGTCACGGCGACCAGGGCCTTCGGCATCGGACGGGCGGTCTTCCGGTACGCGGAGCGCCTCGTCTCCCACGACGCCGTCCTGCGGATGCTCGCCGAACTGCGGGTCGCCGTCTACGCCAGGCTCGAACGCATCGCCCCGGCCGGACTCGGCCGTACCCGGCGCGGTGACCTGCTGTCCCGGCTGGTCGCCGATGTGGACGCCCTCCAGGACTACTGGCTGCGCTGGATGCTGCCCGCCGCCACGGCCGTGCTCGTCGGCACCGGAGCCGTCGGGTTCACGGCCTGGCTGCTGCCCGAGGCCGGCGCGGTCCTCGCCGTGGGCCTGCTCGTGGCGGGAGTCGGCGTACCGCTCGCAGGCGGGGGGTTCACCCGGCGCGCGGAGCAGCAACTGGCCCCCGCGCGCGGGACTCTGGCCACCAGGGTCGTCGATCTGCTGCGCGGCACGGCGGAACTGACCGTGGCCGGCGCCCTCCCGCGGCGCCTCGCGTCGACGCGGGACGCGGACCGGACGCTGACCCGCATCGCCGCACGGCAGGCCGCCGCCACGGCACTCGGCGGCGGGCTCTCCGCCCTCGTCTGCGGACTGACCGTGGTGGGCGCGGCGGCGGTCGGTGTGCGTGCGGTCTCGGAGGGGCGTCTCGACGGCGTCTGCCTGGCGGTCGTCGTGCTCACGCCGCTCGCCGCCTTCGAAGCCGTGTCGGCCCTGCCGCTCGCCGTGCAGTACCGGCGCCGTGCCGTGCGCAGCGCCGAGCGGGTGCACGAGGTCCTCGACGCGCCCGTCCCCGTGCGGGAGCCTGACCGCCCGCTCCCCCCGCCGGCCACCGCCTTCCCACTGGTGCTGCACGGCATCGGCGCACGGTACGCGGACCAGGAGCAGGACGCGCTGAGCGGCTTCGACCTGACCCTGACCGCGGGCCGGCGGGTCGCTGTCGTCGGTGTCTCCGGCTCGGGCAAGACGACGCTGGCACAGGTGCTGCTCCGTTTCCTGGACGCCGGAGCCGGGACGTACACCATCGGCGGTGTCCCCGCGGCGTCGCTGGAGGGCGACGCGGTGCGGCGGTACGTGGGGCTCTGTGCCCAGGACGCGCATCTCTTCGACAGTTCCGTACGGGAGAACCTGCGGCTGGCCCGCACGGACGCGACGGAGGACGAGCTGAGGCAGGCGCTCGCCGGCGCGCGCCTGCTGGACTGGGCCGACTCCCTGCCCGACGGGCTCGACACGCTCGTCGGCGAGCACGGCGCCCGGCTGTCCGGCGGCCAGCGCCAGCGGCTCGCCCTGGCACGCGCCCTCCTGGCCGCCTTCTCGGTGCTCGTGCTGGACGAGCCCGCCGAACACCTTGACCTGGCGACGGCCGACGCCCTCACCGCCGACCTGCTGGCGGCGACCGAGCACCGGGTGGCGGCCGCGGGCACGGGCACGGGCCCCGCGACCGGTGAGCCGCCCGCGACCTTGCTGATCACGCACCGCCTGCGCGGTCTGCAGGCGGTCGACGAGGTGGTCGTGCTGGAGGCGGGCCGGGTCGTGCAGCGCGGGCCGTACGAGGATCTCGCCGTGGTCGACGGGCCCTTCCGGGCGATGCTGGAGCGCGAGCAGGCCACGGACGGCATCGAAACCCGACTTTCCATGGCAAAGGGGACTCATTAGTCTCGGGGCATGACCTCGTCGGAACCGTCGGAACGGCCGGAACTGAAGGGCACGCCCGACGCCGCGGCTCGGGCGGCCCGCACCCTTCCGGGACTGTCCGCAGAGGTCACCGCGCGGGTGCCGCAGCTGCTGGAGGCCATGCGCTCGGTCGGCACCGGGCTGGAGCTGCACGCGACCCTCGACCGGATCTGCCGCACCGCCGCCGAGCTGGCGGGCGGGCGCTACGTACGGGCCGACCATGATGCTGCCGCTGCAGAGCGGCGGGCGGGTGCTGGGAGCGCTCGCGGCCCCGCGGGAGGCCGGGGCGGCCCCGTTCACCGCGGCGGAACGCGCCCTGGCCACGCAGTTCGCCTCGCAGGCGGCGCTGGCGCTGACGATGGCGGAGGCCCAGCGCGACCGGGAGCGGCTGGTCGTCCTCGAGGGCCGGGACCGCATCGCACGGGACCTGCACGGCCTCGTCGTCCAACGGCTGTTCGCCGCCGGTGTGCTGCTGGAGAGCGCCCACCGCGGGTCCGTGGACTCGGCGGTGCGTGACGGCGTCGGCCGGGCGGTCGACGAACTCGACGTGACCATCCAGGAGATCCGCACGGCCGTCTTCGCCCTGGACCACGGCACGGATGTGCAGGTGCCCTCCGCCCTGCGCACCCGGGTGCTGCGGGAGATCAACACGGCGTCCGTGCTCCTCGGGTTCCGCCCGGTCCTCCGCTTTGTCGGCCCGGTCGACACCGCGGTCGGCGGACTCGCCGGGAAGAACCTGATCGCGGCGCTGCGCGAAGCCCTGTCCAACGCCTTCCGGCACGCCGCGGCCTCACGGATCGAGGTCGTCGTCGACGCCACCGCCGAACTGCCCGACGGCACGGCGGGCGTACGGCTGACGGTCGGGGACGACGGGGTCGGCCTGCCGGCCGGTGGGCGGCGCAGCGGCTGCGGAACCTCGAGCGACGGGCGGAATCACTCGGCGGGTCGAGCGGCAGCGGGGTCGGCCTCGGACCCGACGGGGCGGGCACCACGGTGACGTGGGAGGTCCCGCTGCGGGCCGCGCCCCGTCCCCGTACGGCCTGACGCAGCGCCGGCGCCTCCCGGGAGCCGTTCCGGAGCCGGCGCCGGCGCCGACCGCGTGCCGTTCCGGGGGTCAACGCCCGCCGTCCCGCAGCCGTTCCGGGTATCAAGGCCCGCCCGTTCCCTGGCCCGGGCGCCCGGACGGCCTGATCCGGACGGGCTCCCCCGTGGGCGGTTGTCGCCCGAGGTGCGGCTGTGGCTGGGCCAGTCGGCCCTACGACACCGCAGCGGTCCCGGGGATCCGGTCGCCTCGGGGCGACGATCCGGGCATGTGCTTGAGACACCGCGACCGGTTGGTGATCGTCCCGGTGATGCTGTGCGCGTTCCTCGGCACACCGGTCCAGTCCGCCGTGGCACGGGACGGCCCGGCCCCGCCGGCCGGTGCGGAGGCGGCGCACGACGGTCCGGCGCCGCCCGCAAGCGCCGAAGTGGCCCGGCTCTACGCGGAAGCGGCCAGGGCGACCGAGCAGTACGAGCGCGGCAGGCGCGCCGCCGACCGGCAGCGGATCGAGGCGCGCCGGCTCCAGGACCGGCTGGTGCGGCAGCGCGAGCGCCTCGCCGCCGTCCACGACACCATCGGCGGCGTCGCACGCGAGCAGTACCGCACCGGCGGTTCGCTCGCCCTCACCGGCCGCCTGCTGCTCGCGAACGACCCGGACGCGCTGCTGCGCGGCTACCGCGTCGCCGACCGGGCCGAGAAGGCTGTGAGCCGGCTGCTCGACCAGGAGCGGGCGGCGGAGCGGCAGCTCACCGCGGCGGAGCGCGACGCCCGCGCCGCGTGGAACGAGCTTGCCGTGCGCTCCAGCCGGCTGGCAGCGGTCAGGCGGGGTATCGAGACCAAGCTGGAGACGGCGCAGTGGAAGCTGCAGGCCGAGGCGGACCGCAGCGCGGCCGCAGGCACGTGCGCCGGAGCCGTGCGGCTGGAGCAGCCGGGCGGCCCGCCGAAGGGGCTGAAGTGGGTGGCGCCCGTGGAGGACTACACCCTGTCCGCCGGTTTCGCCAGCACGGGTGAGCGGTGGGCGCGCCGCCACACGGGCCAGGACTTCGCCGTGGACATCGGCGCCCCCGTGCGCTCCGTCGGAGCGGGCCGGATCGTCTCCGTCTCCTGCGGCGGAGGCTTCGGCATCGAGGTCCTGGTGCGGCACCCCGACGGCTACTACTCGCAGTACGCCCATCTGGCGGGTGTCACCGTCGACCAGGGCGAGAAGGTGGCCACCGGCCAGTGGATCGGCCAGGCGGGCACGACGGGCAACTCGACGGGGCCGCACCTGCACTTCGAGGTGCGGCTCACGCCGCATCTGGGATCGGGCGTCGACCCGGCGGCCTGGCTGCGCGAGCGGGGCGTGGACCTCTGAGCCGCCCCCGCCCGGTCCGGCCGCCGTGCCTCAGGACCGCCGCTGCTCCGCGTGGCGGGCCAGGATCTGCTCGATGACCACCGCGACACCGTCGTCGTTGTTGGCGACCGTCCGCCCCGATGCGGCGGCGACCACGTCCGGGTGCGCGTTGCCCATCGCGTAGGACGTGCCGGCCCAGGTCAGCATCTCGACGTCGTTCGGCATGTCGCCGAAGGCGACCACCTCGTCGGAGGAGATGCCGCGCTGCGCGCAGCACAGGGCGAGGGTGCTCGCCTTGCTCACGCCCAGGCCGCTGACCTCCAGGAGCGCCGTCGGGCTGGAACGGGTGAACGACGCAAGCTCGCCCGCCGCCGTACGGGCCAGGGTGAGGAAGCCGTCGGGCGTCATCTCGGCGTGGTGCGCGAGCAGTTTGATCACCGGAGCGCCCTCGCCCGGCTCCTCCTCGTGGAGGAGCTTCTCGGCCGCGGCCACGGTGGCCCCCGGGTCGAGATGGAAGGGCGGGTAGTCGGGCTCGTAGTGGATGCCGGTGGACAGCTCGACCGCGAACGAGGTGCCGGGAGCGGTGGCGCGCAGCGTCCGTACGACGTCCATCGCGGTCGTCCGGGGCAGGTCGCGGACCTCCAGCAGCTTGCCGCCGGCGTGCAGGTCGACCACCGCGGCACCGTTCGCGCAGATCGCGAGGCCGTGGCCGTGGACGTGGTCGCTGACGACGTCCATCCAGCGGGCCGGCCTGCCGGTGACGAAGAAGACCTCGATCCCGGCCGCCTCCGCGGCGGCGAGTGCGGCGATCGTCCGGTCGGAGACCGACTTGTCGTCCCGCAGCAGCGTGCCGTCGAGGTCGGTGGCGATCAGCCGGGGCGGGGTGGCGGGCAGGTGGCGGGGATCGATAGCTGAGGTCACGGATCCATTCTCCCGTACCGGGTGCACGGGCGTGCGGGAGGGCGCACATCTGAGTAGGTGCTCGGGGGCTGATCCGCCGCGTACGCTCGACGGCATGCGTCTGAGCACTGTGATACTTCCCGTCCGCCCCTGGCACAGCGGCGGCCGCGACGAGTGGGTACGAGCCGAGCAGCTCGGCTTCCGCACCGCGTACACGTACGACCACCTGTCGTGGCGGACCTTCCGTGACGGCCCCTGGTACGGCGCGGTTCCGACGCTCACGGCCGCCGCCGCGGCGACCGAGCGGCTGCGGCTCGGCACGCTGGTCACCTCGCCGAACTTCCGGCACCCGGTGACGCTGGCCAAGGACCTGATCTCGCTGGACGACGTCTCCGGCGGGCGGTTCACGCTGGGCATCGGCGCGGGCGGCACGGGCTTCGACGCCACCGCGCTGGGCCAGGAGTCCTGGACGCCGCGGGAACGGGCGGACCGCTTCGCCGAGTTCGTGCCGCTGCTCGACCGGCTGCTGACCGAGGACGCCGTGACGCACGAGGGCGCCTTCTACTCGGCGGTGGAGGCGCGGAACATCCCCGGGTGCGTGCAGCGGCCGCGGCTGCCGTTCGCCGTCGCCGCGACCGGCCCGCGGGGGCTGAAGCTCGCGGCGCGGTACGGGCAGGCGTGGGTGACCACCGGCGACCCGAAGCTGTTCGAGACGGGCACCGCCGAGCAGTCGCACGAGGCCCTGCGCGGGCAGATGGACAAGCTGTCCAAGGCGTGCGCCGACACCGGCCGGAACGTGGCCGAACTCGACAAGGTGCTGCTCACCGGCTTCACGCCTGAGCGGGGCCGTCCGCTGGAGTCGCTGGACGCCTTCGTGGAATTCGCGGGCCGGCACTTCGACCTGGGGTTCACCGAGATCGTCGTCCACGCGCCGATCCCGGACTCGGACTTCGCCGCCGACCAGGCGGTCTTCGAGCGGATCGCGACCGAGGCCCTGGCCCAGCTGGGCGGCTGACGGTCGGCGGACCGGGTGCCGGCCCTCAGCTGGGCCGGGCGTCCGGGAACCGAATGAACCGCGGCGGTACGGACGCGGTCAGCCAGACGCCGTTGGTGCTGACCCGGAAGACGTGGCCCGCCCGGTGCAGCTCGCCCGCGTGCACGGACAGCACGACGGGGCGGCCGCGACGGGCGCCGACACGTGTCGCCGTCTCGCGGTCGGGCGACAGATGGACGTCGTGGCGGGCCATCGGGCGCAGGCCCTCGGAGCGGATGGCGTCGAGGCTGCGTGCGACGGTCCCGTGGTACAGGTACTCGGGCGGCTCGGCCGGGGGCAGGCCGAGGTCGACGTCGACGGTGTGCCCCTGGTTGGCGCGGATGCGGGTGCCGTCGATCGTGAAACGCCGCTTGTCGTTGGACGCCACGACGTGGTCCAGCTCGGAGCGGCTGAAGCGGAAGCCGTGCTCGGCCGCCGCGCGCATCAGCGCGTCGATCTCCACCCAGCCGTTCGCGTCGAGGGTGACGCCGATGCGGTCGGGGCTGTGGCGCAGATACTTCGAGAGGTACTTCGACAGCTTGACGGTGCGCCTCTCGTCGGGGGGTTGGTGGTCGGTCCTTGCGTTCATGCGGCCAGCGTGTCCGGCCGGACCTCTGCGACGCCACTCAAATAATTTTGTCTCGGATGTTTGATCCACAGTCAACTCCGGTTATCCACAGGCAGATTGGCGATTCTGTGGACAACGACCGAGCAGATTAGCCCAATTGGTCGACTGTTCCCGGTTTATTGTGATTTACCGTCAGGGTGTCCAATGCCCGGCTGTGCATCTCGCGTTGGGTCGCCGCGTGAACGAAGGCGGCGACGTTGGCCCTGCCAACAAGGCGTGCCACGGCCTCGGTTGTCCCCCGTGGCAGCGCCACCGTGACAGGTCCTTCCGCCACCTGCGCCCGTCCCTCCGGCAGGAGGTGCTGCTGCAGATGGAGGGTGGCGAACGTCCGCATGGCCCGCGCCAGTTCCGCGTCGATCGTCTGCTGCGCAAGGGGCCGCAGGCGCCGCACGAGCGCCGCCGCCTCCGCCGCGTCGGCGTCGTCCGGAGGTCCTTGCTCCAGAAAACGGGCGAACACGTGCTCCGTCGTGAACTCCAGGAAGCGGGACGCGATGTGCTCGACCTGCTGTTGAACCTCCCTGAGATGCCCGGTGATTGTGCTCAGCGGAACACCGGCGGCATACAACTCCTCTGCCACCGCAAGCTCCTGGGGACTCGGCACCAGGAAGGTGTCCTCCTCCCCGGGGACGGGCTCCAGCACGCCGAGCTCCACTGCCTCGGCGACGGCATCCTCGTCCGTCGCCCCGCCGAATCTGCGCTCCAGCTCCCGCCGGGAGATCCGGTCGACCTTCTCGTCGGTCCACGGGCCCTGCACCTCTGCGACCAGGCCGAGCACTCCGCCGAGCCCACGGCCCGTGTCCCAGGCCTCCAGCAGCTCCTTGATCGACGCGAGGGTGTAACCCCGGTCGAGCAGGTCGGCGATCTGCCGCAGCCGGGTGAGGTGGGCGGTGCCGTACACGTTGGAACGCCCGCGCCGCTCGGGCCTGGGCAGCAGTCCGCGGTCCTGATAGGCGCGGATCGTACGGACCGTGGCGCCGCTGTGGTGCGCCAGGTCCTCGATCCGGTACTCGGCCGATGGCTGCTCCGACACGTTCCCCACCGCTCCTCTCCATTCCCTCAACGACGGCCGGCCGCAGGGCTCACAGCCTCGGCTCGATCCTGGCGAACGCCCGCAGCACGCCGGGGGCGAGACGGGACAGGAGACGAGCGCCGCGTGACTCGGGAGTGACCGGCACGACCGCCTGGTTCCGTACGACTGCCCGCAGGATCGCCTCCGCGACCTTCTCCGGAGGGTAGTTGCGCAGGCCGTACAGCCGGGCCGTCTTCTTCTGGCGGCGCTTCTCCTCCATCTCGTCCACCCCGGCGAAGCGCGCGGTGGCGGTGATGTTGGTGTTGACGATGCCCGGGCAGATCGCGGTGACGCCGATGTCCCGGCCGGCCAGCTCGGCGCGCAGGCATTCGCTGAGCATCAGCACCGCCGCCTTCGAGGTGCTGTACGCGGGCAGTGTCCGGGTCGGCAAATAGGCGGCGGCGGAAGCGACGTTGACGATGTGGCCGCCCTGGCCGCGCTCGGCCATCAGGCCGCCGAAGATCCGGCAGCCGTGGATCACGCCCCACAGATTGACGTCCAGTACCTTCCGCCAGTCGTCGGACGTCGTGGCCAGGAACGGGCCGGACAGACCGATGCCCGCGTTGTTGACGAGCACGTCGACGGTCCCGTACTCGGTGGTGACCTTCTGCGCGAGCTTCTCCATGGCCTGCTCGTCGCTGACGTCCACCGTCTCCGCCCACGCTGCCGCAGCGCCCGCGATCCGCGCCGCGTCGGCCGTGCGCACGGCGCCCTGCGCGTCGCGGTCCACGGCCACGACCCGGGCTCCCGCCTTCGCGAAGGCCAGCGCCGTGGCGCGTCCGATGCCGCTCGCCGCGCCGGTCACCAGGACGAGCCGGTCGCCGAACCGCTCCCCGTACGGCCCCTGTTCGGGCAGCGCCGCTGCCGCGCCGTCCGCGCGGCCGCCCCCCGCCTCCTGCGCGTCGACGAACCCGGATACCCACAGGGCGAGTTGATCGGGACGGGTGCGGGGCACCCAGTGCTTGGCGTCCAGCGTGCGCCGGGTGAGCCGCGGTACCCAGGTGCCGAGGTCGTCGTAGAGCCGCTCGGAGAGGAACGCGTCCCCGGCCGGAGTGATCAGCTGGACCGGGACGTGGGCATGGGCGTCGGTACGCGGCCGGCGCAGCCGGGCCCGGACGTTGTCCCGGTAGAGCCAGGCGCCGTGTGCCGCGTCCCGCGGCAGGGAGGCCGTCGGGTAGTCACCGGCCGGGATCTTCTCGACCCGCTGCAGAATCCGCGGCCAGAGCTTTCCCAGCGGCCCGCGCCAGGCCAGCTCGGGCAGCACCGGCGTGTGGAGCAGGTACACGTACCAGGACTTGGCGCCCTGACCGGCCAACTGGCCCACCCTGCGCGGCGTGGGGCGGCTCATCCGGCGCTTGATCCAGTGGCCGAAGTGGTCCAGGGACGGCCCCGACATGGAGGTGAAGGACGCGATACGGCCCTCGGTGCGCGCGACGGTGGCGAACTCCCAGCACTGCACGGACCCCCAGTCGTGCCCCACCAGGTGCACGGGCCGGTCCGGGCTCACCGCGTCGGCGACGGCCAGGAAGTCGTCCGTCAGTTTCTCCAGCGTGAACCCTCCGCGCAGCGGCCTCGGCGCCGTGGAGCGGCCGTGGCCCCGGACGTCGTACAGCACCACGTGGAAGCGCTCGGCGAGGCGGGACGCGACCTCGGACCAGACCTCCTTGCTGTCCGGGTAGCCGTGGACCAGCATCACGGTCGGCCGCGCCGCGTCGCCCAGTTCGGCGACGCACAGCTCGATGCCGCCCGTGCGGACACGGCGCTCCCGCGCCCCCGACAGTCCTCGCACGCTCACCGGTCCATCCACCGTCCGTCCCCTGCGCGACACGATCCGCAACCTGACACCGATGAATGTGACAATGACCGGCGGCTGCGTCAAGGGGTGTGCACAACCCCGGCAGGCTGTGCACAACCGGAATCCGGGTTGTCCACAGGCGGGCGCCCGGCCGGGACTTCGGTGGGACAGCCCCTACGGGCCCGTACCTCTTGAGTCGGAGACGGATAGAGCCGCCAGGCTGACGTCAGCCGTGTCGCGCGCCACTACCTTCGAGAACGTGACTGTGATCGCGACCGAAAGCCTGAGCAAGCGGTTCCCCAGGGTGACCGCGCTTGACCGGCTCTCGTTGGACATCGGCCCCGGTGTGACCGGCCTGGTGGGCGCCAACGGAGCCGGCAAGTCCACGTTGATCAAGATTCTGCTGGGACTGTCCCCCGCCACGGAGGGCCGTGCCGCCGTGCTCGGCCTCGACGTCGCCACCCAGGGCGCCGAGATCCGCGAACGGGTGGGCTACATGCCCGAGCACGACTGCCTGCCGCCCGATGTGTCGGCCACCGAATTCGTCGTCCACATGGCGCGCATGTCCGGCCTCCCGCCGACCGCCGCGCGGGAACGGACCGCGGACACGCTGCGCCATGTCGGCCTCTACGAGGAGCGGTACCGCCCCATCGGCGGCTACTCGACCGGCATGAAACAGCGGGTCAAACTCGCCCAGGCGCTGGTCCACGACCCGCAGCTGGTCCTCCTGGACGAGCCGACCAACGGTCTCGACCCGGTGGGCCGCGACGAGATGCTCGGCCTGATCCGCCGCGTCCACACCGACTTCGGCATCTCGGTCCTGGTCACCTCCCACCTCCTCGGCGAACTCGAGCGCACCTGCGACCACGTCGTCGTGGTCGACGGCGGGGCGCTGCTGCGCTCCAGCTCCACCAAGGACTTCACCCAGACCACCACCACGCTCGCCGTCGAGGTCACCGACTCCGACACCCACCCCGACGGCACGGCCGCGCTCCGCGCGGCACTCGCCGCCGCGGGGGTCCAGATCCACGAGCGCACCGAGGACGGTCTGCCGGGCGCCGGCCACATCCTGCTGCTGGAGGCGACCGGCGAGGAGACGTACGACCTCGTGCGGGACGCCGTCACCGAGCTCGGCATCGGCCTCGTACGGATGGAACAGCGACGCCACCACATCGCGGAAGTCTTCCGCCCCGAGGCCGCCCGGACCATGGAGGCGCAGGCCCGATGAGCACACCCACACACGGCGGCCAGGGCGCCCCCGGGACGACGCGGATCCACAACATCGGGTACCGCCACTACGACGGGCCCCGCCTCGGCCGCGCCTACGCGCGCCGCTCCCTCTACTCGCAGTCGCTGCGCGGCGCCTTCGGACTCGGCCGCTCGGCCAAGTCGAAGGTGCTGCCGATGATCCTGCTCGGCATCATGTGCCTGGTCGCGGCGATCATCGTGGCGGTGGCGGTCGCCACGCCCAACATGACCGACCTGCCGCTGCAGTACACGCGGTACGCGATCGTCATGCAGGCGCTGATCGCCCTGTTCCTGGCGGCGCAGGCACCGCAGTCGGTCTCCCGCGACCTCCGCTTCAAATCCGTGCCGCTGTACTTCTCGCGGCCCATCGAACGCGCCGACTACGTCCTCGCCAAGCTCGCGGCCATGGCGTCGGCCGTCTTCCTGCTGACGGCGACACCGCTGGTGATCCTCTATCTCGGCGCGATGCTGGCGGAGTTCGACTTCGCCGACCAGACGAAGGGGTTCGCACAGGGCATGGTGTCGGTGGCGCTGCTGTCCGTCCTCTTCGGCGGGATCGGTCTCGTCCTCGCCGCGTTCACACCGCGTCGCGGCTTCGGGGTCGCCGCGGTCATCGCGACCATGACCATCACCTACGGCGCGGTATCCACCGTCCAGGCCATCGCCTGGGAGACCGGCTCGGCCGGCGCCATCCAGTGGCTCGGCCTGTTCTCACCGGTCACGCTGATCGACGGGGTGCAGACCGCCTTCCTCGGCGCCACCTCGGCCTTTCCCGGCGGCGAGGGCCCCGGCGCGGGTGCCGGCGTGGTCTATCTGCTCGTCGTCCTCGCGCTCGTCGCCGGCTCGTACGGCGTCCTCATGCGCCGCTACCGAAAGGTCGGGCTGTGACCACGATCAGCATTGACAACACGTCACGGTGGTTCGGCAACGTCGTCGCCGTCAACGATGTGACGATGACCGTCGGCCCCGGCGTCACTGGACTCCTCGGCCCCAACGGCGCCGGAAAGTCGACCCTCATCAACATGATGGGCGGCTTCCTCGCCCCCTCCAACGGCACCGTCACGCTCGACGGCGCGCCGATCTGGCGCAACGAGTCGGTGTACCGGCAGATCGGCGTCGTCCCGGAGCGGGAGGCGATGTACGACTTCCTCACCGGACGCGAGTTCGTCGTCGCCAACGCCGAACTGCACGGCCTGAGCGCCAAGGAGGCGCAGAAGGCGCTCGCCACGGTCGAGATGGAGTACGCGCAGGACCGCAAGATCTCGACGTACAGCAAGGGCATGCGCCAGCGCGTGAAGATGGCGTCCGCCCTGGTGCACGAGCCGTCCGCCCTGCTGCTCGACGAGCCGTTCAACGGCATGGACCCGCGGCAGCGGATGCAGCTGATGGAGCTGCTGCGGCGGATGGGCGCCGAAGGCCGGACCGTTCTGTTCTCCTCCCACATCCTGGAGGAGGTGGAGCAACTCGCCTCCCACATCGAGGTGATCGTCGCCGGACGCCACGCGGCCAGCGGTGACTTCCGCCGTATCCGCCGGCTGATGACGGACCGCCCGCACCGCTACCTCGTACGGTCCAGCGACGACCGGGCGCTCGCCGCGGCCCTGATCGCCGACCCGTCGACGGCCGGGATCGAGGTCGACCTGGCGGAGGGCGCGCTGCGCATCCAGGCCGTCGACTTCGGCCGGTTCACCGAGCTGCTGCCGAAGGTCGCCCGCGAGCACTCCATCCGGCTGCTCACGGTCTCGCCCTCCGACGAGTCCCTCGAGTCGGTCTTCTCCTACCTCGTAGCGGCCTGAAAGGAGCTGTGACGATCATGTACGACCCCACAGTCGCCCGGCTCACCTATCGGGCCGTCCTCGGCAGGCGCCGCGCCGCGGTCCTGTTCGTGCTGCCCGGCCTGCTGCTGCTGATCGCGGCCGCCGTACGCGGCTTCAACGGCGCGGACGACCAGGTCGCCGCCGACGTCCTCGGCGGCTTCGCCATCGCCACGATGGTGCCGCTGATCGGCGTCATCGCGGGCACCGGCTCGATCGGCCCGGAGATCGACGACGGCTCGATCGTCTATCTGCTCGCCAAGCCGGTGAAGCGGCCGACGATCATCTTCACCAAGCTGATCGTCGCGATCGCCGTGACGATGGCCTTCTCCGCGGTGCCGACGTTCATCGCCGGCCTCATCCTGAACGGCAACGGCCAGCAGATCGCCATCGCCTACACGGTGGCGGCGCTCGTCGCGTCGATCGCATACAGCGCGCTGTTCCTGCTGCTCGGCACGGTCAGCAGGCACGCCGTCGTCATCGGGCTCGTCTACGCCCTGGTGTGGGAGACGCTCTTCGGCAGCCTCGTGCCCGGCGCCCGCACCCTGAGCGTCCAGCAGTGGTCCCTGGCGCTCGCCGAGAAGATCGGCGGCGAGGGCCTGATCGGCTCGGACGTGGGCCTCCCGACCGCCGTCGCCCTGCTGGCGGGCGTCACCGTGGCCGCGACCTGGTACGCGGGCCAGAAGCTGCGGGTCCTCAAGCTCGCCGGCGAGGAGTGATCCGGGAGTCCGCTCTCCGCCTCGGCCCCTGCCCTGCCCGGCGGGGGCCGAGGCGTATCGCGTAACTGTACGTTTATCGGCTCGTTGTCCACGGTGCGTGGAGGCAACTGGGGTTCGTAGCGTCGAGGGTTCGTGAAGTCGGGGATTGCCGGTGCCGGCGGAGAGCACACCGTCCGGGCCGGTCATTGAGTGAGTCGCACCGTAAGCCGATCTCCACCCCTGTGCCCGGGGAGAGGGCCGTTCCCGTCGGTTCACGAACGGAAGGCATCCTCATGCCATCGGAGATCGCCCTGCTCGAGTCGCGCGCGATGCGCGTCGAGCACGTGGGGCGGGTCGAAGCGCTCGACAAGGTGAAGGCGCTCGCCCTGCTTCCTGACTCCATGCACGTATCCACAGAGGGGGTCGCGGGGTACTTCGAAGTATCCACAGCCGTCATCAGGCAGTTGACGTCACGGCATCGCGACGAGCTCACCCAGAACGGCATGTATGTGCTGCGCGGCTCTGACCTGCGCGAATATCAGAGTGACAACATGTCACTCTCATCCGAGGGCGACGGAAGTTATCCACAGCGCCGCTCTAGTCTCACCCTCTTCACCCGCCGGGCCGTGCTCAACGTCGCCATGCTGCTGCGCGACAGCGACATCGCCCGCCGGGTGCGCAGCTACCTCCTCGACGCCGAACACGGCTGGCGCGAGGGTTACGCGTCGCTCGACCGGCGGGTCACGAACGTCGAGAGCTGCCTCGCCGGGGTCGGAACGGCGCTCCAGGAGCTCGGGCCGGTGCTGAACCGGATGTCGCAGCGGCTCGACAGCCTCGACCAGCGGCTGGACGCCACCACCGGTCGTCGCGGCGATGAGCAACCGGCTGTGCGAGCTGTCCGACGACATGGTCCGGATGGACGCCAGGATGGACGACTTCGCCCGTCAGCTCAGGGACCTGAGGCGGCGACGCCGCAGGTAGAGGCCGAAGCGAGGCCGCAGGTGAGGCCTTGGGTGAGGCCCGAAATTCGGTGGCGCCGAGATTCTGCCGCGAGGAGAGTTGAGGAGCACACCGACCGGGAGAGGAGCGCGATGACGACCAGGGGTTCGAGTCCCGGTCCCTCGTGCTCCCTTCGGGGCGGCGCCCGGCAGGCGGCGGAGTAGTCATCGCACTCCGCAGGACCGCCGGGCGGCCGCCCAGGGGGCGGCCGCTTCGAGCGCGCGTCCGCGCGGGCCGCCCCCTCCCGGTGTGTCGGCGGCGAAGGCCGCCGGCGACCGGGCCGGGTCAGCCGGCGAGCAGGTGCTCCAGGACCACCGCGATGCCGTCGTCGTCGTTCGACGCGGTGACCTCGTGGGCCACGGCCTTCAGTTCGTCGTGCGCGTTCGCCATCGCCACGCCGTGCGCGGCCCAGCCGAACATCGGGATGTCGTTGGGCATGTCGCCGAACGCGATCGTGTCGGACGCCCGCAGCCCCAGCCGCCGGGCGGCCAGCGACAGGCCCGTGGCCTTGCTCAGACCCAGCGGCAGGACCTCCACGACGCCCGCGCCCGCCATGACCACGTCCACCAGACTGCCGACCGTCGCCCTGGCCGCCTTCGCCAGTTCGTCGTCGCCGAGCGTCGGGTGCTGGATGTAGACCTTGTTGAGCGGGGCCGACCACAGGTCGGCCGGGTCCTGCATCGGCACGTACGGCAGCGGGCCTTCCTGCACCCGGTAGCCGGGGCCGATGATCACGTCGCCCTCGAGGCCGTCGCGGCTCGCGGCGAGCAGCAGCGGGCCCACCTCCGCCTCGATCTTGGACAGCGCGAGGTTCGCGAGCTGCCGGTCGAGCGTCACCGAGGTCAGCAGGCGGTGCTCACCCGCGTGGTAGACCTGCGCCCCCTGCCCGCAGACCGCCAGACCGTCGTACCCCAGGTCGTCCAGGATGTGCCGGGTCCACGGCACCGCCCGCCCGGTGACGACGATGTGCGCCGCGCCCGCCGCGGTGACCGCGGCGAGCGCATCGCGTGTGCGCTCGGAGACCGTGTCGTCGGTACGCAGAAGCGTTCCGTCGAGATCGGTGGCGACGAGCCGGTACGGGAAGTGGGCGGTGCTCACTAGGAGATCGGCTCCAGCACTTCACGGCCGCCCAGGTAGGGGCGGAGCACCTCGGGAACCCGCACCGAGCCGTCGGCCAGCTGGTGGTTCTCCAGGATGGCCACGATGGTGCGCGGCACGGCGCACAGGGTGCCGTTCAGCGTCGCCAGCGGCTGCACCTTCTTGCCGTCGCGCATCCGCACGGACAGGCGGCGCGCCTGGAAGCTGTCGCAGTTGGACGCCGAGGTCAGCTCGCGGTACTTGCCCTGGGTCGGGATCCACGCCTCGCAGTCGAACTTCCGCGACGCCGAGGAGCCCAGGTCGGCCGTCGCCACGTCGATCACCTGGAACGGCAGCTCCAGGGCGGTCAGCCACTGCTTCTCCCAGTCCAGCAGCCGCTTGTGCTCGGCCTCCGCGTCCTCCGGCGCGACGTACGAGAACATCTCGACCTTGTCGAACTGGTGGACCCGGAAGATGCCGCGGGTGTCCTTGCCGTACGTGCCGGCCTCGCGGCGGAAGCAGGGCGAGAAGCCCGCGTACCGCAGCGGCAGCTTGTCCGCCTCCAGGATCTCGTCCATGTGGTACGCGGCGAGCGGGACCTCGGAGGTGCCGACCAGGTAGTAGTCGTCCTTCTCCAGGTGGTACACGTTCTCCGCGGCCTGGCCGAGGAAGCCGGTGCCCTCCATGGCCCGAGGGCGGACGAGCGCGGGCGTCAGCATCGGAATGAAACCGGCTTCGGTGGCCTGCGCGATGGCCGCGTTGACGAGGGCGAGCTCCAGGAGCGCGCCGACACCGGTGAGGTAGTAGAAGCGCGAGCCGGACACCTTCGCGCCGCGCTCGACGTCGATGGCGCCCAGCGCCTCGCCGAGCTCCAGGTGGTCCTTGGGCGTGAAGCCCTCCGCGGCGAAGTCGCGGATCGCGCCGTGCGTCTCGAGGACGACGAAGTCCTCCTCGCCGCCGACCGGGACGTTCTCGTGCACGATGTTGCCGAGCTGGAGCAGCAGCCGGCGGGTCTCTTCGTCCGCGTCGTTCTGCTCGGCCTCCGCCGCCTTGACGTCGGTCTTGAGCTGCTCGGCCCTCTTGAGCAGCTCGGCCCGCTCGTCCGGCGTGGCCTTGCGGATCAGGTTGCCGAGCGACTTCTGCTCGGAGCGCAGCTCGTCGAAGCGCAGGCCCGAGGACCTTCGCCGCTCGTCGGCGGAGAGCAGGGCGTCGACGAGGTCGACGTCCTCTCCACGGGCGCGCTGGGATGCGCGAACACGGTCGGGGTCCTCACGAAGCAGGCGAAGGTCAATCACCCCACCAGGCTACCGGTGCCGACTCCATTTCTGCTTGCACGTTACTTCGTCCCAATTGCCGCGATTGGTGCAATTGGTGGCGATGGTGGAGGCGGTGGTAAACCTTCGTCCTGCAGTGTCGAACAATCGGTCCGCTTTCGCCAAAAGAGGGCGGCGGGCCGTCTCCCCCTGGCATCGGGCGCCGTATGCGGCGGGGCTGCGGGCGGGTTGTCCACAGGGGGTGGGTCGTTCCGGAAAGTTATCCACAGCCTGTGTGGGAGATCTGTGGATTCCGGAAGAGATCATTCCGGAAGTCGCTCCCGGGCTGGCGAATTCCCGTATCAAACCGGGCTCACGCACTCATTCGAGTGGGAATTTCTCGCCCAAAGAGTTGATCAATGGAATGGGGTGGGCGAGCCCGGTCCGGCGCCCTGTGGATGGAAGGGGTGCGGGTGAGGCGATTTGTCGACCCTGTGGGGTTCTGTTGTCGACTTGTCCCCAGGTCGAGAAGCGTGCCTGTGGACAACTCTGTGGACAAACAGAACGCGCAGGCCGCCCGGCCGCCGACGTCGAGCCAGGCATGGCTACGACGTCCCGGCCCGCCGGGGGCGCCTCAGGCGCCGCCCCACCGCTCGCCTCAGGCGCGGCCGTCCTGGCAGCGCGCCAGCCAGTCCGACGCGGCCGTGAACTCCGGGTCCGACGTGCCCGCACGCAGCGGCCGCACATCCTCCACCGCGACTCCGGCCCGAGGGTACGAACCGAGGAAGCGCACGTTCGGGCAGATGCGCTTCAGTCCCATCAGGGCCTCGCCCACCCGCCGGTCCGAGATGTGCCCCTCGGCGTCGACGGCGAAGCAGTAGTTGCCGATACCGGCGCCCGTCGGCCGGGACTGGATGAGCATCAGGTTGACCCCGCGCACGGCGAACTCCTGCAGCAGCTCCAGCAGCGCGCCCGGGTGGTCCTCGCCCATCCAGATGACGACGGACGTCTTGTCCGCCCCGGTCGGCGCCGCGGGCCTCGCGGGCCGGCCCACCAGGACGAAGCGCGTCTCCGCATTCTCCGCGTCGTGGATGTCGGTGACCAGCGGCACCAGCCCGTAGGTCGCCCCGGCGAACTCGCCCGCGAAGGCCGCGTCGAAGCGCCCTTCCTGCACCTGCCTGGCCCCGTCCGCGTTCGAGGCGGCCGATTCCCACACGGCGTCCGGCAGGTTCTTGCGCAGCCAGTTCCGCACCTGCGGCTGGGCGACCGGATGGCCGGTCACCGTCTTCACCTCGGAGAGCTTGGTCCCGGGGCGCACCAGCAGCGCGAAGGCGATGGGGAGCAGCACCTCGCGGTAGATCATCAGCGGCTTGCCGGACGCCAGCTCGTCGAGCGTGGCGGTGACGCCGCCCTCCACCGAGTTCTCGATCGGTACCAGGGCGGCCGCGGCCTCCCCGGCCCGTACGGCGTCGAGCGCCGCCGGTACGGAGACCATCGGGACGAGTTCCCGGGTCGCGGCTTCCGGGAGCGTGCGCAGGGCGGCTTCCGTGAAGGTGCCCTCGGGACCGAGATAGGTGAAGCGCGTGGCCGACATACCGTCACCCTAATGGGCCCGCGAGGCGCGGGAGGCGTCCATCATGATTCCAGCAGACGCTGTCCCACGTACTCGCCCCTGGCCGGTCCGCCCGGCACGGCGAAGAGCCCGCTCGCCTCGTGCCGGATGAACGCGGAGAGGGCGTCGCCCCGGTCCAGCTTCCGCTGCACGGGTACGAAACCGCGCAGCGGATCGGCCTGCCAGCAGACGAACAGGAGGCCGGCGTCGGGGGTGCCGTCGGGGCCGATCCCGTCGTGGAAGGAGAAGGGCCGCCGCAGCATCGCGGCGCCGCCGTTCTGCTCGGGGGCCGAGATGCGGGCGTGCGCGTTCTCGGGGATGACGAGCTTCCCGTCCGGGCCGGTCGCGTCCAGCGCGAGCTCGGTCGTCTCGGTGCCGCCCGTCAGCGGGGCGCCGTCGGACTTCCGCCGGCCGATGACCTGCTCCTGCTTGTGCAGGGACAGCTCCTCCCAGTCGTCGAGCAGCATCCGGATGCGGCGCACGACCGCGTAGGAGCCGCCCTCGAGCCACGGGTGCTCGCCGCCGGAGGGTACGAAGACGCGCTGGTCGAAGTCCGGTTCCGACGGCTTCGGATTGCCGGTGCCGTCGATCTGGCCCATCAGGTTCCGCGCGGTCATCGGCTGCGCGGTGGCGCCCGGTGAGCGGTTGAAGCCGTTCATCTGCCAGCGCACCCCGGCCGCCCCGCCCGCCGCCTTCTGGATCGCCCGCAGCGCGTGGAAGGCGACGAGCGCGTCGTTCGCGCCGATCTGCACCCACAGGTCGCCGTTGGAACGCCTGGCGTCCAGATGGTCGGAGGAGAACGACGGCAGCGGGTCGAGGCCGCTCGGCCGCTGCGCCACCAGGGACGTGCGGTCGAAGAAGGAGCGGCCGAAACCGAACGTGACGGTCAGCGAAGAGGGCCCGGCGTCGAGCGCCACGCCGGTGTCCCCGCCGCCCGCCGGCCGGCCCGCCATCAGCTCGTCCGCCAGCACCGACCAGCGCCGCATCAGCGCCGCCGCTTCCTTGCGCCCGGCGCCGGGTGCGAGGTCGAAGGCGACGAGATGGCCGTGCGCCTGCTGCGGCTCCGTGATGCCGGCCTGGTGCGGGCGGTCGTGGAACGCGATGCCGGTGGACCCCACGGTGGCCAGCGCCGTCGGGCTCTTCTCCGTCACCGCGTACGCCGCGGCGCCGCCCCCGGCGCCGAGTACGAGACCGGTCGCGCCGGCGGCGCCCGCGGTGCCGAGCAGCCGGCGCCTGGAGATGCCGTCGTCGGGTGCGTCCGGTGCGTCGTCCGCAGGGGTCACAGGTGTCACGGGTGTCACGGTGGGTCAGCCGATCTTGATGTTCTCGTCGATGGTCGTCTGGTCGATGTCCGAGGTCCGTACGGTCACCTTGACCTGCCAGTCGCCCGGCATCGGGATCTGGACGGCGCTCGCGCTCCAGTGTCCCGCGCTGACGCGGTCGGGAGTGATGGGCAGCGGGCCGATCTGCTTCGCCTTCAGGGTGAAGGAGACCTTCACCTCGGGGGCGTCCAGCGGCTTGCCCTCCGGGGACAGGGTCCACAGGTGCATGTCGTTGCCGCCGGAGAGCGCCGGGTCGAGGCTGAGCCGTACCGTGCCCTTGCCGTTCTCGCCGCCGGTGTCGAACGGTATCTCCCGCTCCACCGGACCCGCCTGCTGCGCGGTGGACCGGGAGTCACCGGCCTCGGCGGCCTGTTCCTCCGTACGGCCCGGCTCGGTGGAGGTGAGCACGGTCGTCACGGCCAGCAGGATCACGGCGACACCGGTCTCCGCCAGTACGGAACGCCGTAGTCCGGAACGCTCGCTGTCCGCGTCCCGGTTCCGCTTCCGTTCGGCGGTGGCCACGGCGGCCTGCTGCCGGGCGAGTTGGGCGGCGCGCTTCGGGTCGGCGGATTCGGCGACCGTCTCCTCGGGTTCCTCGAGCTTCTCGGCGACGACGTCCGCGACCTCGGTGAGCCGCCCCGTCCAGCGCCGCGAGATCCAGGCCGTGCCGAGCATGACCCCGATCAGCCCCACCTTGATCAGCAGCAGTTGCCCGAACCAGGTGCCGGTCAGCGCCGACCACGACCCGACCTGCCGCCACGACTGGTAGATCCCGGTCGCGGCGAGCACGACCACGCTGGTGAAGGCGGTGGTGGAGAACCGCCGTACCGCCCGGCGTTCGATCGCCGGCGACCGGTAGAGGGCGGTCAGCAGGGTGGCGAGGCCGCCGAGCCAGACCGCGACGGCCAGCAGGTGCAGGACGTCGACGGGCATCGCGACGGCCGGCTGGACACCGGTCGAGGCGTGCTCGGACAGGGCCCAGGTCGCGGCGATCCCGGCGGCGACCACCGTGCCGCCGACGGCCAGCCCGAAGGTCAGGTCCTTCTTCTCGTCCGGGTCCTCCCGCCTCGCATACGTACCGAAGAGGACGGCCACGAACAGCGCGGCCGCGCCGAGCAGCAGCAGCCGGGAGACGAGCGCCGCGCCCGTCTTCGTCTCGAGTACGGGCGCCAGCGCGCCGACGTCGAGTACGTCCGCGAGGTCGCCGGAGCCGGTGTAGGGACCGCGCAGGAGAAGCAGCGCGAGGGTGGCCGCGGTCATGGCCGCCCAGCCCTGGACGACCAGGCGCTGCACGGGCCGCACCGCGGCGCCCCGCTGCCAGCACAGCAGGACGAAGGCCGCGCCGCCGACGAGCAGGATGAAGCCGCCGTACGAGACGTAGCGACCGACGTCGTAGAGGAAGCCGACGAGTCCGCCGCCGGCCTCCTCGTCCGGCAGCGCGACCGTTGTCTGCGAGGGTGCGCCGATGGCGAAGGTGAAGGCTCCGGAGACGGGGTGGCTGTCCGCGGAGACGGCCTGCCAGGCGACGGTGTAGGTGCCGTCGGGCAGGCCGGGGTGCAGTGCGACGCCGTAGGTGACGGCGCCCCCGGCGCCGAGGTCGCGGACCTCGGCGGTGTCGGCCCGTTTGCCGCTCGGTTCGAGGACCCGGATCGAGTCGTCGCCCATGGCGATCTCTTCGGAGAAGGTGAGCGTGACCTCCTCGGGCGCGGTGGCGACCACCGCCCCGTCCTTCGGATTGCTCCCGGTGAGCACGGCGTGCGCCGACGCGGGCGTCGAGCCGGCCAGCAGCACGCCGAGGAGCGTGCCGGCCAGCACGAGCACGGCGAGCAGCACCCTGGCCGGGGAGCGGCCGAAGCGCGGGGCGGTGGCTGTCATCGGATGATCAGTCCCTCGGTGCTCAGTGCTTCTGCGGGTTGTGGGTGGTCTCCTTCACGGGGAGCTCGACCCTGATCGGATCCGACTTCTCGAAGTGCAGCTCGATGGAGACCGTGTCGCCCTGCTTCGGCTGCTGCTTGAGCGCCATGAACATGATGTGGCTGCCACCGCGTTCGAGGTCGAGCTCACCGCCGGCCGGGATGTCGAAGGACTGCACCTCCCGCATCTTCTGGTTCTCCGTCTCGTGGATCGTGACCTCGTCGGAGAGCGTGCTGGTGATCGAGGTGAGTCTGTCCTCGCCGTCGCCGTCGTTCTCGACGGTGAGGAACCCGGCCGCCATGTCGCCGACGGGCTGGGGCATGAAGGCGCCGCTGACCTTCAACTCGGGCCCGCCGTCGGCCGAGCAGCCCGCCAGCACCAGGGCGGCGCCGAGCGCGGCCGCGGCGACGGCGGCGAACGGAGTGCGACGGGTCACGGCTTCTCGCCCTTGATCAGCTTCGGCAGGTCCGCGGCCCATTCGTCGGCCGTGGTGTCCTCGCCGTAGAGGACGTAACCCTCGTCGGTCTTCGGGGAGAAGGCGACGACCTGGGCGCCGTGCATGGACACGACGGTGCCGTCCTTGTCCTTCGTCGGAGCGTCGATGCCGATGCCGATCTGACGCGCCCCGGCCTGGATGGTCGCGAAGTCGCCGGTCAGCCCGACGAACGACGGGTCGCCGGCGCTGGGCAGCCACTTGCCGAGCTCGGCGGCGGTGTCCCGCTCGGGGTCGGTGGTGACGAAGACGACCTGGAGCTTGTCCTGGTCGGCCTTCGGCAGCTGCTTCCTGGCGATGGCGAGGTTGCTCATCGTCAGGGGGCACACGTCGGGGCAGTGCGTGTAGCCGAAGTAGATCAGCGTGGGCCTGCCCTTGGTCTCCTCCCGCAGGTCGTACTTCTTGCCGCTGGTGTCGGTCAGCACCAGGTTCGGCTTGGTGAACGGCCGGCTGAGGACGGTCGCGGGCTTGTCCTTCGCCTCGGCGGAGACCTGGCTGACGGGGCTGCCGGTGTCGGCGCCGCTGTTCTGCGACACGGCGACACCCGCGGCGACGGCGAAGGCGGCCGTGACGGCGACCGCCGCGATCAGCGGCGCTCGCCGGCTGCGGCGGGGCTCCTCGTCGCTCTTGGGGCTGTGCATGGGTTTCTCTTTCGCAAGCGGGTTCGGTACGGGCCGGGGTCAGGCGGAGCGGCGGCGGCCGGCGAGGACGCCGAAGGCCACGCCCGCGGCACCGACGAGAATGCCGACCACACCAAGGATGCGGGCTGTCGAGTCACTGCCGGCGCCGGAGGCGGCCGGCCGGGACGCCGACTCCTCCTGGTGGCCGGACGCCTTGGCGTCGTCCTTGACGGCGGCGCCGGTCGCGGCCGCACCGTGGTGGTCGTCGGCGGCGGCCGACAGCTTGAGGACCGGAGCGGGCGCCTCGGGCTCCTCGCCGCCCTCGACAGGCTCCTCGATCCAGCGGACGACCTCCTTGTTGTCGTACGTCTGGATGGCCTTGAGGACGAGCTGGTCGGCGTCCTCGGGCAGCCGGCCCAGGGAGAGCGGGAACTGCTGGAACTGGCCCGGTCCGATCTTGGCGCCGGCGGCGGTCCAGGTGACCTTGGCGACCGCCTCGGTGATCTTCTTGCCGTGCACCTCGAGCGGCTTGTCCAGCTTCGTCTTGTCGACCTCGGCCTTCCAGCCCGGCACGGGCTGCGGCATCACGGACGACAGGGGGTGCTCCACGGGGAAGTTGATCTCGACCTTGACGGTCGAGGCGTTGTCGCGCTCGTTGGGCACCTTGACATTGACGACCGCGTAGCCGCCCTTGGCGGCCTCGCCCTGCGGCTGGACGCCGACGTGTGCGGACGCCGCGCCGGAGAGCATCAGTACCGAGGCGGCGGCGACGGCGGACGCGCCGGCGATACGGGGAACGTTCATGAGAGAAAACTCCACGGTGAGAGGTTTGTGGTGTGCCTCGCCGCACAGGGGTGCGCGGGCACAGCGGCGCCACTTCCTCCGAGTGGGCCGCGTCAGGCGCTGAGGACGAATACGGGCGGCGGCCCGCGCCTGATCACCGTGTGCTGAAGTTCCCGGCCCGTACGGAGCGGGACGGGCCCGTCCGCGGCCGGTGCCGGGCACGGCCCGGTTCCGGGCGCCGCCCGGAGCCCGCTGCGCAGCGCGCGTACGAGGGCGAGCGCCGCGCGCAGCGGGCGCAGCCACACCGACTGGACGCCCTCGTGGGCCGATTCGGCCGACAGCCGGATCAGCCGCAGCAGCGCGGCGTCGCCGCGGCGCAGCACCAGGCCGGTCGCGATCGCGGCCAGCAGGTGCCCGAGCACCATGGGCAGGGTCGGCAGCAGTTCCGGAGCGGGCAGGGTTCCCGCGGTGTGCGCGTGCCCCGTGTACGCGTCGGGGTCGATGCCCGCCAGGGTGACGACGCGGCGGGCGTCGGCGGCGCTCATGGCGGAGGCGCCCGCTCCGCACACCAGCTTCGCGGCCATCCGCATCAGGGTGTCGTCGGCCGTCGGCGCGACCCGCAGCGGGCTCTGGCCGGCGGCGAAGAGCGTGTGCAGACCGAGCTGTCCGGCGGTGAGCACCCCGGCGATGGCGGGCAGCGAACGCTGCCTGCCCGCCAGCGGCGTGACCAGGGCGAAGATCCCGACGAGGCCCAGTGCCAGGGTCCACAGCGGGACGGCCCGGCAGGCGGCCAGCACATGTCCCGTCCCGGACAGCGCGACGCAGACCGCGGTGAACACCGCGGCCCTCAGCAGCCGCAGACCGGTTCCGGCGCGTGCGTGGCGTGGGGACGACATGGCCGGGCCATCATCGCACTGCGGCGCCGGCGCCCGTACGGCAGGTCCGGAAGATCCCCTTTGCCGACATACACCGGCGGGCGGGAAACGCGCATCCGCCGAACGAGGGCCGTCACCGCGACGATGCGCTTACCGAGCGTGCCGGAGGGCAATACGTATCGGTATGTCGAGCCGCGGCCAGGAGGCTGGAGCATGAGCATCTGGTGGTCCCTCCATCTGCGGCGCGAGGCTGCGAGCGTGCCGCTCGCCCGGCGGCTGCTGCTCGGCGCCATGGAGACCGCGGGTGTCGATCCGGACATCTCCTACGATCTGTCGGTCGCACTGACCGAGGCGTGTGCGAACGCCGTGGAGCACGGCGGCGACCGCGACACCGACGAGGCGTCCAGGGCGTATCGCGTGACGGCCTATCTGGACGGCGAGAAGTGCCGTATCGAGGTGGCCGATTCGGGTCCGGGCTTCCCCGCGAGCCGCGGCGCCCTGTGCGGGCGCACCGCCGCCGTGTCGCCGGCCACCGCGGAGAGCGGCCGGGGGCTGTGCCTGATCGAGCAGCTCGCCGACCACGTCCACGTCCGCAACGGGCCGGGCCGCGGCGCCGTGGTGAGCTTCGACAAGGTCCTCAAATGGCGGGAGGGCGCGCTGCTCGACGTGTCGTGAGCGGCGCGCCCTCCCGGGGCTCTGTGGTGACCGGCCTGATTAACGGCTCTGCTTCAGCGAGGCCATCCACGCCTCGACCTCGTCGGCCCGGCGCGGCAGCGCCGCCGAGAGGTTCCGGTTGCCGTCCTCGGTGACGAGGATGTCGTCCTCGATGCGGACGCCGATGCCGCGGTACTCCTCGGGCACCGTCAGGTCGTCGGCCTGGAAGTACAGACCGGGCTCGACGGTGAGGCACATGCCGGGCTCCAGGGTGCCGTCGACGTACGCCTCGGTGCGCGCGGCGGCGCAGTCGTGGACGTCCATGCCGAGCATGTGGCCCGTGCCGTGCAGCGTCCAGCGGCGCTGCAGGCCCAGCTCGAGCACCCGCTCAACGGGGCCCTCGATCAGACCCCACTCGACGAGCTTCGTGGCGAGCACCCGCTGCGCGGCGTCGTGGAAGTCGCGGTACTTGGCGCCCGGCCTGACGGCCGCGATGCCCGCCTCCTGGGCCTCGTAGACCGCGTCGTAGATCTTGCGCTGGAGCTCGGTGTAGCGGCCGCTGATGGGCAGGGTGCGGGTGATGTCCGCGGTGTAGAGGGTCTGGGTCTCCACGCCGGCGTCCAGCAGCAGCAGGTCGCCGGAGCGGACCGGGCCGTCGTTGCGCACCCAGTGGAGGGTGGTGGCGTGCGGGCCGGCGGCGCAGATGGAGCCGTAGCCGATGTCGTTGCCCTCGACGCGGGCGCGCAGGAAGAACGTCCCCTCGATGTAGCGCTCGCTGGTGGCCTCCGCCTTGTCCAGGACCTTGACGACGTCCTCGAAGCCGCGGGCGGTGGAGTCGCACGCCTTCTGCAGCTCGCCGATCTCGAAGTCGTCCTTCACGGCCCGTGCCTCGGAGAGGTAGACGCGCAGCTCCTCGTCGCGCTCCGCGGTGACCTTGTCGGTCAGCGCGGCCTCGATCGCGGCGTCGTGGCCGCGGACGACCCGTACCGGGCCGGTGGCCTCGCCGAGCTTGCCGGTCAGCTCGCGCACGTCCTCCGCGGGGATGCCCAGCAGCTGCTCGGCCTCCGCGAGGGAGTGGCGGCGGCCCACCCACAGCTCGCCCTGGCCGGACAGCCAGAACTCGCCGTTCTCACGGTTGGAGCGCGGCAGCAGGTGGATGGTGGCGGTGTGGCCGTCGCCCCGGGGCTCCAGCACCAGGACGCCGTCCTCTGTCTGGTCGCCGGTCAGGTACGCGTACTCGGTGGAGGCGCGGAAGCTGTACTCGGTGTCGTTCGAGCGGGTCTTCAGGTTGCCCGCGGGGATCACCAGGCGCTCGCCGGGGAAGCGCGCCGAGAGCGCGGCACGCCGGGCAGCGGTCTGCTCGGCCTGCGGGACGGGCTCCAGGCCGTGCAGCTCGGTGTCGGCCCAGCCGGTGCTCATGTTCTCGGCCAGCTCGTCGGACACGCCCGGGTACAGGCCGTTCTTGCGCTGCTTGATCGGCTGCTCCTCGCCCTCCTCGCCCGCTGCGTCGGCAGCCAGTTCGGATTCCGCCGGGGTGAGCTCCTCAGCCACGTGTGCCTCCTGGGCTTGTCGGCCTTGACCTTTACGACTCTGGCCCCTCTGCCGGGTCGGCACGGGGGACCTCTCCATCGTATGTGTGACCGGAAGACGACCCGAAGGAGTGTGAGAGATCAGTCGAAACGGGCAGCAAGTAGAACAATGTCCTCACTGTCGGTGGCGTCTGGACCCTCGGGCAGCAGTGTGCGCAGCACCTGGTCGGCGAGCGCGGCCGGGTCGCCGCGCAGTGCCCGCGGGACACTCGCCGCCGCGGAGTGGAGCCTCGCGAAGGCGCGGTCCATCGGTTCACCGGTGCGGCGCAGCAGCCCGTCGTTGTAGAGCAGCACCGTTTCTCCCGGCTGGAGGGACAGCTCCACGCTTGGCGCCTCCCAGCACGCGAGCATCCCGAGCGGCGCCGACAGGGACGTCTCGACGAACTCGGTGCGCCGCTCGCCGGTCACCAGCGGGGGCGCGTGGCCCGCGCCCGCGAGCACGATCTTCCGCTCGGCCGGTTCGGCGTACGCGAAGAGGGCGGTCGCCGTGCGCGCCGGTTCGGTGAGGCGCAGCAGCAGTTCGAGGTCGGACAGGACGGCGACCGGATCCTCGCCCTCCATCACCGCGTACGCCCGCAGGGACGCCCGCAGTCTGCCCATCGCGGCGAGCGCGCTGGGTCCGCCGCCGCTGACCGACCCGGCCGCGAGGCCCAGCGCGCCCTCGGGCAGCGGGAGCGCGTCGTACCAGTCGCCGCCGCCGTGCGGGCCCGTGTGATGCCGTGCGGCGAGCTGGACGCCGGGCACCCGCTGCAGCCGGCTGGGCAGCAGCTCCTCGGCGACGGTCGCGACGGTGGAACGGGCCTCTTCCAGCTCGCGCAGGCGGGCCAGGTGCTCGGTGGCGTAACGCATGTAGAGGCCGACCAGATGGCACTGGCGCTCGACGGGCGTGGCCGGCTCGTCGTAGAGCCACACGGCCGCGCCGAGCGTGCCGGACTCCTCGGTCGCCAGGGGGACCGTGTAACTGGCCGCGTAGCCGAGGCGGGTGGCGACCTCGCGGTGGAGGGGGTCGAGCGAGTCGTCGGCGAACAGATCGGGGTGGGCGACGGGGGCGGGGAGGTCGGCCGAGCGGCTGTGCCCGCCGTGCCTGCCGTGCCTGCCGTGCTTGCCGTCCACGATGCGGCCGTACGCCGTCGCTCCGCGCGGCACCGTCTCGATGTGGCCGAGGTCGGAGCGGCTCAGGCCCAGACCTTTGGCGAGGCCGGGACCGGGGTCGTCGTCGAGAGGGCTGTCGCGTGCGGCGGCCCGCGCCGGTTCGAGCATCACGAGACCGCGGCGGGCGCCGACGAGCGCGGCGCCCGCGCCGAGAAGTTCGTCGAGAGCGTCGTCGAGCGTGCCGGTCCTGATCAGCCGTTCAGTGAGTTCGTGGAGCGTGGTGAGGTCGGAGACCCAGCCGGCCAGTCGGTCCTGGAGTACGGCTCCGGCCGCGGGGAGCGCGGCGGGGGCAGCGGGCATGGATGCGGGATTATGCGCGGGAGCAGGAACCGTGGAGTCGATTCCAGCCACTTTCGGCAGGTTAGGGGCGCTCATGGCAGCCGGCTTTCCGGAAGTCGCGTTTCGCTCAATAGCATCGCAAACCCCCATGTGATTCTGCGCCGCTATCAATGCATCCACATCTACACGCACACGTAAGGTGATGTCCAGCACTGTTCCAGTGGTATTGATGGTGTCCGCGAGGTGTGCGGGCACATGTTAACTTGGCTGAAAAATGCATGGGATGGCGGTCGATCGGTGTCGACTGAAGGCGTTCGGCAGGGGGACTCCCAGGGCGAAGGCCCTCGGGAGGAGCGTCATCGCAAGCGTGCTGGGTACCTGAACGGTGATGTCCAGGGGCAGTTGAAAGCGCCCCGGAACCTGGCGGTGGGCCCCGGCGTCCTAACAGCCGCAGGCCACGCCTCATCCCCAAGTGGCGGGGAAGAACTACAGCGGGACGGCGAGCGCCAGGCGCGCGCCACCCCTCGCCACGCGTTCAATGGACCACAGCCCACGTTCGGCCCCCGGGCGACGATCCTGTCGCTGATGCAACAGGGAGTGCCCATGCCTCCGGCAAGGGCGATGAAACGCCGATCAGTACGCGCACTTGTACGCACAGTGAAGAGCTGCACACCTATGTGATGTGGACCCCGGCGTTCAACGGAAAGGAACGAGCGCTCATGCGCGAGATCCTCGGAAGGCGACGCAGGCTCCGGTACCGGCGCAAGAAGGGGCCTGTTCAACTCGAAGCGGCGCTGACCTGCGCCGTCGAGTGGAAATGGCCCGTGCTTCCCGGTGTGGGACTGAAAGCGGCAGGCGGTGACCGGCCGGCGGAAGGCGGCAGGGACCGCACGGACCGCGAGCGCGGGTGCGCCTGCCCCGACCCCGAGTGCGTCGTGCCCGGCGCACACCCCTTCGACCCGGGCGTCCTCGCGGCGACCACCGACGAGCGGATGATCCGCTGGTGGTGGACCAACCGCCCCACCGCGCCCATCGTGCTGGCCACCGGCGGCCCCACCCGGGCGTCCGGCGGATCCGGCGACGACCGCGCGCCGTGCGCCGTGAGCCTGCCCGCGGTCGCCGCCGCCCGTGCGCTGTCGGAGCTGGACCGGATGGACATGCGGCTCGGCCCGGTCGTCGCCACACCCACCCGGTGGTCGATCCTGGTGGCGCCCTACACCCTGGAACAGCTCGGCGAACTGCTTTTCGTCAAGGACTGCGTGCCCAGCTCGCTGCGCTTCCACGGCAGCGGCGGCTATCTCGTGCTGCCGCCGTCGGAGACCGGCAAGGGGCAGGTGCGGTGGGAGCGGGCGCCGCTGCCCGGTTCCGCCGCGCCGTGGCTGCCGGGTGTGGAAGCGGTCGTCGACGCTCTGGTGGAGGCGAGCGCGAGCAGCGCACCCGGACTCCACCCGCCGGAGGCGGGAGACGGCACCAGCCGGCTCACGTACTGACGGCCCGGGCCCCGGCCTCGCCCCGGCCTTTGGCGGAGCCGGTCCGGCCGGCGCGGCCCGGGCCGGTCGTATATCGGCGCGGCGCCGTCACTCGTACGGGTAGCAGCCGGGCCGAGTTGTCACGGAATCGGGCGCGCGGTCGGCCGTGCGTCCGTACTCCCCGGATATCTTCGGGGCGTCGTGACGAATTCTCCGCAGCCGGCAGGTGCCCGATGAATCTCCGCATGATCGGGCTCGCTGCCGTCGTGGTCACCGCCACGCTGGCGCCGCTCGTCGCCTCGGCGGGTCCGGCGGGAGCGCCGGACTCCGGTGCCTCGCCGGAGAAGAGCCCCGCCGATCACGCCAGGGGCGGGGTCATCGACGCCAGTGCCCGCCTGCTGCCGGGACTCGGCGCCGCCGACGAGCAGGCAGCCGCCGACGGGGCGTTGGGCGCCGGCGAGCGAGGCGGGGGCGAAGCCTACGGCGATTCCGCCGTACGCACGAACTCCCGATGTGGGCCGGAACTCGCCTCTCCCGGCGGGGTCGAGGCACAGACCTGTGTACTGACGCGTAGTGGTTTGACCTGGGCCCGCACTTATTACCGCAATGCGACGGGTGAGAAATTGGCGTCCGTACTCACACTGATGGCACCGGGTGGACGTACTGTGCAGACCAACTGTGTTGTGCCTGCGGGCGACGAGCCAGGTACTTGTGAAACTCCCCGCGAGCCTTCGCGCGGTGCCGCTTCCGCCTACTCCGCAGTGGCCGAGTTCGCAGCTCATGACGGAACGGAAGATGGACCGCTGTTGCTGCGCTCCGGGAGCAACTCGCAGGAGGCCGGGCGCCGTTGAGGCGGCAGAGGCGCCGGAGAAAATGGAAGCGCCCGATCGCTGGCGACGGGGGATGCACCAGCGACCGGGCTTCTAGAACCGTAACAAGAGATCTGCGGTTCGCAAATTCGATCTCTCGTATTCGGACAGGGATTCACCTTCCCATTGCGCGAGTTGTGACTGGTGTCACCCGGCGCCCGGCGGTATTCGTCACTCTCAGCTGAGCGTCACCTGGCGGTTGGTGAGTCCACCGCGCGCACGGCGCTCCTCCGCGGTCAGCGGAGTGTCGGTCTCCAGCGCGGCGGCCAGCCGTTCGGCGAACTCGGCGGCGGGCTTCTCGCAGTCCTCGGCGCTCATCGTGGTCGGCAGGTCCCAGACCGGAACCATCAGACCGTGCGCACGGAAGGAGCCGACCAGCCTGGTCCCCTCGCCGAGCGACGAGGCGCCCGCGGCGTGCAGCCTGGCCAGAGCGTCGAGCAGCCGCTCCTCCGGGTGCGGCATGACCCAGCGGAGGTGGTTCTTCTCCGGGGTCTCGCACCAGTAGGACGCTTCGACGCCCGACAGCTTCACCGTCGGGATGGCGGCCGCGTTGGCGCGCTCGAGAGAGGCGGCCACCTCGGGGGAGGCGTCCTCGGTCGACCCCGGCACCCAGAACTCGAAGCCGGAGTGGACGGTCGGCTCGAAAGCCGCGTCCAGGTCGAGCAGGTCCTGCAGTCGTACGCCGTCGGCCGCGGCGGTCCCGGCGGTGGCCGGGGAGCCCGGCTCGGTCGTGAGCGCCCGCTGCAGGGTGCCGGCGAGGTCGCGGCTGAGGTCACCGGAGGGGGTGTCGTTCTGCAGCCCGAGCAGGACCGAACCGTCGTCGCGGCGCAGTGCGGGCCAGGCCATCGGCAGGACCGTCGCGAGCGTCACGGACGGCACGCCCTCGGGAAGCCCGCCCTTCAGGGCGAGTTCGACGGTCGCGGCGGGTACCAGCTCGCGCATGGCCACCCAGTCGCACTCGCCCGGCAGTCCCTCGAAGGGGCGCTGGACCAGCTCGGTCACGGCGTGCGAGGCGGCCCTGCCGTGACAGGCCTTGTAGCGGCGGCCGGAGCCGCAGGGGCAGGGCTCGCGGGCTCCCACGACCGGAACCGGCTCATTGACGCCTGCGGCGCTGGCCCCGTTCCTGGGCTGGGGCTTCGTCGCCTTCGTCTGGGGGCGCTTTTTGGCCATGGTGTGGCTTTCTCCCGATTGCGGCGGTGCTGTGTCGGGCGCGAGCCTAGCCGTACGCCGCCGTCACGGGGGCGCGGCGGGCCCTGGGCGCCCTCCAAGTCGGCGCTCAGGGAGGCCTTCGTCTCCCGGCGCGGGCCCCCTTACGCGTGCGGCGGCCCGGCCTGCAACACCACTTGGCCCGACCGCGTCGCTCCGGCTCCGACCGCGTCCCTGCGGCTCCCACCGCGTCGCTCTGTCGCCTTCGCGTCAGTCGAGGTCGTCGAAGGCGTCCGCGAAGTCGAACGACGGTCCGGCGACGCGCGCGGCGAAGTCCTCGCGCCGGTGTCCTTCCGTGACGATCACCCACACCGTGACCTCACCGGTGGCGCTGTCGCGAACGCCCCACTCCTGCGCCAGCGCGCTGATGATGTTGAGCCCGCGCCCACCTCGTGCGGTGACCGAGGGCGTGGCCGGAACAGGGCGGGTCGGACCGCCTCCGTCCGTCACCTCGACCGTGAGCCGCCCGGCCTCGTCCACCCGCCACGCGGCCCGTACGTCACCGTCGCCCGCGTCCCCGTGTCCCAGCGGTCTGCCGTGCCGGCACGCATTGCTGAGCAGCTCGGAAAGGATCAGCACCGCGTCGTCGACCACCGAATCCGGCACCCCGCTGTGGAACAGCTGCTCGCGCATCCTGCGTCGCGCCTTGCCCACGCCCGCAGGGCCATGGGGTACGGCCATGCTCGACGACGTGGGCACCTCCTGTGCCACCACAAACGCCACCCCCGAGACCTCCTTTGCCCCACGCCACGGTGTGAATGCCCCACTGGACTGCACCGGAAACCGGCCAAGGGGTCACCAGTGACGCACTCGACACGATCGAGCAGCTACCGAACGCGCCGGTGCACTCCCGCAGGGCGGCCGGACCGGTCGGAGGGGCCGGTGGCCGGATCAGTGCCGTCCCAGCTGCGACAGCACCTGCCGGGGACGGTTGGTGATGATGGCCTCCACGCCCAGCCGGGCGCAGAGCTCGACGTCCTCGGGCTCGTTGACGGTCCACACATGGACGCGATGGCCGGCGCGGTGGAGTCGCTCGACGTAGCCGGGGTGGTTGCGCACGAGCCGGATGCCGGGTCCGGCGATCCGCGCGCCGCCCGGCAGCCGCCCGTCCCGCAGCCGTGGCGTCATGAACTGCATCAGATACACGGTGGGGATGCGGGGCGCGGCTGCCTCGACCCGGTGCAGGGAACGGGCGGAGAAGCTCATGACGCGTACCGCGGAGTCGTCGGGGGACGCCGGTGCGGCCAGCCCGAAGCGCCCCAGCAGGTGCAGCAGTCGCTCCTCGACCTGCCCGGCCCAGCGGGTGGGGTGCTTCGTCTCGATGGCCAGCTCGACACGACGGCCGGAATCGGCCACCAGCTCCAGCAGGCGCTCCAGGGTGAGGACGGAGGTGAGCGACGGGTCACGCCAGTCGGGGCTCTCCACCGCGTCCTTCCAGGAGCCGAAGTCGAGGGCGGCGAGATCCGCGAGCTCGAGGGCGGAGACCGCTCCCCGCCCGTTGGAGGTGCGGTTCACCCGACGGTCGTGGACACAGACCAGATGACCGTCGGCGGTGAGCCGCACATCGCACTCGAGGGCGTCCGCGCCGTCCTCGATCGCCTTGCGATAGGCGGCAAGGGTGTGCTCGGGGGCATCTTCCGAAGCGCCGCGGTGGGCGACGACCTGAATGCTGTGCTGCCGTGCTTGGGTCACCGCGTCATGGTGTCACCGCCACGGGGTAGGCGTGCGCAGGGGCCCCCGTGAGCGGGCCGGGACGGACGACCGGGGCCGACGGCCGAGCCGGGTACCAGGCGCGGTTGGAGGGTGACCCGATGGGTGCCGTGGAGGTGCGCCCCTTTTGTCGGAAGTAAAGGATTGCCGGGATACACACAGGTCCTGCTTACAGTGGCCTGACGTGCTGTGGGAAAAGCTGACCGCGGACACGTGCGAAGCGGATGTCGGACGTCATGACGTGACCCGGTACCGGCCGGTGCGATGGCCGCCGGCCGGAGACCGACGTGGAACCTGAGGAGAAGAGAGCTGTGAGCACCGAGAACGAGGGCAACGCGGTCCCGGCCGCCCCGTCCGTACCTCCCGTGCCGGGCGCCGCTCCCGAGGGATCGGCGTCCCCTGCGCCGGGAACCGGATCGCACGACGCGGGGCACGAAGGACACGACCAGGGGCGCGACGCGGCACAGGGCGGGCAGCAGCCGGCGGCCTCGCCGGAGCAGCCCGGGCACTCCCCCGGGTCCGGGCCCGAGCCCGCCACGGCTCCGATCCCCGCCCACGGCGGGGAAACCCCGCCGGCCGCACCGGCCCCGGCCGGCGCTCCCCCGACCGCGCACCACGCAGGCGGCGGCTGGCCCCCGCCGCCGCCCACGCTCCCCTCTTACGGAGGCGGCAGCGGCGGTCCCGCTTGGGGGGCGCCGACCCCGGCGCAGCCGCCCCGGCGCAGGCGCGTCGGCGGGCTGGCGGCCACCGTCCTCGCCGCGGCACTCGTCGCCGGCGGTGTCGGTGGCGGAGTCGGCTACTGGGCGGCCGAGCGGAACGACGGCGGCTCCAGCTCCACCACGGTCTCCGCGGCCAGCCCGCAGGACCTCAAGCGCGACCCGGGGACCGTCGCGGCGGTCGCGGCGAACGCACTGCCCAGCGTGGTCACGATCGAGGCCAAGTCGGGCGGCCCCGACATCGAGGGCTCGGAGGGCCAGGGCGGCACCGGCACCGGCTTCGTCTACGACAAGGAGGGCCACATCCTCACCAACAACCACGTGGTGGCCTCCGCGGCGGAGGGCGGCAATCTGTCGGTGATCTTCTCCGACGGCAAGAAGTACGACGCCGACGTGGTCGGCCGGGCCCAGGGCTACGACGTGGCCGTCCTGAAGCTCAAGAACGCCCCCTCCGGCGTCGACCCGCTGCCGCTGGGCAACTCGGAGAAGGTCGCGGTCGGCGACTCGACCATCGCGATCGGCGCGCCCTTCGGGCTGTCCAACACCGTCACCACCGGCATCATCAGCGCCAAGAACCGCCCGGTCGCCTCCGGCGACGGTTCCAGCGGCAAGAACTCGTACATGAGCGCGCTGCAGACCGACGCGTCCATCAACCCGGGCAACTCCGGCGGCCCGCTGCTGGACTCGCGCGGCGCGGTCATCGGCATCAACTCGGCCATCCAGTCGGCGGGCAACGGCGGCTTCGGCCAGACCCAGGCGGGCTCCATCGGCCTCGGGTTCGCCATCCCGATCAACCAGGCGAAGACGGTCGCGGAGCAGCTCATCAAGACCGGCCAGCCGGTCTACCCGGTGATCGGCGCGACGGTCGACATGTCGGAGCAGGGCTCGGGCGCGCGCATCACGGAAGAGGGCGCGGGCGGCAGCCCGGCGGTGAGCCCGAACGGCCCGGCCGCGAAGGCGGGGCTCAAGCCGGGCGACGTCATCACCAAGTTCAACGGCAAGCCGGTCGACAGCGGCCCGACCCTGATCAGCGAGATCTGGACCCACAAGCCGGGCGACGAGGTGGCCCTGACCTACCAACGCGACGGCAAGTCCCACGAGGTCGAGCTCGTCCTCGGCGAACGCAAGGGCGACAGCTGACCCACCCACCCCTTCCTGGAACGCTGCTGCGCTCCAGGACGCGGGCCCGGTAGTCTGTAGCCCGCTCCGCAGCAGGTGACGCGGGGCGTGGGTGGGTTGCCCGAGCGGCCTAAGGGAACGGTCTTGAAAACCGTCGTGGCAGCGATGTCACCGTGGGTTCAAATCCCACACCCACCGCAGATGAACGGCCCCCGACCAGCTAAGTCAGTCGGGGGCCTTCGCTGTTGCCGATGTCCGTGAGCGACCGCTGTTCCCCGCGGTTTCCCGCTCGTTCGGGCACGCAAGGGGCACGCGCCTAGCTACTGTGCGCATCCGCCGAGGCTTCGCTGTCCCTCGCGTGGTGCAGCAAGCCGCTCAGCCGCCAGACGACGGCGATGGTTAGCGCGGCGGCTCCCATGCGCAGACCGTCGCTGAGCATCACATGCCGCAGCGCCTGGCGGGCCTCGCCCGCTGTTGCAGCCTGCTTCAGAGCCGAGTTGCCGTCCGTGGCCCAGGCGCCTGCGGCGAGTACGGTGAGCCACCAAATGGTGAGCAGAGGGTTGCCGCGACGGCGTCGCATCGCTGGCTGGGCGGCAGCCCACAGGTCGTTGATGAACATCTTCGGTATGAACAGCTGTCCCAGTGGAACCAGCCAGCCGAAGAGCACCCAGGCACGGTGGCGGCGCTGGCCTTGGGGCCAAACCGTGTCCGCGAGTGAACGCATGCTGTCGAGCCAGAGGATGAACAGCAGCATGGTCGCGAGGAACGTCGCCTGCCACCACCCAGTCAGATTCCCGAACCACATGTCGGCTCTGACCAACGCCTCGCCTTCATCCGACTGCTTCAGCGGTAGTGCCAGTAGCACCTGGTACTTGTGCCAGCCTGCTACCTCGGTCGCCACAGTCACCAACGCGAAGCTGGCGAGCATTCCGCACGTCCACCGGGCGAGCCCGCCTGGCGACTCCGCATTTCCACACATTCCGTACCTTCGGGAGGCCCGCTTGTGCGGACTTTCCGCAGGTCGCAAGGGATCTTAGCTATTCACGCGAGCGGAAGTCACGGCCCTCCCCACCACCCTCCCCAGCCACTCGCGGCCGACACTCGCGTACCGGGCCCCCTGCCATCTCGGAGCCTGAGCGCCCCCGCCGGAGGCATGTTCTTGACCTGTGGCTGACTCCCTCACTCGTGCCCGCAGCACGTAGCGCGCCGCCGGGCGCGGCCAGCCGGGGCGCAGACAGGAGGCAGGCCGCGCCGCAGAGGCGGCGCGCGCCCGCGCCGTGCGCGGGCCTTGATCGAGGTAGAGAAACCTGTAACAGGCCCAATGGGGCTCGACGTCAGGGCTTCGCCCCGTCTGGCTGATAGGTCCACGTGTGACCAGTGCCGCGATACTCATGTTCGCCGCCGTCGCTCACTATTCCGGGGTGATTGCCGACCGCGGCCGGAGAACCGGCCGAGCTCCATGCCAGTGAGAGCGCCGTCAGGGCGCCGCACTGTGCTCAGCTTCGGATCGGGCTGTCGGACCTGTGAGTTCGCCGGTGACCGCTGCGACGCCCCCTATTGCGGAGGCACGTCTGCGGGCGCCGATGCGGTCAGCGGGGGCTGCGGTCCGCGGTGAGGCGGGCGGCGGAGGCGATGGTGGCGCGGGCCTCGTGTTCGGTGAGGCCGGCGTGGACCGCCGCGTCGGTGAGGGCGGCGGTCAGGGTGTCGCCGAGGCCGTTCTCGTAGGCGCGGCAGGCCGCCCAGAACAGCCGGGTGTTCCGTTGGCCCTCCTGTGCCGCGAGGACGAACTGGACCAGGCCGTGCCCGTCTCCGTGGTGGGCGGCCGGTCCCGGGGTGGAGCGGGGGCGCGCGGGAGGGGCGATCAGGCGCAGCAGGGCGGGCGGGCAGGGCGCCGGAGGGAGATGCGCCGTGCCCGCCGCGAGGCGGTACGCGCCGTGGGCGGTGACCGAGCCGGGTCCGACGAGGTAGCCCGCGGTGCCGCGGACGTCGATGCCGGGGGCGAGCCGGCCCGCCGAGTTGGGGACGACGGTGTCGGCCGGGCCGGTGAGCCAGAGGTGGCGGCCGCCGCTCGGGGTGAGGACGGTGACCGTCTCCGGGATCGTGAACAGATGGCGCAGCGCCAGGTGCTGGAGCTCGGCCATGGAGTCGGTCGAGGACTTGACGTCGAGGTCGATGCCGATCAGACGGTGCGGCGGGCGGCCGCACGCGATGCCGTAGCCGGTGGCCCAGGGAGCGGCGGCGAACAGGGCCCGTACGGCGGCCGGGTCGGTGGTGGCGTCGTGGACGCCGTGGCCCGGGCGACCGCATTCGCCCCGGCACAGGACCGGCTCGGGGTCGTCCCGGTGAGGGGAGCGCAGGGCGGGGAGCTTGGTGGCGGACAGGGGGATGACGGGGAGCCCGCGCTCCGCGGCGGAGAGAGCGTGGGCGAGGGCCAGGGTGGCGGTCTGCCGGGCAGTGATGGCCATACACCCATGTTCGTACAGAGGTTCGAATAAGGGAAGGGGGATGTGTGCCGCAAAGCGTGCAGAAACGCTTCATCCCGGGCGGCGCGGGGCTCCCGGCGGGGTGCGCCACGGCGCCCTTCTCGGGGCAAGAAAGGGGTTTATCGACATGTCCTCACGCTTGCGAGCGAATCGCCCCTTCCGGGACGGTTCGCCGGGGATCGCGTGGGCAACTCTGATCTTGCGACGTCGTGCTCAGGTCGGGTCCGGTCGGCCAACCGCCCCGATGTCCACAGCACTTGAGCAGTCCCTTTCATGGAGGAATGACATGGCAAGCTTCCGTACTGCCCGCGCTCTCGCCTTTGCCGCCGCCCTGCCCCTCGCGTTCTCGGTCCTCGGCGGGGTGGCCCAGGCCGACAACGGCGGCTTCGCGAACGACGGGTCGAATGTGTCGGTGGCAACCATCACCGGCAGCGGCAGCGGCGTCGGCGGCAGCAACTTCGGCAACTCGTCCACCACCCAGCAGGTGGTGACCGGACCGGGCGCCAGTAATCAGAGCAATACCGCCGGCATCAACGGGATCGGCTTCACGGTCATCGATCAGGACAACGTTGCCGTGAATTTCTCGCCGCTGTGGTGAGGGCCGGCCCGAGGGGAGTGTGAGCAGGGGGAAGAGATCGTCTGTGCGGCGGCGCTTGGGGGCACCGCCGCGCAGGCGCCCGCAGGGGGCGGGAGGTCGCCGGGGTGGAGTCGGGCGACGGGCGGTGCTCGCGACCTTGACACTCCACCAGTAACTGACGGACAGTCAGTTTTTGGAGAGGGCAGGGGCAGAGCGGCAGGGAAGGGGGAGGGGTGACCGACGAGTTGTACGTACGGCTGAGGGCGTACGAGGGGAGGCCCGCCGCTGCCTCCGGCGTCGGCAAGGACCCGGTCAACGAGCCGATGATCAGGCACTGGTGCGAGGCGATGGGGGACGGCAACGCGGCGTATGCCGGCCCGGACGCCGTTGCTCCGCCGACGATGCTCCAGGTCTGGACGATGGGCGGCCTGTCGGGGCACACCGACCCTGGCCTGTCGGGGCACACCGGCCGGACCGCCGCGCAGCACGAGCTGTTCGCACTGCTCGACGGTGCGGGATACACCTCGGTGGTGGCGACCGACTGCGAGCAGGAGTATCTGCGGCCGCTGCGACCGGGCGACCGGATCACGTACGACGCGGTGATCGAGTCCGTGTCGGAGCGCAAGACGACCAAGCTGGGCACGGGTTACTTCGTCACCACGCGGATGGATGTGCGTGCGGACGGCGAGCCGGCGGGCACGCATCGCTTCCGGATCCTCAAGTATGCGCCCCGGGCGCGCAAACCCAGGGCGAGCCGTCCGCGACCGGTGATCAACAGGGACAACGCGGGCTTCTGGGAGGGCGTGGCAGAGAACCGGCTGCTGATCCAGCGCTGCGGCGGGTGCGGGACGCTGCGCTTCCCGTGGCTGCCCGGATGCGGCCGCTGCGGATCGCCGGACTGGGACACGGTCGGGGCGAGCGGCTCGGGGAGCGTCTTCTCCTACGTGGTCATGCACCATCCGCCGTTCCCGGCGTTCGACCCCCCGTTCGCGGTGGGGCTGGTAGAGCTGACGGAGGGGGTGCGGATCGTGAGCAATGTGGTGGGCGTGCCGCACGACAAGGTGCGGATCGGGATGCCGGTGGAGCTGGAATTCACCTGCGTGGACGGTGAGTTCGAACTGCCTGTGTTCCGGGCCGCAGAAGGAGGTGCCGGCTGACATGGACGCCCGACTTCTCGGTCCCGGGACGGAACTGCCGCCCCTCGCCGTCCCGGTGACACGGACGCTGATCGTCGCCGGAGCCATTGCCTCGCGGGACTTCCAGGATGTGCACCACGACGTGGAGCTCGCCAGGAAGAAGGGCTCCCCGGACATCTTCATGAACATTCTGACGACGAACGGTCTGGTGGGCCGGTACGTCACCGACTTCTTCGGTGAGCGGGCCGTGCTGCGCAGGGTGGCCATCCGGCTCGGCGCTCCCAACCACCCGGGAGACACGATGGTGTTGAGGGGGACGATCGGTACGTTCGACGGCACGACCGCCGAGGTCCGGGTCGTCGGCGCCAACAGTCTCGGCAACCATGTCACCGGCACGGTGACGGTGACCCTCCCGAAGGCGGGCCCGCGTCCGGGCGCAGCTCCCCGCCTGGACGCGGCTCCTCGCCCGGACGAGCGGGCCCGCCCGGCTACGGCGCCCGACGCGGCTACGGCAGCCGCCCCTGCCGCAGCAGTCCCAGCAACCGCCCCCGCTCCAACGACAGCCCCCGGTACGGCGCCCCACCCGGGTGCCGAGAAGCGTGTGGAGGGCGGCGTATGACCATCCGGGGCAAGGACGCGCTCGGCGGCAGGGCGGCCGTCGTCGGTGTCGGGGCGACCGAGTTCTCGAAGGACTCCGGGCGCAGTGAGCTGAAGCTGGCCGTCGAGGCCGTACGGGCCGCGCTGGACGACGCCGGCCTCGCCCCCTCGGACGTGGACGGCATGGTCACCTTCACCATGGACACCAGCCCGGAGATCACCGTCGCGCAGGCCGCGGGCATCGGTGAGCTGTCCTTCTTCTCCCGCGTCTACTACGGCGGCGGCGCGGCCTGCGCCACCGTCCAGCAGGCGGCGCTGGCAATCGCCGCCGGCGTCGCAGAAGTCGTCGTCTGCTACCGGGCGTTCAACGAGCGCTCCGGCCGCCGCTTCGGTTCCGGCGTACAGCACCGCGAGCCCTCCGCGGAGGGTGCGGCGCTCGGCTGGAACCTCCCGTTCGGGCTGCTCACCCCCGCCTCCTGGGTGGCGATGGCCGCCCAGCGCTATCTGCATGTGTACGGGCTGTCGCCCGAGGCGTTCGGGCATGTCGCCGTCACCGCACGGCGGCACGCGGCCACCAACCCCGCGGCGTACTTCCACGGCCGCCCGATCACCCTCGCCGACCACGCCGCCTCCCGGTGGATCGTCGAGCCGTTGCGGCTGCTGGACTGCTGCCAGGAGACCGACGGCGGTCAGGCGTTCGTCGTCACCGGTGTCGAGCGGGCCCGCGACCTCCCCCACCCGTCGGCGGTGATACTCGCCGCGGCGCAGGGCGCGGGCAGGGCCCAGGAGCAGATGACCAGCTTCTACCGCGACGAGCTGACCGGTCTGCCCGAGATGGGGGTCGTCGCCCGGCAGCTGTGGCAGACCTCGGGGCTCGCCCCGGCCGACATCGACGTGGGGATCATCTACGACCACTTCACCCCGTTCGTGCTGATGCAGCTTGAGGAGTTCGGCTTCTGCGGGCCCGGCGAGGGGGCCGACTTCGTGGCCGGTGGCGCACTGCCGCTCAACACCCATGGAGGGCAGCTGGGAGAGGCATATCTGCACGGGATGAACGGCATCGCGGAAGCGGTCAGACAGCTGCGCGGCACCTCGGTGAACCAGATACCGGGCGCGGCCACCGCCCTGGTCACCGCGGGCACCGGTGTGCCGACGTCGGGACTTGTTCTCGGGGCCGCTCCCGGGTAGTCCGTGAGGGTGTTCTCCACCTTCAGGAGGTTCGGCTCTCGTCGGCCCTACAACCTGAGGGGGACAACGCTTCGGGACCTGGGGCCGATCCGCGACGGCGGGCGCGCTTCTAGCGTGGAGCCATGACCACGCCAGTCTGTACGAGCGCTTCCAAGGCCGCCGCGCCGGTGCCGACGTACACGCCCTACACCTCGTTCTCGTCGTACGTACGGGCGCGGGGGCCCGTACTTCTGCGGACCGCACGGTCGCTGACCTCGAACCCGAGCGACGCGGAGGATCTGCTGCAGACGGCGCTGACCAAGACGTACGTCGCCTGGGAGCGGATCGAGGACCACCGGGCGCTCGACGGATACGTCCGCCGGGCCCTGCTGAACACGCGTACGTCGCAGTGGCGCAAGCGCAAGGTCGACGAGTTCGTCTGCGACGAGCTGCCGGAGCCGGAGACGGTCCCGGGTGTCGACCCCGCCGAGCAGCAGGTGCTGCACGACGCGATGTGGCGCGCCGTGATGAAGCTGCCGGACCGCCAGCGCGCGATGGTCGTGCTCCGCTACTACGAGGACCTGAGCGAGGCGCAGACGGCGGAGGTGCTGGGGGTGTCGATCGGTACGGTCAAGAGCGCCGTGTCGCGGGCGCTCACCAAGCTGCGAGAGGACCCGGAGCTCGCGCCGGTCCGCTGACGGCCCCCTCCATTCGTGCGGACGGGGCTCCTCATCCGTACAGGGGCCCTTCGTCCGTACGGACCGGCGCCTTTGTGCGCATATGGGCGTGCGCCCAGTGGCCGAGTCGAGTGCGTCGCTGTGCGGTGTTGAGCGGGGATGTACTGCGATTCGTTACCCCCGGGTAGTGACATACCGCTTGGTATGTGCGCAGAATCTACCCACCTTTTCTGCCACGTAGCGCTAGCGCCCACCGGGAGGACGCCGTGCTGAGCACCATGCAGGACGTACCGCTGACTGTGACCCGCATCCTTCAGCATGGGATGACGATCCACGGCAAGTCGCTGATCACCACTTGGACGGGCGAGGCCGAGCCGCAGCGCCGTACCTTCGCCGAAGCCGGCCGCCGCGCCACACAGCTGGCCAACGCTCTCCGTGACGAGCTCGGCATCGACGGTGACCAGAGAGTCGCCACGCTCATGTGGAACAACGCCGAGCACGTCGAGGCGTACTTCGCGATCCCCTCCATGGGCGCCGTGCTCCACACCCTTAATCTCCGCCTGCCCGCGGAGCAGCTGGTCTGGATCGTCAACCACGCCGCCGACCGCGTCGTGATCGTCAACGGCTCGCTGCTGCCACTGCTGGCGCCGCTGCTGCCGCACCTGCCGACGATCGAGCACATCGTCGTCTCCGGCCCGGGTGACCGCTCGCTCCTCGCCGACACACAGGCGCAGGTCCACGAGTACGAAGAGCTGATCGCGGACCGCCCGACCACGTACGACTGGCCCGAGCTGGACGAGCGCACCGCGGCGGCGATGTGCTACACCTCCGGCACGACGGGCGACCCCAAGGGCGTCGTCTACTCGCACCGCTCGATCTACCTGCACTCCATGCAGGTCAACATGGCCGAGTCGATGGGGCTGACCGAGAAGGACACCACGCTCGTGGTCGTCCCGCAGTTCCATGTGAACGCCTGGGGCCTGCCGCACGCCACGTTCATGACCGGCATCAACATGCTGATGCCCGACCGCTTCCTGCAGCCCGCGCCGCTCGCCGAGATGATCGAGCGGGAGCGGCCGCAGCACGCCGCCGCGGTCCCCACCATCTGGCAGGGACTGCTCGCCGAGGTCACCGCCAACCCTCGCGACCTGTCGTCCATGCAGCAGGTCACCATCGGCGGCGCCGCCTGTCCGCCGTCCCTCATGGAGGCGTACGACAAGCTCGGTGTGCGGCTCTGCCACGCCTGGGGCATGACGGAGACCTCGCCGCTCGGCACGATGGCCCACCCGCCCGCCGGGCTGACCGCCGAGGAGGAGTGGCCGTACCGCATCACGCAGGGCCGTTTCCCGGCCGGCGTGGAGGCGCGCCTGGTCGGCCCCGGCGGGGAGTTCCTGCCGTGGGACGGCGAGTCGGCCGGTGAGCTGGAGGTACGCGGCAACTGGATCGCCGCTGCGTACTACGGCGGCGCGGGCGGCGAGGACTTCCGCCCGGAGGACAAGTTCAACGAGGACGGCTGGCTGAAGACGGGCGACGTCGGCGTGATCAGCCCCGACGGCTATCTGACGCTGACCGACCGGGCCAAGGACGTCATCAAGTCGGGCGGCGAGTGGATCTCCAGCGTCGAACTGGAGAACGCGCTCATGGCGCACCCGGAGGTCGCGGAGGCGGCGGTCGTCGCCGTGCCCGACGACAAGTGGGGCGAGCGCCCGCTGGCGACCGTGGTGCTGAAGGAGGGCTCGACCGCGGACTACGAGACGCTGAAGACGTTCCTGGCCGGGAAGATCGCCAAGTGGCAGCTCCCGGAGCGCTGGGCGGTGGTGCCGGCGGTGCCGAAGACCAGCGTGGGCAAGTTCGACAAGAAGGTCATCCGCAGGCAGTACGCGGAGGGCGAGCTCGACGTCACCGAGCTGTAGCCGCCGGGCCGGCGGAAGACGCCGGCTGTGCCCGCAGAGGAGCGCCCGCCCGAGACGGGCCGGGCCTCCTCACGGCGGGCGGGGAAGCGGAAGAGGGGCCGGCGGTCATTGACCGCCGGCCCTCTCTTCCGTCTGAAGCGTCCGGCCTCAGTTGGTGCCGATCTTCGCCAGCAGGTCGACGATGCGCGCCTGCACCTCGTTGCTCGTCGAGCGCTCCGCGAGGAAGAGCACCGTCTCCCCCGACGCCAGCCGCGGCAGCTCGGCCGGGTCGAGGCCGGCAGATGTGTAGACGACCAGCGGAGTGCGGTTCAGCTGGCCGTTCGCCCGCAGCCAGTCGATGATCCCGGCCCGCCGGCGGCGCACCTGCATCAGGTCCATCACCACCAGGTTCGGCCGCATCTGGCCGGCGAGCGTGACCGCGTCCGCGTCGGCCCCGGCCCGCGCCACCTGCATACCGCGCCGCTCCAGCGTGGACGTCAGCGCGAGGGCGATCTCCTCGTGTTCCTCGATCAGCAGCACCCGCGACGGGTGCTGCTCACTGTCGCGGGGCGCCAGCGCCTTGAGCAGGACGGCCGGATCGGCGCCGTACGCGGCCTCCCGTGTGGCCTGCCCGAGCCCCGCGGTCACCAGCACCGGGACCTCGGCGGCGACGGCGGCCTGGCGCAGCGACTGCAGTGCCGTCCGGGTGATCGGCCCGGTCAGCGGGTCCACGAACAGCGCCGCCGGGAACGCCGCGATCTGCGCGTCGACCTCCTCGCGCGAGTGCACGACGACAGGGCGGTAGCCGCGCTCGCTCAGCGCCTGCTGGGTGGAGACGTCGGGGGCGGGCCACACCAGCAGCCGGCGCGGGTTGTCCAGCGGCTCGGGGGGCAGTTCGTCGTCGACGGGCTGCGGCTGCGGCCGGTTGGCGACCTCTACCGCGCCGCCGGGGCCGTCGAGCGGCTCCGGACCCTCCGCGCCCTCGTCCGGGGCTCCTATCGCGTACGCCCGGCCCTCCGAGCGGTTGTCCGCCAGTTCCGCGGGCAGCCGGGAGCCGTTCTGCGGCGCGGCGGGCGGCATCGGAGCGGGAGTCGGAGCCGCCGCGGGCTGCGGGTGGGGGCGGGCGTCGAGCTCGGGATCCTCGGCGTCCGGGCGGGTGCCCAGTTTCCGGCGGCGGCCGGAGCCGAGCGTCTGGTTCTGCTGCTGCGTGAGGTGCTGGGCGAACGGAACGCCCTGGCCCAGGGTGCGCACGCTGAAGGCACGGCCCTGGGTGGAGTCCGCAGGTGCCGGCTGCTCCTCGGGAAGAGGCTGCGCGACCCGTGCGGCCACGGGCGGGGGAGTTTGGGCTGCGGGCAGCGCGGTGGGCTGCGGGACGTCTGCTTCCTGAGGTCCCTGCGGCTGCGGCGGTGCCTGCGCCGGCGATTCGGCCGGTGTCGGGGCCGCCGGCGGCAGGGGCAGCGACACGGACCCGGTGTCGGAGGACGGCACGGCGGCGGGCGCGGGCGGCGTACCGGTGTCGCCCGGCCTGCCGTCCTGGCCACGGTCCGCCTGACCGGGGGCTGCGTGACCGCCGTGAGCAGGCGGCCCGGCCGGACCCGTCGCCGCCTCAGCGGGGTTCTGCGAGGGCTCAGCCTGCGCCGGAAGCTGCGGCGGCTGCGTGTCCCTGCGCGCGCGCCTGCGTCCCGTCGGAACCGGGTGCTGCTGCGGCGGCGTGTGGTGCTGGACGTCCGGGGCCCCGGCCACGGCATCGTGCCGCTCCGCCGCGGAGTCGGCCGGGGCCGCTGCGGCAGGTGCCCTGTCGGCCTCGGCGGGCGGCAGCGCGAACGCCGTACGCGGCGCCTTGCTCTCGACCTCGGCCTCGGCCGGTGCGGCCGCCAGCGCCCGCCTGGCCCGACGACCGGTCGGCTGCGGCGCGTGCTGGGCCTGCGGTTGGGGCTGCGGCTGCGGCTGGGGGGCACGGGCTTCGCGCGGGTCCTGGGCCCCCTGCGCCGCCTCCTGCGCGTCCTGGATGCTCAGCGCGCTCTGCAACTGCGGGAGCTGACGGGGCGGAGAAGGCTGGGAGGGCTGGGAGGGCCGGCTGGGCTGCGGCGGCTGCGCGGACGACTGGTCCGGCTGCCCTTCCGCCGGCCTGGGCAGGCCGCTCTCGACGGCCCTGCGCGCGCGCCGCCCCGAGGGAGCCGACTGGACGCCGTGGGCGTCGACCGGCACCCCCTGCGGCGGCACGGTCTCCCCGCGTGCGGCCCGTCCGCTCGCGCCCTCCGCTGCGGTCACCACGGAGCCCTCCGTGGGCCGCAGGGCCACGGCGCTGTTCTCGGCGGGGCTGGGGCGGCCGCGCCGGCGCCCGGTCCCACCGTTGCCGGTCGGGCGCTCACCCGTGTCCTCGCCGGTGTCCTGAGCGGGAATGAGCTCCGCGTCCGCCTGTGCCGCGCGGCGCCGCCCGGTCGGCGGCGCGGCCGCCACCGGGTCCTCCATGGCCACGGGACTCTCCAGGAACGCGTCCGTGGAGGCCCGCCGGGCGCGGCGGCGGCCACCGCCGCCGCCCATCGTGTTCGCGGGGACAGCCACCGGCCCGGACGGCGTCGCAGGCGCGGATGCGGGTACGGACGGCTCCGCCGACTGCTGGGCGGGCAGGGCGGGCATCCGGTCGGGGGCCGCGGCGGGCGGTGTGACCGTTCCCGCCCCCTCACCGAGCGGCACCTCGAGCACGTACGCGCTGCCGCTCATGCCCGGCACCTCGTGCGTCTGGAGCACTCCGCCGTGCGCCCGTACGATCCCCCGCACGATCGGCTCGTGCACCGGGTCGCCCCCGGCGAACGGGCCGCGCACCTCGATCCGTACGACGTCGCCGCGCTGGGCGGCCGCGACCACGACGGTCGAGTCCACGTATCCGCCACCGGGCGCCAGCTTGGCCTTGCCGGTCGAGTCGACGCCCGCCACGTCCGCGACCAGATGCGCGAGCGCCGTGGCCAGGCGGCCTCCGTCGACCTCGGCCTCGATCGGTGGCGCGTGGACGGCGAACTGGGCCCGTCCGGGTCCGATGAGTTCGATCGCGCCCTCGACGCCGGCCGTCACGACCGCGTCGAGCAGCACGTTGGACTTGGTCAGCTGTTCGGCGCCCGTGTCGAGCAGCTGATAGCTGAGGACATTGTCGACAAGTGTCGTCATCCGGGCGTAACCGGCGGCCAGATGGTGGAGGATCTGGTTCGCCTCGGGCCACAGCTGGCCGGCCGGGTCGGCCGCCAGCGTGCTCAATTCGGTGCGCAGTTCCTCCAGCGGGCCGCGCAGCGACTCCCCGAGCACGGCGGCCAGCTGCGCGTGCCGGGCGGCCAGCTCGGAGTACCGCTCCGCGCCGTTCTCCAGCGCGGCGGTGTAGCGGTCCACCTTGTCGGCCAGTTCGGCCTCGTACCGCTCCGACGTGGCGTCGAGCTCGGCGGTGAGCCGCTCCGTCGTCTCCGTCAGCTCCGTCGTGAGCCGCTCCGTCGTCTCCGCGAGCTCCACGGCGTGCTTCTGCGCCTGCTCCTCGTACGGCCGCCGGTCGGTGAACGTCATCACCGCGCCGACCAGCTGGTCCCCGTCGCGCACCGGCGCGGTCGTCAGGTCGACGGAGACCTTGTCGCCGTTCTTGGCCCACAGCACCTGGCCGCGCACCCGGTGCTTGCGCCCGGACTTGAGGGTGTCGGCGAGCGGCGACTCCTCGTACGGGAACGGCTCGCCGTCCGCCCGCGAGTGGAGGATCAGCGGGTGCAGCTCCTGGCCGCCGAGGTCGCTGGCGCGGAAACCGAGGATCTGCGCGGCGGCCGGGTTGACCAGCACGACCCGTCCGTCGGTGTCCGTGCCCACGACGCCCTCGGACGCGGCGCGGAGGATCATCTCGGTCTGCCGCTGCGAACGCGCGAGCTCAGCCTCGGTGTCCACGGTCCCCGACAGGTCCCGGACGACCAGCATCAGCAGCTCGTCGCCGGTGTACGCGTTGTACGAGTCGTAGGCCTCGCGCCCGTCCTCCAGGCTCGCGCTGGTCACCTCGACCGGGAACTCGCCGCCGTCCGTACGCCGCGCGATCATGCGGGTCGGCTTCGTACGCCCCCGGTGGTCGGCGGCGTCGGGCCGGCGCATCGAGCCGGGGATCAGCCGGGAGTCGAACTCGGGCAGCAGATCGAGCAGGCCCCGCCCGACGAGGGCGGTGCCCGGTGTCTCGAAGAGTTCGAGCGCGATGGTGTTGGCGTTGACGACCGTGCCGTTGGCGTTGACGAGGACGAGCCCGTCCGGGAGGGCGTCGAGTATGGCTGCGAGGCGAGCAGCGCCTCGGGATGGCCTGCTGCTCACGACGACCGTTCCTCCCTGACCAACTGCGTATTGCGGACGGCCCGTCCCATCCTGCCCCTCGGGCCTCGGCCTGTCACTGAAGGGAGTCTAAGGGCAGCGGCGGCGGCCGGGACGGCGGATGAGGGGGAGCTCTCACCAAGGATGTGTGCGCACGGCCTGCACTGTCGGCCTATGACCTGGTGTCCGGCAGTACCGGCTGGAGGTTCTGCCAGCGTGAGATCTCGCAACCGTTGCTCCGGTTGAACGTGGCGTCGACGTGACGTCCCTGCCAGGTCCCGGTGATCCGGGCGGTGGCCGGTCCGCCGAACTGCTGGGTGCACATCCGGTTCGTCGGCACCGGGGCGAAGGGGTCCTGGTGCTCTCGTGAAAGCTCTTCGAGGCGGTCGCAGGCCGACTCGGCCGACGGGTGCGTCCCGCCGGCGGGCCGGCACTCGAGCTCGTACCTGCCGTCCGTGCGGGCGTTGCCCGTCTCCGAGACGATCACGGTCAGCCGCTCCGGTCTCTCCAGCAGCGACAGGGGCAGCGGCAGCGGAGAGGCGGCGGCTCCCGCGGCGGGCACGGCCGCGGCGAGCGCGGCGGCGGACGCGGTTGCGGTGAGGAAGAGGCGGCGCAGCATGGGGGCTCCTGGGAAGGTCACTGGCTCGGCGGGGGCCGCGACCGGCCCCGGCATGTCTAACGCTGCTCACGCCCCGGCGTTGCGCAACCGAAGATGCTTTGCTCTGCGGGCCCGGTGCCTAGTACCGTGGACGGCGATTGGTGACACGCCACTGGGCTGTGTCATCATCTGCACGCACCACTCGCACGTGTGCGGGTGTGCTGGAGGCGTCGCCTAGTCCGGTCTATGGCGCCGCACTGCTAATGCGGTTTGGGTCTTAAAGCCCATCGAGGGTTCAAATCCCTCCGCCTCCGCCAGCTGATCACCGAAGCCCCGGCCACCAGGCCGGGGCTTCGGTCGTTCCCAGGCCCGCGCAGATACACCCGTTCGGGTGTTTGCCCAGGTCAGGCGGGGTGCGGCTAATGGATTTCGCGTCGCGGCGCAGGTCATGTAATGTTGTTCCCGCAACGCCGACCGGGCCGAAAAGCCCGCCGGTAAAACCAGCGGCTGACGCCGCGGGCAAGCACTCGTAGCTTAACGGATAGAGCATCTGACTACGGATCAGAAGGTTGCAGGTTCGAATCCTGCCGAGTGCACAGCAGACCAGAGGCCCCGGACGAGAGTCCGGGGCCTCTCGCGTTGCCGGTCGGACATCAGCGAAGGTTCGAACCCCGCCGTGTTGCCCAGCAGTCCCCGGCAGTCCCTCGCGTCCCCTGACGAAAGTCCGGGGACGCCGCGCTGTCCGGACCCGCGACAGGTGTGGCAGGCCCGATCCGGGAGTCCGTCGCCGGGCGTTGCGACAGGATGGGGGGATGCGGATCGCGGTGGAGGTAAGGGCGGGGTGATGTGGCGGTGTGCGGGGGTCAGATGGCCGCCCGAGGCGCGGGTCGCGGTGCTCGAGTGGGAGGGCGGGCGCATCAGTCCGCTCGTCGCCGGCAAGGAGCTGGGCTTCCGGGCGGAGGGCGCACGCCGGTGTACGGGGGCGCGGGGGAACGTCTGTCCGGTGCGGGCCGAGGTCCCGGGGCGGGCGGCGCAGGCGCGGTGTGGCGAGTGCGCGCGGCTGGACCGGGCGCACTCGGTGGCCGCGGACGCCGTGCCCGACGATCCCCGTACGTACCGGGTGTACCTGGCGTGGTTCGGGCCGGGCATGGTCAAGGTCGGGATCACCGCCGAGCAGCGCGGGCCGGCGCGGTTGCTGGAGCAGGGCGCCGTGGTGTTCGCCTGGCTGGGGCGGGGGCCGCTGATGGCGGCGCGGCGTACGGAGGAGCTGCTGCGGGCCGCGCTCAAGGTGCCGGACCGGATCCCGTACGCCCATAAGCGGGCCGTGCGGGCCGCCTTGCCGGGCGGAGCGGAGGAGCGCGCCGCCGAGGTCGCGGCGCTCCACGCACGGGCGCTCGCCCTGCCGGGGTGGGCGGAGGCTCTGGAGCCGATCGCGTTCGAGGCGGTCGACCACGCCGGGGTGTTCGGGCTCGACGGGCTGCCCGCGGCGACGGCCGTGGTGCGGGAGCTCGTGGACGGCGGGGTGGTCGCGGGCCGGCTGGTCGCGGCGGCCGGGCCGGACCTGCATCTGCGGACCGCCGCGGACGGGGTTGTCGTCGTCGACACGCGGCTGATGACCGGGTGGGGGCTGGTGGGCGCCGGCGCCGGCGAAGCGTTGACCGTTCCGGTGAACGAGGTGGAGTCGGGGGACCCCGGCGTTCAGGACGGGCTGTTCTGATGAAGGGCAGGCTTGTTCTGATGAAGCCGGACGGGTCGAGGCTGTGGCGGGGCGTACGGAAGGGGCGGCGTTGAGCGGGAGCCGGGCGGCGGAGGTACGGGAGTTCTGGCAGCGGCTCGGGCTGCCCGGGCTTGTGGATGTGCACACCCACTTCATGCCGGAGCAGGTGCTGAAGAAGGTCTGGGCGTACTTCGACGCCGTCGGCCCCCTGACCGGCATGGAGTGGCCGATCACGTACCGGCACGAGGAGGAGGAACGGGTCGCGCTGCTCAGGGAGTTCGGCGTACGGGCCTTCACCTCGATGCTGTACCCGCACAAGCCGGGGATGGCGGCCTGGCTCAACGGCTGGGCGGCGGACTTCGCGGCGCGGACGCCGGACTGCGCCCACACCGCGACGCTGTTCCCCGAAGACGGGGTGGAGCGCTATGTGCGGGAGGCCGTCGAGGGCGGGGCGCGGATCTTCAAGTCGCATCTGCAGGTCGGGGCGTACGACCCGGCCGACCCGCTGCTGGACCCGGTCTGGGGCCTGCTCGCGGAGGCGCGCGTACCGGTGGTGATGCACTGCGGTTCCGGACCGGCGCCCGGCAAGCACACCGGTCCTGAGCCGGTGGGGCGGGTGCTGGCGCGCCATCCCCGGCTGCGGCTGGTGGTGGCGCACATGGGGATGCCCGAGTACGGCGACTTCCTGGCACTGGCCGAGCGATATCCGGAGGTCCGGCTGGACACGACGATGGCGTTCACGGACTTCAGCGAGGCCTTCGCGCCGTTCCCCGAGGGGGAGCGGGGCCGGCTGGCGGACCTGGGGGACCGGATCGTGCTGGGCACGGACTTCCCGAACATCCCGTACCCGTACGCGCATCAGCTCCGCGCGCTGGAACGGCTGGGGCTCGGGGACGACTGGCTGCGGGCCGTCTGCCACGACAACGGCGCGGGGCTGCTGCTCGGCGGCGGATAGCGCACAACTGCGGGGGAACGACGCAGGGGCCTGCCGATGCCCTCCTCGACATCGGCAGGCCCCCTGATGCGGCCTGAAGCGTGGACCTGTCAGAAGGTCAGGCTCCAGGAGTCGATGTAGCCGGTGTCACCGCTGTAGATGTCGGTGACCCGCAGCTGCCAAGTGCCGCTCGCCGCCACGCCGGAGGCGTCGACGGTGTACGTGGTGATGACGTTGTCCGCGCTGTCGCTGGAGCTGGTGCCCTTCAGCTGGGCGGAGGCGCCGTTCGGGGCCACGATCTCGATGCGCAGGTCGCCGCGGTAGGTGTGCTTGATGTCGACGGCGATCTTGAGTGCGGACGAGGCGTTGCCGCTGATGCCGGTCACCGGGATGGAGGAGGTGACCGTCGAGTTGTCCCGGATGCTCACATTGGCGGAGTTGGTGAACACGTTGCCGGTGGGCGGCTCCTCGGTGCCGCCGCCCGCGCCGAGGGTGGCCGCCGCGTCGGCGAGGCCGGCGCCGCAACCGCCGGAGCAGGTGCCGGGCAGGGTACGGGCGTTGTTCTTGATCGCGGTCTCGATCTGGCCCGGGGTCAGCGACGGGTCGGCCTGGTTCATCAGCGCGGCGAGGCCGGCGACGTGCGGGGCGGCCATGCTGGTGCCCTGGTACGCCACGTAGTTCTCGCTGCCGACGCTGCGGGTGCCGCTGTTCAGCGTGGACCAGATGCCGTTCGCGGAGCTCACCGCGGTCTCGCCGCCGGGGGCGGCGATGTCGACGACGCTGCCGTAGTTGGAGTACGAGGCCCGGTTGCCCTCACGGTCGGAGGCGGCGACGGTGATGACGTTGCTGCAGCTGGCCGGGTTGAAGTTGGCCGCGTTGGCGTTGCTGTTGCCGGCCGCCACGACGACGGTCGTGCCGCGGCTCACCGCGCCGTTGATGGCGCTCTGTGTGCCGGAGTCGCAGGAACCGCCGCCGCCGAGGCTCATGTTGATGACGTCGGCCGGGTTCGCGTTGGCGGGCACGCCCTGGACGGAGCCGCCGGACGCCCAGGTGATGGCGTCGATGATGTCGGCCGTCGTGCCGCCGCACTTGCCCAGCACGCGGACGGGCTGGATGGTCGCGTTGTACGCGATGCCGGCGATGCCCTTGCCGTTTCCGGTGGCCGCGGCGATGGTGCCGGCGACGTGGGTGCCGTGCCAGGAGTTGTTGGTGTCGCGGGCCGGGACCGGCTGGCCGTTCTGGTCGGTGCCGCACTCGCCGGCGTTCAGCCAGTCGCCCGGGTCGGCGGGGTTGCTGTCGCGGCCGCCGCCGTCGTTGCCCATGAACGGGTCGGAGATGAAGTCGTAGCCGGCGATCACATTGGCGGCGAGGTCCGAGTGGGCCACGTAACCGGTGTCGATGACGGCGACCTTGACGCCCTCGCCGGTCGCCTTGTCCCAGGCGCCGGGGACGTTCATGCCGGCCCTGGCCTCGAAGAGGTCCCACTGGCGGTTGTACTCGGTGTCGTTCGGCTGCACGGCCGTGGCGTACATCCGGGTGTCCGGGACGACGTACGCGACGTCCGGGTCGGCGCGGAAGGCGTCCATGACGTCGGCGGTGTCCGCCGTGCCGAGCTCTGCGCCGAGGTCGACCAGGGCGGCTCCGGTGCCGAGCCGGCGGTCGAAGTCGAGGCTCTTGCCGGCCTTCTTGCCCTTGGCCTTGGCGTCCTTGGCCGCGGCGTCGTCGGACTTGGCCTCCGCGGCCTTCGTCTTGTAGCCGACGATGAGGCGCTCGACGGGCTTTTCGGCCGAGGCCGCCGGGGCTGCCGTGGCTGCCGCGTTGGCCGCCGTCTGCGCGTCCGGGGCGGGAAGGGGCGCGGCGACGGAGGTGGCGGTGCCCGCACAGAGCAGTGCGGTGCAGCTCACCGCGAGGACGGATATGCGAATGCGTCTGGAACCGTTCAAGGCATTGCCTTTCGAGGGTTTGACCTGGCGCAGGAACCAAAGGGTGAAATGGTTCAGTTCATGACAAGCCAGGCTTTCCTGTGGCCGCGGACAGGATGCAGGGGGTTGAGGGGGCGGCCGTCCTATGCGGCGGGCGAAGGGAGCCCCGGCCGGCGAGCGCCAGTGGTTGGGGTGCAGCGCTCGTGTCCGGATGTTGGGGACGCACGGTGCGGTGTTGCCGGCCTGGTGGGCCGAGGGCACCGCACACGGCTCCCTTCAGCCGCGCATGTCACCGGTCGGCCGGAACGCGCTGACAGCTCCCCCGCTGTGGATGCGCGTTCGACCGGCCGGTTGGCAGGGAACCTACGGCCGGAATCAGCCATCCGTATATCCGGATGGGTGCCGCTACGGATACCTGTTTAACCCCTGCTCGTACGGTGACCGGTCCGATTAGCCACCGTTTGCGACTCCGTCCATGGCCTCAGGCAGTACGGCCGCGTCGATCATCGCCGCGAGGTGCTGCCGGGACGTGGTGCCGAGTTTGCGCATGGCCCGGGCGACGTGCTGTTCGACCGTACGCGGGGAGAGATGCAGGGTCGTCGCGATCTCCCGGTTCGTCAGCCCGGTGCCCGCCAGTTCGGCGACCTCGCGCTCACGTGGCGAGAGACGGTCGCCGTACGAGGGCCGGCCCGGCGGGCGCGCCTCCTTGGCGGGCTGGTGCGAGCGGAGCAGGGCGCGGGCGCGGGCGGCGTCCCATACGGCGCCCAGCTCGGCGAACTGCCGCGCGGAGGCGGTCAGATCGGCCACGGCCTGCGCCTTGCCCGCAGCTCCGTCCCCCTCCTTGCCCTGGGACTCGCCCTTGCCCCGGGCCTCGTCGCCGTGCGCAGCGTCGCTGTCCGTCCGACCGGCCCCGGCAGCATCCGCCCCCGCAGCCTCCGAGGCGCTGTCCGCCTCCAGGGCGCAGCGCCCCGCGGCCTCAGTGGCCAGCGCCTGGGCGTACGGACGTGGCAGCGCCCCGTACGCGGCGGCGGCCTGCCGGTACAGCGGGACGGCGTCGAGCCACCGGCCCTCCGCCTCGGCCAGCGCGGCACGGCTCCAGGTCACCGCGGCCCGCGCCGTGGGGGCGTCGCGGCCTTTGAGACCCGCCTCGAACTCGGCGATCATGGCCCGTGCCGCTTCGCCGTCGCCGGTGCGCGCCATCGCCTCGACGGCCCACGGCGCCAGGTCCGCGGCCCACACCCATACGCCCTTCTGCTTCACCTTCGCCCAGGCCCGACACGCCTCCACCGCCGCGTCGGGCAGTTCCTGCCGGGCCAGCGACAGCCGGATCAGGGCCCCGGAAGTGGCCGCGGCGAGCGGTGGTGCGGCGTCCCTGCGGGACGACGGGTCGGCGCCGCCCAGCCAGGACAGCGCCGAACTCCACTCGCCCTGGGCCAGCGCGAGCAGTCCGCGCACCACTCGGGCGTCCGCGCAGATCACCGGCATGTCGGCCGTCGCGGCGACGAAGGTCTCGCACCGCTCCGCCAGCCCCGCCCACCGCCCGGTGACCCACTCCAGCAGCAGCCGGGCGCCCAGCGCCGTGTGTTTGGTGTAGGGGGCGCCGCTCTTGCCGGACAGTTCGAGCCCCTCGGTCAGCAGCTCCTCCGCCCGCCCGTGGTGGCCGAGCCACAGCGCGGAGTCGGCCGAGTTGCACAGCCCGCGCGCCGCGTGCAGCCGGCACCGGCGGTCGGGGCTGTCCGTGGGCAGCTCCTTGACCAGCGCCCAGGCCTGCGGGTCGCCGCAACTCATGGCGAGCGCGGCACGGTTGGCGGCGACGGCCGTGCGGACGACCTCGTCGCCGCTGTCCGCCGCTGCCCGGGCCGCGTCCTCCAACCACGCCCGGTGGACGTCGAACGAGGAGTTGGGCCAGTACGGCATGGCGAGAGCGGACATCGCCCGTGCCGCCAGGTCCGGCCTGGCCTCGCGGAGTTCGGCGGCGGCCCGTTCGAGCTCCTTCCAGCCCTGGTCGCTCATGCCGACCTGGTTGCACAGCAGCAGCCCCAGATCGAGCCGGAGTTCGCCCCGCACGGCTGCCGGTAGGGCCGTGTCCTCGATGATCTGGGTCAGCACCTGGACGGTCTGGTCGGAGCGCAGTCCGACGACCGCGCTGCGCGCCAGGACCGGCGCCAGCCGCGCCCGGGCCTGCGGCGGTACGGCCGGGTCGGCGAGGGTCTCCTCGAGCAGCCCGATGGCCTCCTGGTGGAGCCCCGCCTCGGCGGCCTCCCGCGCCGCCTGCTCGACGGCGCGCAGCCAGCCGCGTATTCGCCCGCCCGCCCGGTGGTGCCCGGCGAGCGACGCCCACGGCACGGGCTGCCGGTGGCCGAGCACGTCCGCGGCCCGTCCGTGCAGCTCCTGCCGTACGGGACCGGGTACGGCCTCGCGCACGGCGACGGCCGCGAGGGGGACGGGCAGCCCGTAGCCCGCGTCCGCCTCCGTGAGCGCCGCGCCGGCGAGGGCGGCGAGGAGCGCCCGCCTGCCGGGGCCGCGGCCGAGTCCGGAGACGGTGACCAGTTCGTCGCGGTCGGCCGGTTCGCCCAGGACGGCGGCAGCCCACACGATCGGCCGGTGCTCGGGCGGCAGGGCGGCTGTCCGGCCGAGGCTCAGGTCGGCCAGCCGTACGGGCACTCCCGCGGCGTCGACGTCGGCCGCCGTGCACCGCTGCCGGGTGCTGTCCCGCAGGACCGCCAGCAGGTCGACCACGATCTGGGCCACGCCGCCCGAGCGTTCGTGCAGCCGGGCCACCGCCTCCTCGGTGCAGCGGTCGCCGAGCACGGCGGCCGTGACATTGCGGACCGCGTCCACGCTCCACGGCCGGACCCGGTGCCGCAGGACGGTGAGCTCGGGCGGATACCGGGGTGGCGGGGAGCCCAGCGCGAGGCCGGGGTCGGCCAGTTCCTCCGGGCGGCAGGTGATCACGGTCGCGAGCCCGGGCCGGGGGCGCTCCAGCAGCCGGCGGAGCAGCGCCAGCTCCCCGGGGTCCGCGCGGTGGACGTCCTCCACGGCGAGCAAAACCGGCCCGTCGTCCGGCAGCTCCGGAGGCGCGGCCGACTCGCCGCACGCCCACCGCAGGCAGGTCGCCCGGGCCGCTTCCGGAAGGGCGGTCAGCTCCTGGACCAGGCGGCTCTTGCCCGTACCGGCACGGCCCTCCACCAGGACGAGGACCGGGGCCGCGCCGTCACCGGCGAGCGTCCGCCGCAGCCGCAGCGCCCAGAAGGATTCGTGTGCTGTCACCACGCCGCCCGTCCTCCGACCTTCTCAGGGAATTCACAGGTTCAGGAAAGAAGCCTCTCAGGGCAATGTCACAGCCTGGCGACATGACGATGACCACGCCTTCGGGGCGCACCGAAATGCTCAGGCCGGACGGCGGTCCCGTGCGGGTGCTCGTCGTGGACGACGAGGCGCCGCTGAGCGATCTGCTGTCGATGGCCCTGCGGTACGAGGGCTGGGAGGTCCGCAGCGCCGATGACGGCGCGGCGGCGGTCCGTACAGTGCGCGACTTCCGGCCGGACGCCGTGGTGCTCGACGTGCTGCTGCCGGACATGGACGGGCTCGCCCTCATGGGGCGGCTGCGGCGTGAGGTGCCCGACGTGCCCGTGCTCTTCCTGACGGCGCGCGACGCGGTCGAGGACCGGATCGCGGGACTCACCGCCGGGGGCGACGACTACGTGACCAAACCGTTCTCGATGGAGGAGGTCGTGGCACGGCTGCGCGGCCTGATCCGCCGCTCGGGCACGCCGGTGGCACGCAGCCAGCCGCAGCTCACCGTCGGTGACCTCACCCTCGACGAGGACAGCCACGACGTGACGCGGGGCGGGCAGCCGGTCCGTCTGACCGCGACCGAGTTCGAGCTGCTGCGCTATCTGATGCGCAACCCGCGCCGTGTGCTGAGCAAGGCGCAGATCCTGGACCGGGTGTGGAGCTACGACTTCGGGGGCCGGGCCAACGTCGTCGAGCTCTACATCTCCTACCTGCGCCGGAAGATCGACGCCGGACGCCCGCCGATGATCCACACCCGGCGCGGCGCGGGCTACCTGATCAAGCCCGCCGAGTGACGCGGCGCCGGGTCCGGTGACCTGGGCGGTAGCACCGTCCTGTCCGTCGCGGGCGGGTGGCTCGGACCAGCGGGCTCGGGTCTCGGACGGGCTTCAGACCCGGGTTTTCCCACGCCCCGCCCCTACCGGGCCCGCCGCGCGTCAGTCCTCTGCGAGCCGGGCCGGGAAGCCGCCCGTGGCGATCGGGCCCCACCGCTCGGGGGTGATCCGGATGATCGACTTGCCCTGCTCGACCATCGCCGCGCGGTACTCGTCCCAGTCCGGGTGCTCACCGGAGATGTTGCGGAAGTACTCGACGAGCGGCTCGACCGACTCCGGGGAGTCGATCACCTCGGCCGTGCCGTCGATCTGCACCCACGGCCCGTTCCAGTCGTCCGACAGGACGATCACGCTGACGCGCTCGTCCCGCCTGGCGTTGCGCGTCTTGGCCCGTTCCGGGTACGTCGAGACGACGATCCGGCCCGCGTCGTCCACCCCGCACGTCAGCGGCGAGCCCTGCGGGGAGCCGTCGGCGCGGCGGGTCAGCAGGAGCGCCCGGTGCCTGGGGCGTACGAAGTCCAGCAACTGGTCGAGTTCCACCCTGGTGTTGGTGGCGATGTGGCGTGCCATGGCGCGCACCCTACGGGAGGTCCCCGCCCCGGACCGTCCGGATGTCCGGCTCCGTCGTCGGCGTCGTCCATCCGGCCCCGCCCTGCCGGACCGCGGCAAGCGCTCGGGCCCCGGGACAGGGCGACCGGCCGTCCCCTGCCTGCCGCCCCGTCACCGGGGGCCGTCTCCGCCGGGAACGGGCCGGCCGCCCGGGGTCTGTCACTCGCCCGGGTGGGTGAGCTCGATGTCGTGGCCGTCGACGCCGCGCCCGGTCACGGTCAACTGCCTTGCCACCGGCGGATATCCGGTCGCGACGACCGTGTACTCGCCGGCGTCCAGGTCGGTGAAGGCGTACGTTCCGTCCTCACCGGTCGTCGCGCCGGCGACCACGTGCCCTGCCGCGTCCACGAGCGTCACCCGGGCGTCGGCCGGCGGACGGCGCCCGGCGCCGGCCCGTACCGCGCCCCGGACCACGGCGCCGGCCCGCAGGACCGCCTCGACCCGGGTCACGCCCCGGCCGCCGATCTCGACGGGCAGCGCGAGCGGCCGGTGGCCGGCGGCGCTCACCGCGACGGTCACGGCGCCGGCCGCCGGCTCGGTGAAGGCGAACTCGCCGTGCTCCGTGCTCGTCCCGGTGCCCAGCACCTCGCCGCGCGCGTCGGTGACGACGACCGTCGCGCCCTCGACCGGGCCGTCGCCGTCGGCAGCCCGTACGACTCCGGTGAGCCCGCTCGTACCGTCGAGCACGACGTCGTGGTCCAGTGCTTCGTCCGCGACGACGACCGTGGCGGCCTGCGGCCGGTAGCCCTCGGCCGAGGCGATCAGCACGTAGGAGCCGGGGCCCGGGGCGTCCAGCGTGTAGCCGCCGGCAGTTCGGGCGACGGAGCGCCCGAGCTGCCGGCCGGCCGGTGAGATCAGCGTGACCGCCGCACCGGGCAGCGCGGCGCCCTCTGATCCGCGGACCACGCCGTGCACCGCGATTCCACCGGCCACATCGGTGACCGGCTCGGTCTCGACCGCCTGCGCCGGTGCTGGGGCCTCGGCGGCGGCGACGGCCTTGGGGGCCTTGGTCGTCGCGGGGGCCTTGGCGTCCGGTGAACTGCTCTTCAGGGCAACCTCCTTGATGAAGAGCGTCACGACGAACGCGATCAGCGCGAAGGGCGCCGAGTAGAGGAAGACGTCGGCGACCCCGTGGCCGTACGCCGCCTCCATCACCGTGCGGATCGGTCCGGGCAGGGCGTCCAGGTCAGGGATGCCGCCGCCGGCCGTACCGCCGTGCCCGGCCGCCGCGCCGCGCGGGCCGAGCTCCGCGAGCCCGTCCTCGACGTAGCCGGTGACCCGGGTGGCCATGACCGCGCCGAGTGCGGAGACGCCGATCGCGCCACCGAGGGACCGGAAGAAGGTGACGACCGAGCTGGCCGCGCCGAGATCGGCGGGGGCGACCTGGTTCTGGGTGCAGAGCACCAGGTTCTGCATCATCATGCCGATGCCGAGACCCATGACGGCCATGAAGACCGCGATGTGCCAGTACGCGGTGTCGTACCGGATGGTGCCCAGCAGACCGAGGCCCGCCGTGACCAGCGCGCCGCCGGCGACGAGCCAGCCCTTCCATCGGCCGGTCCTGGTGATGATCTGACCGGAAACGGTGGACGAGACGAACAGGCCGCCGATCATCGGGATGGTCAGCACGCCGGACATGGTCGGCGACTCGCCCCGCGCCAGCTGGAAGTACTGGCTGAAGAACACGGTGCCGGCGAACATCGCGACGCCGACGAAGAGCGACGCCAGCGACGCCAGCGTGATGGTGCGGTTGCGGAACAGCCGCAGCGGGATGATCGGCTCGCTCGCCCTCGACTCCACCAGCAGGAACAGCACGCCGAGGAGGACGGAGCCGCCGACCATCGCGCCGGTCTGCCAGGAGAACCAGTCGTACTTGTCGCCGGCGAAGGTCACCCAGACCAGCAGCAGCGAGACGGCGGCGCTGATGAAGAACGCGCCCGACCAGTCGACCTTGACCTCACGCCTGACCACCGGCAGCTTGAGCGTCTTCTGCAGCACGAGCAGGGCGATGAGCGCGAACGGCACGCCGACGTAGAAGCACCAGCGCCAGCCGAGCCAGTCGGTGTCGGTGATGACGCCGCCGAGCAGTGGGCCGCCGACGGTCGCGACGGCGAAGACGGCGCCGAGGTAGCCGCTGTAGCGGCCGCGCTCGCGCGGCGCGATCATCGCGGCCATCACGACCTGCGCCAGGGCGGACAGTCCGCCGACGCCGATGCCCTGGACCACCCGGCAGGCGATCAGCATGGCCGAGCTCTGCGAGAGCCCGGCGACCACGGAGCCCAGCACATAGATGAGCAGTGCTATCTGGACCAGCAGCTTCTTGGAGAAGAGGTCGGAGAGCTTGCCCCAGAGCGGGGTGGTCGCGGTCATCGCGAGCAGCGACGCGGTCACGACCCAGGTGTAGGCGCTCTGCCCGCCGCCGAGGTCGGTGATGATCTCCGGCAGGGCGTTGGAGACGATCGTCGACGACAGGATCGCGACGAACATGCCGAGCAGCAGCCCGGACAGCGCCTCCATGATCTGCCGGTGCGTCATCGACGCCCCGCCCCCGGAGGCGGCGGCCGGCCCGCCGTGCTCGGCGTGGCCGCCCCGCACACCGCTCGGTGTGGTCGTAGCCATGAACTTCCTTAACGGTCTTGTGCGGATGTACGGGTGGCGTGGGCCCGGCAGTCCCCGACGGAATCCCGCAGGCGGGCCAGCATCGCGTTGAGCTGTCCGACTTCGTCGTCGGACCAGTCCTCGAGGCAGTGGGCGAAGATGTCCGCGGTCCGGCGGCCGAGTTCACCGAGCAGTTCCTCGCCCGAGGCGGTGAGCCGCAGGATGCGGGAGCGCCGGTCGTCGGGGTCGGGGGACCGCTCCAGCCAGCCGCGGTCCACGACATGGGCCACATGTCTGCTGGTCACAGACATGTCGACGGCCAGCAGTTCGGCGAGGCGGCTCATCCGCATCTCTCCGTGCCGGCTGACGAGGGCCAGCACGGCGGCGGACCCGGAGGGGCAGTCGGCGGGCAGCATCCGCGAGAGGCTGCGCTTCACGGCCCCGACGGCACTGATCTGCCGGGCCAGCTCCTCGTACTGACTGCGCTCGGCCACGGCCCCTCCATGGATTTTGTTGCTTAGGGCAACGATAGAAGCCGTTGGTTGCTACAGGCAAATGAAAAGTGGGCCGAACGGGTAAAGGAACCCAAAAGGCTTTGCATCTGCAGCGTCATGCGGCGGTCATGTCCGGGCCTGCGGAGTTCCGGCGCCCGCCCGGGGTTGGGCCCGGCACCGCCGTTCGCTAGGGTCCTGGGCCATGGCACACAACCCCCATGCTCCCCAAGGCCAGAGCCCCGAGGGCACCCACGACCCCGCGGGCAGCACCCAGATGTTCCGCGCCTTCGTCGACGAGGGCTCCCCGCAGGGCCGCCCGGCCGCGACGCCGGCCGCGTCGTCCTCGTCGCGCGTCGGCCTGATCGCCGGTGTGATCGCGGTGGTGGTCGTCCTCGGCGCGGTCGCCTGGCTCGCCCTCGGCTGACGGGCGGGCCGGACCTGTCGCGTTGGTCGATCGGCCCGGCTTTTCGATCGGGCTGATCGGCTGGGTTCCACCTGCCTCGCCGGTCGGTCTTCCGTCACTTCCAGGTCGCGGTGACGTCCTGGGTCTCGATGCGCATGCCCCAGGGCACCCGCCAGGCGTCCACGCAGACCGTGTACGCCTGCTTCCGTGCGCCCCCGGAGGCGATCGGCGCGGGCAGGGGCTGCCGGGACTCCACCGTGGCCCAGTCGACGCCGAGCGCGCCGATGATGTGCGTGGCGAAGGTGACGGTGCCGGAGGTGACTGCGGTGCCACCGGTGTTGCGGAACTCCACGGTGACCTTCTCGCACCACCGCTTGTCCAGGGCCTCGCGCACGGGCTCGCCGAGCTGGAGTACGGCGGGGCCCGTGGGGCCAGGGCTCGGGTCGGGCCTGGGCGGGTCCGGCGTCGGTGACGGCTTCGGATCCGGATTCGGCTTCGGGGAAGCAGGGGGCTTCGGGGCGCCCGGTGCGCCGCCGGAGCCCGGCGTCTGCTGAGGCGCGCCCTCTACGGGGGTCCCGGCGCCGCCCGTACCGTCTGCGCGTCCTGGGGTGGACTCGACATGGCCGCTGCCGCCCCGCGGCCGCCCTGTTGCCCGGCCGGGCGCGTCGGCGCCCTGCTCGGCCACCTGCCCGGCAGGGGCAGTGCTCCCGTCGCCGGTGCGCCCGTCGTCCCCCGCCCCGTCCAGCGGGGCGAGCGAGACCTCGCCCTTGGGCGGCACCGCAGCGGTCGGGGCCCGGTCGGCCCCCGCGCCCGCGGCGCCGAGCGCCACGTCACCGTCGCCGCTCCCGCCGCCGCACGCGGTCAGCGCTCCGCAGAGGCAGAGCGCCGACGCCACGATTCCCGCACCGGTCCGTCGTCGCATCGCGCCAGTGTGGCTGACGACCCGTCAGGACGGAAGCCCGGTGCACGGACCTCGGATCTCAGTCCGCGATCAGTCCTTCCCGCAGCTGCGCGAGCGTGCGGGTCAGCAGGCGGGAGACGTGCATCTGGGAGATGCCGACCTCCTCGCCGATCTGCGACTGGGTCATGTTGGCGAAGAAGCGGAGCATGATGATCTGCCGCTCCCGGGGCGGGAGTTTGGCGAGCAGCGGCTTGAGCGACTCGCGGTACTCGACGCCCTCCAGCGCCGTGTCCTCGTAGCCCAGCCGGTCCGCCAGCGAGCCTTCGCCGCCGTCGTCCTCGGGCGAGGGCGAGTCCAGCGAAGAGGCCGTGTAGGCGTTGCCCACCGCGAGGCCGTCGACGACGTCCTCCTCGGACACCCCGAGGACCGCGGCGAGTTCGGGGACGGTCGGCGAGCGGTCGAGCTTCTGGGCGAGCTCGTCGCTGGCCTTGGTGAGCGCGAGGCGCAGCTCCTGCAGCCGGCGCGGCACCCGCACCGACCACGAGGTGTCGCGGAAGAAGCGCTTGATCTCGCCCACGACCGTCGGCATCGCGAACGTCGGGAATTCCACGCCCCGCTCGCAGTCGAAGCGGTCGATCGCCTTGATCAGGCCGATCGTGCCGACCTGGACGATGTCCTCCATGGGCTCGTTCCGGCTACGGAAGCGAGCCGCGGCGTACCGGACGAGGGGGAGGTTGAGCTCGATGAGGGTGTCGCGCACATAGGTGCGCTCCGGGCTGTCGTCGGCCGCGCCCTCGAAGTCCAGGGCGCGCAGCCGCAGGAACAGGGAGCGGGAGAGCGTGCGGGTGTCGATGGCTTCCGAGCTGCCGGACTCGGCAGGTGCGGGCGCGCTTGGCGCGCGAGTGAGCACCTTCGAGCTGCCCTGTTCTACGGACATGCCACCCCCTTGAGGTCGCGGACGGTCGCGGTGGCCGCGACGTCTGAGGAACGCAGCCTCCACCTGAATACCGGCGGGGGGGCTGCGGCAAACCCGGTTCCAGCAGAATGTCACATGTCGGCAACACGCTGTAGTGACATGTCGACAAGTATCGCGCAAAATTGCCCAGGAAACAGGGGGTACAAGGCTTTTGAGGCTACGTCAGCAAGTCGAGTACTCTCTACCCGTTCGAGCTACGCTTCGATCCTGTTTGCGGAACGAAGCCGGGCGAAGCTTCTCGCCAGCAATCGCGACACATGCATCTGTGAGACGCCCAGCTCCTGACTGATCTGGGACTGCGTCAGATTGCTGTAGTAACGGAGCATCAGGATCCGCTGCTCCCGCTCGGGCAGCTGTACGAGAAGGTGGCGCACCAGGTCCCGGTGCTCGACCCCGGCCAGTGCCGGGTCCTCGTAGCCGAGCCGGTCCAGCAGCCCCGGCATGCCGTCGCCCTCCTGGGCCGCCTCCAGCGAGGTCGCGTGGTACGAGCGGCCGGCCTCGATGCAGGCCAGTACCTCGTCCTCGCCGATCTTCAGCCGCTCGGCGATCTCGGCGGTCGTGGGGGAGCGGCCGTGGGCCGTCGTCAGGTCCTCGGTCGCGCCGTTGACCTGCACCCACAGCTCGTGGAGTCGGCGCGGCACGTGGACCGTGCGCACGTTGTCGCGGAAGTACCGCTTGATCTCGCCGACCACCGTGGGCATCGCGAACGTCGGGAACTGCACCCCGCGGTCCGGGTCGAAGCGGTCGATGGCGTTGATCAGTCCGATCGTGCCGACCTGGACGACGTCCTCCATCGGCTCGTTGCGGCTGCGGAAGCGGGCGGCGGCGTACCGCACCAGCGGAAGGTTGGCCTCGATGAGCGCGGCGCGCACCCTGGAGTGCTCCGCGGTACCCGCCTCCAGCCCCTTGAGGCGGCCGAACAGCACCTGGGTCAGAGCCCTGGTGTCCGCGCCTCGCCTCGCGGGCTTCGTGGCGGATGCGGTGTCGTCCGGCCTCTCGTTCTGAGGTGGCACCTGAGGCGCAGTACTGGCCGACACGGTCAAGCCACCCCTTTACGGTCATTTACGGTCAACTCATCCTTCAAAAGCGGTCATAGCATCACAAGACATGTCCACTGTGTGCAAGCACCCGATAACGACGTGTTGACGTCACGGCGGGATGGAAAACCGAAAAGCCCCCCGCCCCAGGGGGGCGGGGGGCCGGCGGAGCGGGCCTCAGAACTCGTAGTCGGCGATCACCCACGTGGCGAATTCCCGCCACTGTCCGGCGGCGGCCTGATGGGCCGGGTGCTCGAGGTAGCGCTTCAGCGCGTCCTTGTCGGCCACGGCCGAGTTGATGGCGAAGTCATAGGCGATCGGCCGGTCGGTGATGTTCCAGGCGCACTCCCAGAACTCCAGCTCGGGGACGACCCCGTCGAGCTCCTGGAAGGCCTTGACTCCGGCGACGACGCGCGGCTCGTCCCGCTCGACACCCTCGTTGAGCTTGAAAAGGACCAGATGGCGGATCAAGGGGGCTCCCTGCTTGGCCTGACGAGCCCTAGTTGACGAGCTCGGTCATGAACTCTCCGACGCCCTGCGCGGCGCTCGAAATGCCCTCGAACCCTACCCCCACCAGCTCGGCAGCCCGGTCGGGGGACTTGATGATCGTCCACAGGATGAAGACGACGACGATGTAGACGGCTATCTTCTTGGCTTGCACCATCGGCCCCTGTCTCCCCTGCTGTCCCTGCCCCGGCCCACGCGTCGCGTGAGTCTAGCCGAGCGGATTTCGGACAGGATCTTCGCGGAGCAGCCCCCGGCAAGGCCCGTGCACCATGCGGCCATCCGCCGGCCCTGCCTGCCCCGCGCATCCGTCCCCGAGCCGGGCCCCGTCTCCCTCCGTCGCGCAGGTCGACCGGCGCCTTGCCGGAACCTCGCAACCCCGGACGCTCATGCCTGCTGCGACCGGCACTCCTCATACGGCGCTCCATGAGTCAGGCTGCTCGCACCCGGTGAGAGAGGGATGCCTGTGCCGACCAGCTACAAGGTCCATATGGGTGCGTCGTTGGTCCTGGCCGGACTGGCCGCGATCGCGGTGGCCCTGACCTTGCTGCCGGGAAGGCCTGTGGTGCCCGAGGCTGCCGCCTTCACCCTGTTCGGGCTGGCTCTCCCGATGTTCGGGAGCGCGGTGCTGCGGTGCTACCGGGCAGGCGTACGAACCCGGGGTCAGGAGTTTCTCGACCTGCTGTGGCACACCCCCCGCCGGCTGAAGACCGTGGCAGGGGCTCTCGCCGCCGGCGTGGTGCTGTGCGTCGCCATCGGCGGAGCTCCGGCCGGCGGGCAGCCGGAGCACACCGGGGCGGGCTACTACCTCAACGAGCACGGGGACCGGCGACCAGTGAGCCGCGCCGCGTACGAGTCGGCGCTCAAGGCGGGGACGCGATGGTTCGACGCCGGAGCAACCTGCTTCTTCGCCCTGTCCGCCGTCATGGTCGCCGCCGCCTACCGGGCGGAGGAGGAGGCGCTGGCCAAGTGGCGGGGGAATCAGCACGACATGTGAGCAGGTCGCAGTAAGAAGACGATGAAGGGGCGGTCCCGATTGGGACCGCCCCTTCATCTGTCAGCGGTAGCGGAGGGATTTGAACCCTCGGTGACTTGCGCCACACTCGCTTTCGAGGCGAGCTCCTTCGGCCGCTCGGACACGCTACCGGGAGAGAGCTTAGCCCAAGGTGGGCCGTGCTCCGAAATCGGTTCTGCGAAACGGCCCGCCCGGACGTCCTCGTGCCACGAATGCTCGGGGCACGTCAGGGGGCGGCGGGCCCCGGCCGGTCGCGGAAGAACGCCGTCAGCTGCTGCGAGCACTCCTCTTCCAGCACCCCGAGGACGACCTCCGGCCGGTGGTTGAGCCGCCGGTCCCGTACGACGTCCCACAGCGAACCGGCCGCGCCCGCCTTCTCGTCCCGTGCGCCGTAGACCACCCGCTCCACACGTGACTGCACGAGGGCGCCGGCGCACATCGTGCACGGTTCCAGCGTCACGACCAGCGTGCAGCCGGTCAGCCGCCACTCGCCGAGGACGGCGGCCGCCCGGCGTATCGCCAGCACCTCGGCGTGAGCCGTCGGATCGCCCGTCGCCTCACGCTCGTTGTGGCCCGCGGCGAGGAGGGTGCCATCCGCGGCCAGCAGGACGGCACCGACCGGCACATCGCCGCCCCGGGCCGCGCGGTCCGCCTCGCCGAGGGCGAGGCGCATCGTCGCCTCCCACGGGCCGCGTACGGGGTCGCCACCGGGCGCCGGGCCCGCGGTGCGGTCCGGTCCCTGTTCATCTGCCTGCCGGGGCACTAGCGCACGGTCTCCAGCACCTCGCCCGCGCCGAGCGCGTCCGCGATCTCCATCAGCGCGTCGGTGTCCAGGGTCAGCAGTTCCTTCTCGGACAGCCCGAGGTCGGCGAGGATCTCGCGGTCGCCGACCGGGCCGGCCGGCACGGTCTCGCCGCCCTGGGCGGGGACGTCGACCGTGCTCTGCTCGTCCTCTTCCGGTTCTCCGTCCTCCGTGCCGTCGAGGTTCAGCGAGTCCAGGTCGTCGGCGGGGTCGTCGTCGTCCCCGCCGAGCAGTTCGTTGGTCAGGATCTCCCCATACGAGGAGCGTGCGGCCGTGGCCGCGTCCGAGACGAAGATCCGGGGATCCTCCTCGCCCTCGACCCGCAGGACGCCGAACCAGGCGTCCTCCTGTTCGATGTAGAGGAGCACCGTGTCCTCGTCCACCGAGGCTTCGCGGGCCAGGTCGGTCAGATCCGACAGGGTCTCCACATCGTCGAGCTCTGTGTCGCTCGCTTCCCACCCGTCATGAGTGCGCGCGAGCAGTGCGGCGAAGTACACCGTGACTCTCCCACTGATCAGAGGTGTGACGACCGGCGGTGCGTTGCGTGTGCCCCGCCCACTCGGAATCGTGGCAGAAAGAGGCGCGTCGCGAGAGGTCTTCCGTCGTTGCGTCGGCCATCAGTTCTTACCGGTGTCCGTGGGACGGGCTACCAGCGGAAGGTCCGCATACGCATCTGCTGGCGCATCCGGGCGGCCCGGGCCCGTCGTGGCTGGACGCGGTCGCGCAGCGCTTTCGCCTCTTTCAGTTCGCGCAGGAACTGGGCGCGTCGCCTGCGGCGCTCCGCGTCGCTCGTGGATTTTGCTTCGCGCTCCGGCTCTGACTCGGGCATCGCCACACCACCCCACGGCTGCTTCCCACCGCCCTCGGCCCTGCGGCCTGGGCGGACACCCCTCCACCTTCCCTCCGGAGCCGTCCTTGATGCGAGCGCGGGCTACTGTTGACGGCATGCGGATCCACGTCGTCGACCACCCGCTGGTGGCGCACAAACTGACCACGCTGCGCGACAAGCGCACCGACTCCCCCACCTTCCGGCGGCTCGCCGACGAGCTGGTCACCCTGCTCGCGTACGAGGCCACCCGGGACGTGCGCACCGAGCAGGTCGACATCCTGACGCCGGTGACGGGCACGACGGGGGTGAAGCTGTCCCATCCGCGTCCGCTGGTGGTGCCGATCCTGCGGGCCGGTCTGGGCATGCTCGACGGCATGGTCCGGCTGCTGCCGACCGCCGAGGTGGGTTTCCTCGGGATGATCCGCAACGAGGAGACGCTCGAGGCGTCGACGTACGCGACCCGTATGCCGGAGGACCTGTCCGGCCGCCAGGTGTATGTGCTGGACCCGATGCTCGCGACCGGCGGCACGCTGGTGGCGGCGATCCGCGAACTGATCAGGCGCGGCGCGGACGACGTGACCGCCGTCGTGCTGCTGGCGGCGCCGGAGGGCGTCGAGGTGATGGAGCGGGAGCTGGCGGGGACGCCGGTGACCGTGGTGACCGCCTCGGTGGACGAGCGCCTGAACGAGCACGGGTACATCGTCCCGGGCCTGGGCGACGCGGGTGACCGGATGTACGGGACCGCCGACTAGGCGCAGCGGCTCTTTCGCGCGGCCGTCCGTGCCGTGACCGACAGACGGAAGGGCCGGGAGTGTTCCGGGCCCTTCCGTCGTCTCGCGGTTGTCTTCGTCAGCACTTCGCGGTGGGGGCCGGCTTCGGCTTGGTGAGCGCCGTGAGGGCCACGTCCGCGCTCGCCTTCGGGTCGAGCGACTTGAAGGCCGTGCCGATGATCAGATCGACGTCCGCCGTCTTGCGGGTGTCGGTCTTCGCCTGGAATCCCTGCACCTGGGTGCCCAGCACCCGGAAGGCGCCTTCCTGGGCGGTCGCCGCGCCGAGGAGGACCGCGGTGCCCGGGACCTTCTTGTCGTACGCGGCCGGCGCGTTGGCGACCTTGCCGATCTTGAAGCCACGTTTCTTCAGTTCGTCGGCCGTGGACTTGGCCAGACCGGAGCGCGGTGTCGCGTTGTAGACGTTCACCGTGATCTGGCGGGGCAGCGGCGGCGGGGGCGCGGCGGAGGGGGACGGGCCGGGCTCGCAGCCGGCACTGCGCGTCTTCGCGGTGGTCTGCTCGCCGTCCCCGGTGAACGCGTCGATGAGCTGCAGCGTCCCCCAGCCGGCCAGGCCCAGCGCGGTCACCGCGGCGACCACCGCAAATGCGATCCTGAGGCGGTTCCGGGGGCGTCGCATTCGTGGGTACTTGTCGCCCGTGATGCGGTACTTTCCGCCCATGCCGGGTGGAGTCAGCATGCTCATGGGCGCAGCGTAGTGCCGCCGGGTGGCTATGCCTACTAAACGATCAGCGGATTGCGCCCGTACGGTGCCGAAACGCCCCCGAAAGGATCAGCCGCCGCCCGCCCGGAGCTGCCCGCCGAGGCCGCCGCCCGCTGCTGCTGACGGCCCGGGCCCGCTCAGCCCAGCTCGAGCACGCGGGCGTGCAGCACCTGCCGCTGCTGGAGGGCCGCGCGCACCGCTCGGTGCAGGCCGTCCTCCAGATAGAGGTCGCCCTGCCACTTCACGACGTGGGCGAAGAGGTCCCCGTAGAACGTCGAGTCCTCCGCGAGGAGCGTCTCGAGATCCAGCTGGCCCTTGGTGGTCACGAGCTGATCGAGGCGGACCGGGCGCGGCGCGACATCCGCCCACTGCCGGGTGCTTTCCCGGCCGTGGTCGGGATACGGCCGCCCGTTACCGATGCGCTTGAAGATCACACGGAAAGCCTACCGGTCAAGAGGCTCATGGCGCAGCCACGGAACCGCGGCACGATCCTGATCAAACTTTGCAAACCGGGAGAACAGGTCCTCCGCCGCCCGCCTGCCGCGCGGCCGATTCGCCCGAAAGTGGCCCTGCCCGGCACCCGGAGGGCGACACCTGCGTGGGCGCCGGGAACGGGAACGGCGCGCCGCGGGCGTGGTGCCCGCGGCGCGCCGCGATGTAACGGCGTGACCCGAGTGGGGGTGTTACTCGGTCACCTCGTGGTCGTGCCCGTCGTGCAGGCCGCCGCCGCTGCCCGCGTCACCGTCCGTCGGGACGGTCGTGACGGGCTTGCGCAGCGAGCTGATGTCGTGCGCGTAGGTGCCGACGGCGTTGGCGATGATGCCGATGTTGACGGCGAACGCGTCCATGTTGATGTTGCTGAGGTCGTCGCCCGCGGCGTGGTAGTTCACGTCGTACGCGACGCCTGCCTCACCGCCGAACTTCTGGGCCTGCGCCTCGGTCTTGATGCCCTCGGCGCCGGTGAAGGTACCGCCGGACGGGATGCCGACCTCGATGAACGGCCCGTAGTCGGAGCGGCCGGTGAAGTCGGTGCCCTCGTGCGGGGTGCCCCGCTTGTCGAGGTACTCGTTGATGTCGCGTTCGAGCTGCGCAGAGCCCGCCGGGCCCTCGCCCGCGCCGACGCCGTCCGAGTTGTCGCCGTCGTAGACGAACAGCCCGTAGTTCGGCGACGCGATCATGTCGAAGTTGAGGTAGAGCTTGACCTCCTTCTTGCCGAGGTCGCTGAGGTTCGCGACGTAGTGCTCGGAGCCGAGCAGGCCGTTCTCCTCCGCGGACCACCAGGCGAAGCGCACCTTGTTGGTGGGCGACTTCTCCCGCTTGGCCAGTTCCTCGGCGACCTCGAGGAGGCCGGCGGAACCGGAGCCGTTGTCGTTGATGCCCGGGCCCGCGGCCACCGAGTCGAGGTGGGCGCCGAGCATCACCGTGTTGGCGGCGTTGCCGCGGCGGGTCTCCGCGATCACGTTGTTGGTGCTGCGCTCCTCCTGGAGCTCGCGGACCTCGAGGGAGACGTTGACCGGGCCCTGGGCGACGTCCGCGGCGAGCTGCTCGCCCGCCGCCCGGCTGATGCCGCCGGTGGGGATCTTCCCGGCCTCCGGGCCGCCCAGGGTGCCGGAGAGGGCGCCCTCGGTGTTGTTGTAGACGATCGCGCCGACCGCGCCGGCGTCGGCCGCGGCGGCCTGCTTGGCGGCAAAGGTGCAGCCACCGCGCTTGATCAGCGCGATCTTGCCGGTGAAGGTGTCCGACGCGTAGTCGTCCGCCTCGCAGCCGGTCGTGTCGTCCACCGGCACGGCGGCCACATCGGCCTTGATGCCGCCCACCGGGGTGGACTTGGTGTACGTCATGGCCGCGATGTCGATGTCGCGGGGCGCCGGCGAGACCACGGAGAGCTTCTCGGCCAGGGTCTCGGTGTAGACGAAGCTGAAGCGCTGGTACGAGACGTCGTATCCGAACTTCTTCATCTGCTGGTACACGTACGCGGCGGACGCGTCGTGGCCGAGGGACCCGGCGGCGCGGTGGCCGTCCGTGCTGTCGGCTATCTGCTGGAACTTCTCAAGGTGCTCGTATGCGTCGTCCGCGGACGACTTCTGGACCAGCTTCCGTGCCAGCTTCGACGCGTCTTTGGCGGCCCGGTCGCCCGGGTCCTGACGCGCGGCGGACGGGGAGGCGGATGCCAGCAGGAGCGGGGTCGCGAGTGCGGCTGCGGCCATGGTGGCCACGGCTCTGCGACGGGTTGCCTTCACAGAGGTCCTTCCCGAGATGTACGAGGGTTGAAGGGAAGTTAGCGATCTATGCGGCCGCTGTGAACACTTGCGCCGTAACTCATCGCACATTCCGTCTCATTGGCACACGGAAGCCCTCCATCCACATGAACACGTTCTTCATCAGGGCTTCTTGGGCGGCTTCGCGGCCCTGGTGGACTTCGCCGGGCCCGCCGCCTTCGTCGCCTTCACCGTCCGCGCGGTCTGGGCGGCCTTGGCCGCCTTCGCGGCGGCCTTCTTCTCCTGCTTGTACGCCCGGACCCTGGCCAGCGACTCCGGTCCGGTGATGTCGGCCGCCGACCGGTAGGAGTCCTCCTCGCCGTAGGCGCCGGCGGCCTCCCGCCAGCCGTCGGGCCGTACGCCGTACTGCTTGCCCAGCAGCGCCAGGAAGATCTGCGCCTTCTGCTCGCCGAAGCCCGGCAGCGCCTTCAGCCGCGCCAGCAGCTCCGCCCCGGTGCGCGCGTCCGACCAGACGCCGCTCGCGTCGCCGTCGTACTCGTCGACGAGGAACCGGCACAGCTCCTGCACCCGTTTGGCCATCGACGCCGGATAGCGGTGGACCGCCGGCTTCCTGGTCAGCAGTTCCGTGAAGGCGTCCGGGTCGTACGCGGCGATCTCGCCGGCGTCGAGGTCGTCGGCCGCCAGGCGCTGCGCCAGCGTGTAAGGGCCGGTGAACGCCCACTCCATGGGGATCTGCTGGTCCAGGAGCATCCCGATCAGGGCGGCAAGGGGGCTGCGGCCGAGCAGCTCGTCGGCCTCCGGTTGCTGGGCGAGGTGGATCGTGGCTCTCATGCCCCGATGATCACCCCGTGGCAGGTGCCACGCCAGCGAAGGGACCGAGGTGCCCAGGGGTGCGGCGGCCGGCCGCGGTCACGCACGCAGCCGGGCGGCCCTCGCCTGGAGGTAGCGCGCCTCGGGGATGCTCAGGGTGCGGGACGCCGCCGTGCGGTACGCCGCCTCGGCCGCATCGAGGTCGCCCGCCCGCTCCAGCAGATGCGCCCGTACGGCGTCGAGCCGGTGATGGCCGGACAGCTTGTCCTCCAGACGGGCCACTTCGGCGAGACCGGCGCGCGGGCCGTGCACCATGGCCGTCGCGACGGCCCGGCCGAGCTCGGCCATCGGTTCCGGCGTACGAGCCACGAGGAGGTCGTACAGCGCGAGGATCTGCGGCCAGTCGGTGTCGTCCGCGCGCGGGGCCTCGTCGTGCAACGCCGCGATGGCCGCCTGCAGTTGGTACGGGCCCGCCGGCCTCTGCGCCAGCGCCTCCTCCACCAGGGCCGTGCCCTCGGCGATCGCCGCGCGGTCCCAGCGCGTGCGGTCCTGCTCGTCGAGCGGGACCAGCTCGCCGTGCGGCCCCGTGCGGGCCGCGCTGCGGGCCTCGGTGAGCAGTATCAGCGCCAGCAGCCCGGTCACCGAGCCCTCCTGGGGCAGCAGCCGGCGTACGGCGCGGGCCAGCCGGATCGCCTCCGCCGCCAGGTCGGCGCGGTGCAGCTCGCGGCCGGAGGTCGCCGTATAGCCCTCGTTGAAGATCAGGTACAGCACCTGGAGCACGGAGGCCAGCCGGTCGTCGCGGTCCCGCGGGCCCGGTTGCCGGAACGGCACCCCTCTGATCCGCTGCTTCGCCCGGCTGATCCGCTGCGCCATCGTCGCTTCCGGCACCAGGTGCGCCCGCGCGATCTCGGCCGTGGTCAGACCGCCGACCGCCCGCAGCGTCAGCGCGATCCGGGCCGCCGGGCTCAGCTCGGGGTGGCAGCACAGGAAGAGCAGGGTGAGGGTGTCGTCCTCGGACGGCGCCCGTCCCTCACCGGGCGGCGGCGCGGTGAAGGCGTCGCGGGGGGCGAGCCGTCCCGCCGCCTCCTCACGACGGTGCCGCGCCTCCTCGCTCCGCAGCAGATCCGTCAGCCGGCGGGCGCCGACCCTGATCAGCCAGCCCCGCGGATTGTCCGGCACACCGCTCTCCGGCCACTGCTGCGCCGCCGCCAGCAGGGCCTCCTGGACCGCGTCCTCGGCCAGGTCGAAGTGTCCGTAGCGGCGCACCAGCGCGCCGAGTACCTGCGGCGCGTGGAGGCGCAGCAGGTACTCGGTCTCGGTCGGCGCTAGCAAACGTCGCCGCCGCCCTCCATGATCTGCCGGATGACCACCGGGTACTCCTGGGAGCCCTCGGGAACCGGGCACTGGGTGACTCGGGACGCGATCTCCGTCACCCGGTCCAGGCTCTCGCACTCCAGGACCCAGTAGCCGGCGAGCACCTCCTTGGTCTCGCCGTACGGACCGTCCGTGATCACCGGCCGGCCGTCCTTGCCGGAGAGGACGTGCCGGGCCTTCCCCGGCTCCGCCAGGCCCTGGGCGTCGACGAGCTCGCCGGACTCCGCGAGGTCGTCGTTGACGCCCTGCATGAACGAGAACATGGCCTGCATGTCCTTCTCGCTCCAGGCCGGGGCCTGCTCGGAGCCGTTGCCGCGCATCGCCTCGTAGTCCGCCTGCGTCCCCTGAACCATCACCAGGTACTTCATGATCTGCTCCTCTGGCCGGGTCGTCGCCCCCTGTGGGCAACTCTCACAGGGGACGTCGGAGACGGTGCGGCATTCTCGACACGGCGCGGCGGAAATTTTCTCCGCTTCCGCCGGGACGGCCGACGACGGCCCGGCAGCAGCGCGACGCCGGCCCCGGGATCCTGTCCCGCGGCCGGCGTCCCTCATACGGAGATCAGTTGGCGTCGACCAGGTGGTGGGCCGGCACCTTCACGGTGCGGGCGCCGGGCGTGCCGCCCAGCACGACCTTGCGGAGCGCGCTGTTGTTGGTGAGGTCGGTCTCCTTCAGGCGCTTCTCCGGGTTGGCCAGCACCTGGATGTAGTAGGTGCCGTTGGGCAGACCGGTGATGTCGAATGACTGCCCGGGCAGGTCCTGGGTGTACGTGTCGCCGGAGCCCACGTCCAGCACCTCGCGGACGGAGATCGAGTTCTCCTGGCCGCACGCGGTGGACAGATCGGTGTTGTCCGGGTGCCAGTTGGCGTTCTTCACCGTGTAGTCGACGGCGTCCGTGTTGGCCAGGCAGAAGGCCTCCTTGCCGCTGCGCACCGCCACCTTCCGGTCGGCCTTCAGGAGGCGGTAGCTGGCGAAGTCGGTGAAGTGCCAGTGCTCGTGTCCCGGGCGCGGGTCCCACTCCATGGTGCCGGTCGGCGCGTAGCCGACCTGCTTGCCCTTCGCGTCGTAGAAGTACTGATAGGCGTCCATCAGCTTCTTGCCGGGGGAGCGGAAGCCGTCCACCACGAGCTGCGCGGGGCCGGCGTTCCACACGTTGGCGCTGAAGGCCAGATAGTCCTTGCCGGGGACGTCGTCACCGCCGTCGCTGATCTGGATGCCGTAGGCGGGCAGCGAGCGGAGGTCGGGCTTCGGCACGTTCGGCACGGACGCCTTGCCCGTGGGCCGCTTCGCGTTGGGCGCCTGGGCCGGCGCCTGCCGGGAACCGTCGGTCTGCCCGGGCCCGTCCGCCGCCTGCGCGGCGGCCCGCAGGCCGGCCTTCTTCACCGCCCACGACACGGCGGGCGGGGCGGACGGGTGGGGGCCGTGGCCCACGTTGTACGCCGGGCCCGCACCGCTGGTGGGTGCGGCGGGCGCGGCGGGACGCATCGCGGCGTGACCGCTGTGACCGTTGGGCGCTGCGTGGCCGGTCGCGTGCCCGTCATGACCGCCGGCGACTGACGCCCGCGCGCTGCCCTCCTCCCAGCTGCGCTCGCGTACGGTCACCTTGATCGTCTGCGGCTTGTCCGCGATGCCGAGCAGGTCGCGGTAGCGCTTGGCCACGGACACCTTGGCGGTGTACTTGCCGGCCTTGAGCGCGACGGGGTCGGAGTAGTGGCCCGAGTACGTGTTGGCCGCCCAGCCGTTCTCGACACCCCACACCGAGCCGAGCGTGAAGGGGTTCACCGGACAGCTCTCCGGATACTTCGACTTGGCCGGGGCGTCGGGGCGTACCCGGCCGGAGGCGTTGTTCGGGCAGAACGACTCGTCCTTGGTCAGCACGGTCCTGCCGGCCGAGTCGGTGATCGTGACCCTCATGAAGCCGGGCAGCCCGGAGAAGTCCTTCACCAGCCCGGCCGGCAGGGTCTTCGTGCGGACGGTCTTGCCCTGGCGGATGATCCGGGTGGCGACGACCGGGTCCTTGTAGGACTTACGGGTCACCCTGAGTTCGAGCGGTCCGTTCTCCGCGGTGAGGTAGGTCCCGAGGTCCAGGTAGACGCCGGGCTCCTCCTTCCACGAGTCGAGAGTCACCGACGTGGAGGCGGCGATCAGACTGAGCTTCGGCTTGGTCTGCTTGGTCTGCGCCTTCTCGGCGTCGGGAGCGGCGGCGACGACGCCGGCGGTGACGGCGATCGCGGCTCCCGCGGCGAACGCGGAACGCCACAGGCGGGCATGGTGGGATCTGGTCATGAATCCTCGTTGTCCAAAGTGCCTGATGGGACGGTGGATCAACAGCCCGCGCCAACCGGCCGCCGTGGTCCGAACGAGGCGGCCCCCCGTAGCGAAACTGTCTCCCGCCTGTGAGAGGTATCGAACGGCGCCGTGGGTTGTCCGGCGCCTTCCGAGGGACGCAGGATTGTCCTGAAACAGCCCTTCTTCTCCGGATCCGGCCGTCCTGCCCCCGATCCCGCCCACCGGCACCCCCGCATGTGCTACACCCCACGAGCCGCTGGGCAGGATCCGCGTCGGCCTTCGTCGGGTCGGAGTCCGCCCTCAGGGGTCCTTGCAGAAAGGTGTTGTTGTGGCACGGCGGAGGTGTACGTGATCCGTGCTGTGTGGGGTGGCCATGACACGGCGGAAGCCGTGGGAGGTCAGTGACGAGTTGTGGGCGGTGATCGAGCCGCTGTTGCCAAAGCATGAGCGGCGCTTCCGGTATCCCGGGCGCAAGCGGGACGCTGCAGGGTGTGCTGTTCGTTCTGTACACCGGCATTCAGTGGGAGTACCTGCCGCGGGAGTTGGGCTTCGGCTCGGGACCTACCTGCTGGCGTCGGCTGGCCGAGTGGCAGGGGCCGGGGTGTGGGAGGAGCTTCAGCGGGTGCTGCTGGACCGGCTGCGGGCGGCGGGGCACTGCAGAGCGCGTCGGGAGGACGGACGCAGGGGCCCCTCCGATCCGTAGAAGGGCCTCCTCCATCCGCTGCTGTCCGGCCACGTTGATGTCAGTCGTGAATGTCATGGCGCCTGGCTGCCACCTGGCCATCGAGCGAACGGCGTAACTCTTGGAACCTGCGGCTGTGATGGAACTGTCGGAGTTCGAACAGTTCGTGTCCATGACGAACCCGTACGGTTCAACATTATATTGAGCGTGATTCCGCTGACGGGGAGTAGGTCGATGATCTGCCTATCTGGAGGGATTGACTGCATCAACGATGGATCGCCCGCCGCACGAATGAGTGACGGCCAGGCAGCTCACTATTGGTCATACATTCTTGATGCATACCGGTCGGTTCCGGCGACATCCCCCACATGAATCGCAACGAGGGTTGGGTATCTGCTTAATATGCCGCCGACAGGCGAGGCGATTCCGTTCGACGGGGAACGTCGGACGTCACCACCCCCACAGGAGTTGGCTCCTCGATGACACTGAATATTCCCGATGCGCCGCATCGGCGCACAATGACGGCTTGGATCGCGGGGGTACTCACCCTGCTGGTCGCCTTTGCCGTAGTCGCAGTGACGCCTACACAGGCGAATGCAGCAACACCTGTAAATCTGGGTACCGCCGACAGCTTCGCGGTACTGGCCGGCGCGGAGGTCACCAATACCGGGCCCTCAGTGGTCACTGGAGATGTCGGAGTGCATCCGGGGACGTCCATCTCTGGATTCCCGCCCGGTACGGTCATCGGGACTATGCACTCCGGGGACACTGTGGCTGAACAAGCCAAGACCGACCTGGTCGCGGCGTACAACGACGCCGCCGGACAGGCATCGAACGGCGCACTTCCCCCGGATGCCGGTGGCTTGACGCTGGTTCCGGGCGTCTACACCGCCTCTTCCAGTCTCGGGCTCACCGGCACCCTCACTCTGGATGCCCAGGGCGACCCGAACGCGGTGTGGGTGTTCCAGGTCGGTTCGACGTTGACGACTGCGAGCAACAGCAGTGTGTCCCTCATCAACGGCGCATCGCCGTGCAATGTGTTCTGGCAGATCGGCAGCTCGGCCACCCTCGGCACCGGCACCACTTTCGTGGGCACGATCATGGCCAAGGCAGCGATCACCGTAACTACGGAAGCGACCATCGACGGCCGCGCGCTGGCCGAGGTTGAGGCTGTGACGCTGGACACCAACCGGATCACCAGGCCGGAGTGTGCGGGCACCACCACCACAACAACCACCGGTGATGCTGCGACCACCACGACGACGGGTGATGCTGCAACCGGTGATGCAGCAACGGGTGACGCTGCGACCGGTGACGCTGCGACCGGTGATGCAGCGACGGGTGATGCTGCGACGGGTGATGCGGCAACGGGTGATGCGGCAACGGGTGATGCGGCGACCGGTGATGCGGCAACGGGTGATGCGGCGACCGGTGATGCTGCAACGGGTGATGCAGCAACGGGTGATGCGGCGACCGGTGATGCGGCAACGGGTGATGCAGCGACCGGTGATGCAGCAACGGGTGATGCAGCGACCGGTGACCACGGCGGTTACCACCACGGCGGCTATGACCACGGCGGCTACTACCACGGCGGCTATGACCACGGCGGCTATGACCACGGCGGTTACCACCACGGCGGTTACCACCACGGCGGTTACCACCACGGCGGCTACCACGACAGCGATAAGGCGAGAAGCCCGGCGCAGGGTGCACAAATGCACGTTCAACGCTGAGCGAGTTATTCCCCCGCTGATCGGCGCGACCATTGGTTCGCGCGTGAGTCCTCTCTCGGCGGAGTGCGCGCACGGGTAGTCGACCTGCACGTGAGCGGGACGGACGGCGCGCGTCGGATCGTTGTCAATTCCGTCGCGCGCCGCCCGCGGGAGCAGGAGAAGCAGGAGAAGCAGGAGAAGCAGGTGCGAGCAGTCGGGATGGGAAGGGCCGGGTGGGGCCGTGCTGGGCGGCGTTGAGTCGACGAATGCGAAGGAATCGCGGCGGATCGACGCTGAACCGACAGCACAGGACGGTGGCGGGGAACCGCGTATGACTCGTGATACTTCAGGGCCACCCCGCCTGCTGACCGCGGGAACGGGAGCCGCGGTGGCCCTCTGCCTTGCAGTGGCTCTGGCCCATGTGCTCCTGGTGTTTCTGCACGTGGCGCCTCCGAATGCCGTCTCGAAGGCGTACAGCCGGCAGATCGACGCCTGGGTCCGGCCCGTGTTCGAGCAGAACTGGCGGCTCTTCGCCCCGAATCCGCAGTCGGTCAACCGGCAGATTTCTGCGAGGACCAAACGGACGGCGCCGGACGGCACCACACGGGTGAGCGACTGGATCGATCTGACCGCCAGGGACAATTCCGCCGTCAAGCACAACGTCTTCCCGAGCCACACGGCACAGAACATGCTGCGCCAGGCTTGGAATTCCTACCTCAAGACGCACGGCGGCGACAACCAACCGCGCTCCCACCGTGCTGTGATGATCGAGAAGTATCTGCGCAACATCGCAGCGGACCGTGTCGCCGACCAACGTGGCGGCACCTTCGACTCCATCCAACTGCGGGTCATCACGCAGCCCATCCCCGCGCCCCGCGCAGCGGGCGGTTTCCGGCCGGCCGCTGCGGCATCGGCGAGTGCTGAAACCCGGTATCTGCCTTGGTGGAAGGTGTCCTCGCATGGAACGGACTGAGCGGGCACCGGTCGCAGCGCCCCCACGCGCCACCGAGCCGGCGGCCGTGCGGATGTCGCAGCGCGTACTCGCCCGGGTCCATGCGCTCCTCGTCCTCCTGACCGAGCGGCCCGTCTCCTTGTACGCGGCGGCGATGCTGCGCATCGGGTACGGGCTGCTCTATCTCGTTTTTCTGCTCCGCGAGTTTCCACACCGCGACGAGATCTGGGGCCCCGGTTCGCCATGGACGCCCGCGCTTGCCAGGCAGATGTTCGACCAGAGCGGGTGGGTCAGTGTCCTCACCCTGTCCGACAGCCGGGTGTATTTCGAGGTCTGCTACGCCGTGGCTCTCGTCACGTGTGCGCTGTTCTTGTTGGGCTGGCGCACCCGGGCGATGGCCGTGCTGTTCGCGGTCGTGGTGGTGTCGTTCCACGCCAGGGCGATCTTCATGGCGGACGGCGGGGACAATCTCATGGTCCTCATGGCCGTCTACCTCGTCTTCACCGCGTGCGGCCGGCGCTGGTCCCTCGACGCGCGAAGGACCCGGCTCCAGGCGTCGGCGGGCAAGACGGCAGGTCGGCTCGGCGGCGGTCTCCGGCACCAGCTCGGTGACGCCCGCAGCATCTTGATCACTGTGCTGCACAACTGCGGCATGTTCGTCATCGCCGCCCAGGTCTGCTTCCTCTACGGATGCGCGGGCCTGTACAAGGTGCAGGGCGTCAAGTGGGGCGATGGCACCGCCCTCCACTACGTCCTGAACATCGACCTGTTCCGGCCCTGGCCTGCGTTGTCCCAGATGATCGACGGCCATCACGTGCTGATTGCAGTCGTCGGCTATCTGACGGTGCTGGTGCAGGTCGCCTTTCCGTTTGTCCTGTTCGGCAGACTCAAATACCCCGTCCTGGTCCTGCTGCTGGGCATGCACGTGAATATTGCGGTGGTCATGGGACTGCCGATCTTCTCTGGCGCGATGATCGTCGCGGACGCCGTGTTTCTGCCGGACCGCTTCTATCGGTCCCTGGGGCGACTGCGGTGGTGCACCCCCCGGCCCGCAGGTGCAGCGGGAGCGGAAGCCTCACCCGGGCCGGAATCCGCCCTCGTACCACCGCAGCCGGACCGCCTGGCTGAGACCGATGCAACGTTCCACCGCCCAGCGGTCGGAATTCCGCCCCGGGGAGTTGGGTGACGACCCGTTGAGAACGATACGCAGCGGCTGACGCAATCGCTCCCCGGTACCGCCTGCTCGTCGTCTTTGCCGCGTTCACCACCCTGCGGTTCGGTGAGCCGGCGCCCCGGGTGCGTGGTCCTGGCCCAGCAGACGCAAGCGGAGATGCAGGGTGGCAAACTCGACAAGGCATCGAAGTCTGCGGCTGGCGTCCGGCCCGTCGCCTTCCCGGACGAGATCCTCAGCGACGTGTCGAGCACCGCTCGGACGGACCAGAGGGCGGCTGAGGTGCTGGAGGCTTCCGTTTCGCAGGTTCGTACCGGCCGGGTCGCCGCCACGCAGGCACGGCGCCGAGACTGCCAGAGTCTCCTCGTCCAGGGGTGGGAAGGCATCCCGCCCCAGCAAAGGGCAGCCCCGGCTTGTTGCAGGCTACGGAAAACCGGGCTCGCGCCCTCTTGGTGAGTCCCTAGGGTGGGAGCGAATCACCGACAACAAATCGTGAGATGCGGGCATGTTTCTCGTCGGCCGCATCGTGCCGGTCCATCCGGACATCGACGCGTGGCTGGTCAGCGGCACCTTCACTGCCTACCCCGCGGAGTCCGCGCCGGAGCTTGCTCAGGCTGCGCTCCAGGCGCTGACCGCGTCCCCGGGGTTGATGCGCCGTAACGCTGACAAGCTGAGGCGCTCCTGGGAGATGCAGGCGGAGGCCCGTGCGGACTTCGTCGACTTCTTCGGCTCCGACCTTGTGGTGCTGCCGCCCGTAGAGGCGCAGGAGAGCCTGCGCGAATACCATCGCCGACGGTTGGAGAAGGTCCCTCCGGCAGGCGGTGCGGGAGCGTCGGTCGCGGGAATTCCCGGGGCCTCGTCGCCTGGTCCCGAGGAGCTGAGCCAGTTCCCCGAAGAACTGCTCATGGCGGACAGCGTCGCGGTGCTGTACGACGAGGTCGAGGGGCTGGGCTACTACGAGGATTTCGGGCGCCTGGACGAGCTGTTCGCCAACCCGTCCCTGGTCCCGCGACCGCGAGCGGCTCGCCCTGCTGCGTGGATACCTCGGGGACGACACGGTGTCCCCGGCGGTCATCCGTCGGCTCGTGGAACGGCACCCGGAAGGCGTGGATCAGATCTTCCGTGCGCTGCTGCGCAAGCCCGGTTTCCGCTGGGAACGGGACGGCGATGCGCTTCTCCGCACCCGGAAGAAGGGCTTCTTTCACGCCGATCCGATGCCGACGGTCACGGTCGTGGGCGACCGTATCCTCGAACTTCTCCGCTCCGGGGAGTGAACGCCGTGGGCGCGGAAGACTGGAGCAAGGCACGGCTGGACGCACTGGTGGAAGAGGCCACTGTGGACGCGTACGACGAGTACGAACAGACCTCAGCTTCCATGCGATGCTCGAGGAGCATCTGGCGATTCCGTTCGTCACGCTGGTCCTCGGCGTGGAGGTCACCGTCGAGGGGTTCGGCCTGTTTCCGGGAAGCGGGATCGTGGCCGTATACGCCCGGGACTCGTACCGACAGGCCATCGGCATCCTCGATCCTCAGGCGGCTGCAGAGGATACGAGATTCGAACTCGTGAGGGGTTGCCCCCGACGCTTTCCAACGGTTCGTCTGGGGTCGGACGGGTTCGCGGTCGTTCTGACCTGCGGCGCAGTGGTAGTGGATCGTTCAGATGAACACTCCCGGACGACCACGAATGCACCCCAAACTGCAACCCCGGCACCTTCGCGCTGCCTCAAGGCGTCTGGGGCTAGCTGCCGGAGGCCGCGCCTTCGGCATGCTCCACCAGCACATCGGCGACATCCGCCGCCAGCAGGAAGGGCAGGTGCCGGTTCACCTGGTCCTCATGGTCGCGGTAGCGGGCGAACGGCAGCAGGGACGCCAGCAGGGCCCACTGGTACTCGGCCTCGCCGAACGGCCAGTTCTTCTGCTCGCAGCCCTTGAGGATGGTGCGCAGCTTTGCGACGCACAGCAGCACCCGCCGCACGTCCGGGTCCACGTCCCCCGGGATGTCCGGCTCCCACATGGCCGTGCCGCGCAGCGAGCCGACGAACCAGGAGCGCACCTGGAGGAGTTGCTCATGGCTCCAGGAGAACGTCCGTGACCACAGAGCGGATTCGAGGCGGGCGAAGTCCTTGCAGATGTGCCCCTGGTGAGTGGTCTCGAAATCGATGACGTAGAGATCGGGACGTCGGCCGTCCGGTCCGCTGGCCAGGACGTTCTCGGCGTGCAGGTCGCCGTGGCAGACACAGGTCAGGTAGGAGGCAGTCGTGACGCCGTACTGCCGGTCGTACAGGAGTCGTTCGAAGAGGGCGTCCGTCTCGGCGTCCCGCTCGCCGATCTCCGCCATGTGGGCGACGAGCCACAGCGGGTTCGTGACGGACTTGTAGCCGGGGTCGGCGGCGAATGGGCTGGAGCCGAGCGCGGAGTTCTCCAGCAGATGCCCTAGCCTGCGGTGCCGCCAGGGCAGTCCGCCGTCGATGCCGAAGATGTCGGCGACCTCGGGCAGCCGGAAGTGTTCCAACTCGGACTCCGCGTTCTTGCCGGGCGCGTAGCTGGTCAGCTCGAAAGCGACCGGACGTAGGGCCGGATACTCCCCCCGCAGGTCGCCGATGGTCCGCTGGGCCTGGCTCAGCCACGGGCCGAGCGCGTCCATGAAGACTTCCTCGATGACCGGCTGGAGTTCGTCCGGGTTCGCGGTGCGCACCCAGTCCCGCAGTGTCTTCGGTTCGTCGCGGTGCCGGAAGACGTAGGAGGTGAAGATGCCCTGGTAGAGATCGCCGTTGCTGCTGTTGGCGATGGTGGTGCTGCCCACGACACACTTGCTCGCCCGGTACACCGGCCGCAGATACGCCTCCGCGAACCGGTCGAAGTTCTCCTTCTCCCTGCGCACCTTGGCCACTTCGTCGATCTTCAGCACACCGACCGGGCCGAAGCTGTCGAGGGCGAGGAAGGTCGGCACGGGCCGTCCGGCGAACAGCGCGCCCTGGACCATGGTGCCCTGCGGTCCCGGGGCCAGCTCGGCGGCGATGCCCTGGAGCAGTCGGTTCGAGACCTGTACGGACGCGTCCTGGTCGCCCATGGACAGCAGGTCGGCGGTTGCGGCGGCACCGGACTCCCAGGGGTTCCTGGCGACCCGCACCATCCGGATGGTGGCCAGCATGTCCCGGCCCGCCTTGCGCCAGAAGGCGAGCGCCTCCTGCCGCTCCTCCGGGGTCCCGGTGTCGCCGTAGTAGCCCGTGGAGGAGTACAGCAGGTCGAGCAGGCGATCCAGCCGGTCGGCCTTCCAGCCGGACAGCTTGAGCAGGGTGAGTGCGACGCTGCTGCGGTGCCGGTTCTCCTCGGTCCAGCGGTTGAGGACACGGGCCGCCCAGAACTCGGCGTAGATGTGCCGGTCGGCGAATCTGGGGTCCTGGATCAGCTCGTTGAAGCGCAGTTCCTTGGGGGCGGTCGGGTCGGGGCCGCCCACGAGGAGATGGATGCCGATGGCGTGCCGCAGCCAGCCGTAGACGTACGGCACGCGGTTCAGCTCGGGGTCGCGCAGCTCGCCGAGTGCCAGCAGCACCGCCGTCTCGGTGACGTCCAGCAGCTGTTCGCGCTTGGCCTCGTGGTACCGGTAGGAGATCTGGATGAGCTGGAGATAGCCGAGGATGTCGGCGAGGGTCTGGTAGCCGCTGGAGTGCCAGTGGCCTTCCACGGCGTAGTTCCAGAGCGCGCTGGCCAGCCAGTGCCGACGCAGCGCCCGGACATCGACCACCGTGTCGCCCTTGGCGTACGACAGCATCTCCGAACGGCAGGTGCTGCGTGCGTCCTTGGCCCGCTGGTGCAGTGCCTGGGCGTCGTCGCCGGGCACGGAGACGAAGGCGAGGAGGCCGGGCAGCTCCTGCAGGTCCTCGTCGAGGACCGGGAGGAGCGACTCGGAGGGGACGGCGGCGTGCCTGCCGAACAGTTCGGTGATGCGCGCTCCCAGCCCCGCCACCAGCTGCCGGACCGTGTCCTCGTCGGGCTCGCCGTACCGCCAGTCGCCGAGGAGCGTGTCCCAGTCCCGGGTCGGGCTCATCTGCGCGGGTAGCCGGGAGGCCGCGATGCCGACGGTGGCCGTCTCGGCCCCGGCGGCCACCGAGACCGCGACGCCGGCCCCGGCGTCCGTCGCCGCGGTGGCAGCACGACCCTCGGGTGCCGGGGCCGGGGCGACCGTTGCCGTGGCAGCGGAGACCGCCACGGCGGGGCCGCCTCCGGGGCCCGCGGCCGGGGACTGCTGCGGCAGCCGGCCGGCGGAGGCCGGACCGGAACCCGCCCCGGGGCCCGGCGCGGGTCCTGTACCCACCGCCGGGGCGGGCACCGGACCGAGCTGTTCCAGTCGCTCCCGGCAGTGCTCGATCGTCGGCGTGTACCTGCCGTCGTCGTTCCGCTCGGACTCCAGGAGGAGGACGGCGAGTTCCAGTAACTCGCGCGCCCGTGCGACATCCGTTTGCATGTAGTACTCGGCCACGGTCGACGCGCCGTTCGCGACGCGATACCCGGGAACGTGCGGGTATCCGCTCGCTAGTTGCTCTCGCGTCCTGAGCAGACCCTCGCGCGCCTTGCGCAGGCGGAACTCCCGTGACGGCACCGCCTGGAGCGCGTCGTCCAGCGCCCTCTCCAGTATGTCCGCCGAGTGCTGGAGAATTTCCGTGGTCACACCGCCGGTCACTGGTCCCCCTCAAGTGCCTGGCACGCACAGCTTGTTGACGCCACACGCGAGCTGGTCGCCATATCCCAGCAGAGCCGCGAAGCCGCCGCCATCGGTTTGGACAAAGAGCCTCGGAGGGTCAGCTCGCGGGGTGGAGATCCTCGCGGTAGCGCCGGTCGCCGACCAGAAAGGCGGACTGCGGCAGCACCACATGGGCTCCGGCCCGGCCGAGCGCTATCTCCCTGCGGGTGGCGCAGATGACCCCCGCTTCCGTTTGCTCGTTCGCGAGGGCGATCAGTGCAGAACGCAGTTCCTCGGCCTCGGGCCGGTCGGTCAGGAGGTCGTACACCTCCAAGAACCGAAGCTGTCGGTACGCCTCTCCCGCCACCTTCATGGGGCCGTCGATGACCCGCCTGACGGGCTGGAACGCCACGGCCCTGGCGAGGTCCGCCAGCTCCTCGTGCCCGACCTCGCCCAGTTCCTCGACGAGTTCCCGCCGCAGGCACTCGGTTGCCGGCTCCCGGCCGTCCCCGCAGTGCAGCCAGCGCGCGAACGCGAGGACCCGGCTGCCGGCAACGAAGCCTCGCAGATCGAGCCGCATCACGGCGCGTCCGCGCTGTTCGGGTTCGAAGCCCAGCCGCTCCAGGGCGGAACGGGCCGTTTCACGGTATTTCACCACTCCGCCCGGCGGGCCGAAGGCGCCGGGGCGGGCAGGCGTGGTGAACAGTACGAACCGGTCCTCCTCCTGTACCCGCAACAGCACGGCCACCGACACCCGTGTCCGGCGCCTCGGTGTGAGAAGGACCATCAGCAGTTTCAGGTGCCGCCGGTTCTGCCAGAGGGTACGGCCCGCATAGGTGAGCAGGGCAAGAATGAGCCCGCCGACGATCTTCTCGACCACTGGGCCCCCTCCGCCTGGTGTTTGCGTGCCAATGTACCGACGCCCTGCACCGCTCAGTGAGTGAACGCCCCGACTGCGACTGGTCCGTGTCCTCTCCCCGCTGGGACGGTCAGATACGCATACTCCACCTCGCCTCCAAGATTCTGGAGGTTCCCTGTGTTCCCAGACCGGCTTGAGGGCCTGCGGTGGCCAGGAGGTTGACAACGATGGTTCCCCTGCTTTTGGCCGACCGTATTACCTGCCGTACCCGGGAGTCGTCCTTATCGACGACGTGGACGCGCACCGACACGTCTCCTGGCAGCAGCGCATCGGCGAGTGGTCCAAGGCTCACTTTCCTGCGGTCCAGTTCATCGTCACCACTCACAGCCCGTGCGTCTGCCACGCTGCGGAGCCCGGCGGCCTCGTCCGGCTGCCCGGCCCGGAACAGCCGGTTCCGCCAGAGGTTGTGGGTCGAGTTCCAGGCCGCTGAGGGTGCGTACGGTGCGGTTGCCCGAGGCGGCGAGGTATTCGACGGTGACGGCTTGGCCTTGATCGACGGCGTGGGCCAGCCGGCGTACGTCGGTGAGGGTCAGCCGACTCGCGCACCCGGCGATGATTTCCTCGGTGTCGCTGTCGAAGGGGATCCCTTGGTGCGGGTCGGGTTCCGGGGTGGTGAGCGGGGCTGACTGAAGCTCGCTCGCCAGGGAGCTCAGGTCAGCCGTTGCCGGAGCCTCGGCCGGGTGGGCGACCTTGCTCCGGCGGCGGGCTGTGCCACCAGGCATGCGCGGGGACGGGACAGGGACTGCGGCACGGCTGCGGAGGCTCTGCTCGATGCGTACGGTCCCGTCGGCGGTCTCGGCGACAGGGGCCTAACCCGCCGACCGCAGTGCGGCGAGGGTTTCGTCGAGTGGGGTGCGGCTCACCAGCATGGTCGGAACAAGTTGTCGGAGGCCGAGCTCGCCTAGCTTCCGGTGAGCGGTCAACTCAGCGAGGGCAGCGGGCTCTTGACCGTAAATCACGCAAGCTGCCGCGGCGACGCGCACCCGCCCGTGGCTGCGCGCCATGTCGTGGATCAGATACGACAGCGGTGCCTGGAGGAAGTAGAGGTCGAGCCGTACACCGTCGAGGAGATCCATCGCCTTCTCGCCGAAGCGGGCAAGCATCGCAACACCGCGCGCTGGGTCATCGCGCTCGCCCTCGGCCTGCGGCAGGGCGAGGTTCTCGGCATGCAATGGGATGACGTCGACTTCGAGCTCGGAGTCATCCGCGTACGGCGCGGCCGGCTGCGGCCCCGCTACCAGCACGGCTGCCTTCGTCTGACTCTCCTTGGTGATCAAGGTCAGGAGGGAAGGTGATCCTCGTGGAGGACTGGGCAGAGATCCGGCGACGCAGGCCAGCATCCTTCGGGGAAGCCTCGCGGAGTGGTACGCGACCTTCGCCATCGGAGCTTCGTTCTGGTTCGTCTTCCTGAGCCGGACGAAGAGGACCTCAGCCTTCAGGCCACCCACGACACTCTTTTCTTGGGGTCTGATGCAGGTTCGGGTGACAGGTTCGGTCACGCGGCCTGGAGGGCCGGTGTGGTCATGAGGGTCTCGAATTCGATGGGGGTCAGCCGGCC